>CAMLSG010000117.1 GCA_946482635.1 uncultured Duganella sp.
ACGGTCAGCGGGTGTTGCAGGACTTCGGCCTGGTTGATCACGCGCGGGTGTTCGGATTGGCGGTTGACGTAAAACTCGACGCCGATCTGCAGCACGCGGGCGGCAAACAGCATGCAGATCAAAATCGCGGTGCGGCTCGGCGGGGTGAAATACAGCTTGGTGCCGGTATTTTCGAAGCGCGTCTTCTTGAGCCCGAAGAACGCCAGCCAGGCGCCGGCTATCACGGCGGCAGCCATCATCGCCAGCGCGGGCGGGTTGCGCAGCATGGACTGGGCGGCTGCCAGCAGCAGGATCGGCAAGCCAGCCGCGCCTACCCAGTGCCGCCACGCGACCGATTCCTGGCGGCGGAATACCAGCTTCAGGCGCGAGTAAATGCGCCAGATCAGCGTCGGAACGAGGATGAGCAGGACTACGGTGGTGACAGTCAGTTGCATTGGGGCGCCGGATTCGTGAAAAAAGAAGAATTTTACCCGCAGGCGTAAAATACCCCTTCGTGATCTCGCTTTCGGGAGTTCCAGCCATGGAAAAACACCGTATCCACGCCCACCGCGCACCGGACCTGCCGGTGCCAGTCGATGAGTCGCAGCCGCGCCCCGAGCCGGTGCACCCCCACAGTCCGCACAATCCCGTCCCGCAAGACGAGCCGGTGCCCAACCATAATCCCGAACTGCATCCGCCCGGTCAGTCGAAAGCCCAGTTGTAAAGCACGTCCAGCGCGTTGTTGGTGCCGGTCTGCACTTGCAGCGTCACGCGGTTATTGACCTTGTAGCGCAGCTTGACCAGGCTGGTCGCGGTGCCCGCGCCTTGCTCGAAACTGATGTAGGCGCGCGAGGACAGCTTTTTGCCGACGGTGACGACCGTGCTTTCCAGCCCTTTGGCCTGGCTGACTCCCAGCTCATCCAGACCGACCCGGTTGGCCAGGCTTGGCCCGCCGCTGCCGCCCAGCAGGGCGCCAGCTGCCGTGCCGAGCAGGCTCATTTCATTGCCCGCCATGTCGGCGGTGCCGTGGCCGAGCACCATCCAGGCCAGCTTTTCACTGTCCGGCACGGATGGGTTGGAGACCAGCTTGGCCGATGGCGCCAGCGCGGTGCCGCGCACTTCGACGCCGGCTTCGACATTGGTTTCGCTCAGTTCTTCGCCTTCGGGGCGCTTGCGCACGGCGCGAATGTTCAGGCCCGGATTGTCATAGGCGCCGGTGAAATTGAGCACGCCGCGTTCGATCGCCAGCCGCTGGCCGTAGGCCGCATACGTGCCGCTCACCACGCGGATGCTGCCGTTGACGCGCGGCGCGCGGCGGTCGGCCATGCGCACGCGCACCGTTCCCGCCAGTTGTGCATCCAGGCCCTTGCCGCGCAAGGTGAAGTCGTCGCCCAGGTCGGCTTCCAGGTCGATGTTCAGGGGCAGCCCGGCTGTGGCGGCGGGCTTCGGCTTGTCGCGGCCGAGGATCACCACGTCTTCGCTGATGGTCGGCGTGTCGAGCGAAGGCAGTTCGATGACGGCGCGGTTGGCCCTGAACTTGCCGTCGAATTCGAAGCGCTTGGCATCGCGTACCAGGGTGCTGCTGCCGCTCAGTACCAGGGTGCGGTCCGGGCGGTTGAAGACGGCCAGCTTGTCGGCGGCCAGCTTGAGGTCCATCGACATTTCGCCGCTGGCCAGCCGCAGCCAGCCGTCGGCCTGCACATTGCCGTCGGCGCCTTCAAAGCGCAGGCGCCGCAGCTGCAGCTGGTCGCCGCTTACCTTCGCTTGCAGGGCGCCGTTGCGCAGGCGGATGCCTTGCTCGGCCCAGTTGATCACCAGCTGTTCGCCCACTACCTCGCCATCCAGCAGCGGATTGGCGATGGTGCCGTGGCCGCTGGCATAGGCGCGCAGGGAGCCGCCCAGCTCCATGCCCTGCACGCCGAGCAGCGGCGACAGCCAGGCAATGGAAGGCAGGCTGGCGCTGGCGCCGAAGGTCAGGGGACTGTCGGATGGAATGCGGCCGTCGCGCAGCTGCGCGCTGGCTTCCATGCGTGCGTTGCCGGCGCGGTCGCCGGCCAGTTCTGCCTGGGCGCGCAGCTGGTCGCCGGCGACCGTGACGCGCGCATCCAGCACTTTCAGGTCGAGCGGGATCGGGCGCTCGCCGCCGGTGATCGTGACGTCGCCTTTTTCGCGGAATATGTGCAGGTAGCCGTCCAGCGCGGGTGCGGCGCCTTTGGCGGCCGGCGCTGCCAGTTCCAGCGACCAGTCGCCGCCCAAGGTCATGGTGCTGGCGACGTTGCTGCGCCAGGTGTCGGACAGTTGGGCTAGGTAGCTGGCATTGACGCCGGTGGCGCTGCCTTTGCTGCGCCAGCGCAGGCCGTTCTTCTCCAGCGTTTCGATGCGCAGGCTGCCTTCGGGCATGGCGATGGTGGCGCTGCTTAACTCGAGCTGCTCCGGCTGCGCCAGGCCGGCAATGCCTTCGCCTTTGCGGCCGGTCACGCGCAGCGTGGCCGGCGCCTGCAGGGTGAGGGCGAAGCGGCCTTTGTTCTGCAAGGCGTCGATGCTGCCGCTCCAGCTATCCGGGGCGAAGCTGCCGTGCACTTTGGTGCTGGCGTCGAAGTCGGGATTGGCGGCAGCTACCTGCACCGTATGGTTGCCGGCGGTACCGCTGGCCTGCAGGCGCACTCGGTCTAGCAGCAGGCCGGGCATGTTCAGGCCGGTGACCATCAGGTCGGCCTGCAGCGGATCGTCCGGTGCGAAAGAGGTGCCGATGGTGGCGCTGCCTTTAATCGACGAGATCTCACGCTGTCCGGGCAGGCGCAGGTGGGCCCCGTCCAGCGTGGCGCTGAGCGTTGGCATGGTATTGGGGCCGCGCCCGGCGACATTGCCGCCGCTGACGTAGCCGCTGCCGCGCAGGTTGCCGGACCAGCCGCTGCCCAGTACCGCCAGTTGCGGCGCATCGAGCTTCCAGTCGATGCGGTCTTGCGGCTTGCCGAAGGAGCCTTTGGCCTGCAACAGGTTGGGGCCGAGGTGCAGGTCAATGTCGCTGTCCTGCACGCGGCCGGGGGCGGCGGCGAACTTTGCATGGCCGCTCAGTGCCGCGTTGCCAAGGGTGGACGCCGGCTGCAGGCGGATATCGGCATTGGCCAGCCAGTCCGCCGAGGCGCGCAGCGTGGCGTCGAAATCGGCGTTGACGTTGCCTGCGACCGCAGCGCCAAAGCTGGCCGGATTGACGCGCATTGCGCTGCCGGCGAGCTTGACGTCCATGGCGCCGAACAGTGCCGCTTCGCCGCTGGCACGGATCACGCTGTCGGCACGGGCCGGCGCCGGCGTGGCCGCAGCCGTGCGCTGGCCGGCCGGCGGCTGGTAGCCCAGGCCGCGCGCCTCCGCGCTGAAGCTGGTGCGCGGCGCCTGGTAGCCGCCGCCCAAGGTGCCGCTGGCAGTCGCGCTGCCTTGCAGTTGCGGGTCGAGCACGGAAAGCTGGGCGGCGTCGAGCTGCCATTCCAGCTTGTCGCCGGCGGCGCCGAATGCGCCGCGCGCGCTGGCGGTATTGCGGGCGTAAGCGAGGCGGGCGTCGATGCTGGCGATATGCTGCGCGTCGGCGGCCAGCTTGACGCTGCCCGAGAGCGGCTGCCCCATCAACTTGCTGGGCTGCAGGACGATGTCGGCGTTGGCGCGCCAGTCCGGCGCCAGCTTGCCGCTGGCCTGCAGTTCCGCGTTCAGGTCGGCTGAGGGGAAGGCGCCCAGCGCGGCCGGGTCAAAGCGCTTGACCGCCGCGTTGGCCTTGAAAGCCTTGTCGTCCTTCAGGCTGGCCTGGGCGGTGGCGGCGATGCTGCCCTGGCCGGCGCTGATGCGCGCCTGGTGCACGGTCAGCAGCAAGTCTTGCAGCGTGGCGTGGGCGTCCAGGCGCAGCTTGCCTTCGCCCAGCGCGGCGCGCAAGGTGTGCTGCTTGCCCCTGGTTTCGGCGCTGATGTCGCCGGCAATCGCCGTGCTGATGGCGGCGCCGTGCAGGCCGCGCAGGTCGAGGCGGTCGGTATGCAGGCGCACGCTGGCGGTGTCGATGCTGCCGTCTTTCGGCAGGCGGCGCAGGTTGCCGCTGCCGGTGAACTTGCCGGCGGCGCCCAGGTCGATCAGCAGGCCGCTCAGGCTCGCATTGTCCAGCGTACCGCCCAGTTGTGCGGCGGCGCTGTGCAGGGGCAGCTTTTGCTGGTCGAGCGGGCCGGGGGCGCTGCGGTTGGTAGCGGCCAGCTTGCCGGACAGCTTGTCGCCATGGATGGCGGCGTCCAGCGCCAGGTCGATGGCCGCCTTTGGCCAGGCCGGATCGAAGCGGGCCGGGTCGACGTCGCGCGCCTGCAGGCGGATGCTGCGCAGGGGCAGGGCGTCGAACGGGGCCAGCACCAGGGTGCCGTCGCCGTTGGCGTAGTTCGATTTGCCTTTGACGTCCAGCTTCAGTTGCGCGAGGTCGCCGCTGGCGTACAGCTCCAGCCGCGTGGCGCTGCGCTCGACCATGCCGGGGTCGGGCGGCGTTGCCGCCGCAGCGCCGGGTGGCGTCACGGGATTGCCGGCTGGCCGGGCCGCGGGAGTTGCCGGCGGCAGCGGTGCCAGGGCGGCGGTGGCGCTCAGTTGATACGGGCGCGTGGTCGAAATTTCCGCGCTGGCGGCAAGGGCGCCGATGGGCGTCTCGGCGCTGGCATCCTTCAGTTGCCAATGCTGGCCGTCGCCCTGGAGCTGCAGCTTGATGGCGCGCAGCTCGGTGCGGCTGCCGTCTTCGCTGACCAGGGCCAGCGTGCTGACGCGGCCGTCCGCAATGCTCAGGCGGAACGGCGGCGTGATCGATGCCGGCATCACGGCCGGCTTGGATGGCCCGGTGCTGCGCGATTCGGCGCGCGCCACATGCAGCTCGCTGATCGCCACGCCCTCGCTGAAGTATTGCAGCGGCGACCAGTTGATGTCGATGTTGTCGAGCGTCAGGACGCTCGATTCGTCGCGGTAGACGATGCGGCCGATATGCATGCGGCCATACAGCGACCCGCTGACGCCGGTGACTGCGATCTGGCCGCCGCTGGCGCGCGCTACCTGCGCGACGATCTGCTGCAGCGTGGTTTCGCGTCCCAGCAGCCATACCGCGCCGCCCAGCACGGCCAGCGTCACGCCGCTGCCGATCAAGGTGCGGCGCAGCCACTTGCGCCGAGGCGCTGCCGGAGGGGGCGTGTCGGGCACCGGAGGATGTTGTGGCGTATCCATCAGAACGTGAACCCCAGCGAGAAGTGCAGGCGCGCCTTTTTGGTGGCATGGCCATACGCGACGTCGACATTGATCGGCCCGACCGGGCTCTTGTAGCGCGCGCCGACGCCGTAGCCGGACTTGGGACGCAAGCCGCCCAGCGAATTGGATGCATTGCCGGCGTCATAGAACACCGCCGCGCCCCAGGTCGGCTTGAACCAGTACTGGTATTCGGCGCTGCCGGTGACCAGGTAGCGGCCGCCGACCGTCGCTTCGCCCTGCTGCACGCCCAGTTCCTGGTAGGCATAGCCGCGCACCGAGTTGTCGCCGCCGGCGCGGAACAGGTAGGTGGTCGGCACGCCTTCCTGGTGCGCCGAACCGAGCGCGCCGAATTCGGCCCGCAGGATGACGGTGGATTTCGGGCTCAGGGGCCGGTAGGTAATGCCGCGCGCCGTGGCGCGGATGAATTTTTCGTCCGTCAGCACCGGCAGCAGCGCTCCCCCCAGCGTGGCGTTCAGCACATAGCCCTTGGTCGGGAATACCAGGTTATCGACCTTGCGCCAGGTGGCGGCGTAGGTGATCGGCAGCGACTGGCTGTGCGAGGACAGCACCCGGTTCACGGTCTTGCTCTCGTTCAGGTATTCGATCGAGATGCTGCGTTCCAACATCGGCGTGCCCCAGGCCCGCTTGGCAGCCACCGACGCGGTGCGCGTGATCTCGCCTTCGATATCCTTGCGTTCCACTGCCGCGCCGAAGCTGTCGTTGTAGCCGTCCGCCGTGGTCGGGAAGTAGAAGTCGCTGCGCGCCTGCTGGCGCTTGGTTTCCAGCGTCAGCGCGCTTTTCATCTTCAGGCCGAAGACGTTCAGGTCATCGTAGGTGCCCGACATGCGCGAACCGGTATTGGTGCTGAAACCGATACCCACGCTGGCGTTCTTGCGCTTGTTTTCCACCACCCGCACCAGCAGGGGCAGCGGGGCCATGGAACGCGGCTGCGGCGCGCCTTCCGCCTTGTCCTCGGCGGCCGCGATCTGTTCGCCCAGCACGGACGACAGGTCGGCGCTGACGTCGACGTTGGAGAAGTAGCCGGTCTCCTGCAGCTTGCCCTGGTAGGCCTGCAGCGCCGCTTCGCTGTACACGTCGCCCGGCTTGATCGGGTTCAGGTTGCGCACCGCCGATTCCGGATAGCGCCGCAAGCCTTCGATCTTCAGTTCGCCGAAGCGCATTTCCGGCCCGCTGTCGAGCGCCACATGCAGCAGGGCGCGCCGGGTCTCGGGATCGACCACCGCCTCGCTGGAAACCAGTTGCGCGCGCGGATAGCGCGTCTGCACCACCGCGCGCAGGATGTCGCGCTTGGCCTTTTCCCATTCATCCTGGCGGAACACCGCGCCCGTTGGCAAGGTCCAGCCGGCCTTGAGCGCGTTCTTGTCGAACGGCGCGCCGGCAGACGATTCGAAGCCCTCCAGCACGATCTCGACTTCGCCGACCAGCACCGGATCGCCGGGCTGCACGTCGACCGTGACGGTGGGCGTGCCCTTTTCATCCAGGCTGATGTTCACCGCCGGCGTGTAGTAACCGGCAGTCGCAACCAGGGTCTTGATCTGCTCCGGCGCGCCGCGCAGCATGCGCTGCAGCTGGTCGCGGTCCATGCGCTCGTTCGTGCGGTAGCGCACCAGGTCGAGGTTGTCTTCCAGGAGCGACTCCAGTTCGCGCGGGGCGTTGATGCGGACCTGGTAGGTCCAGCCCTGGGCAGCCGCCAGCAAGGGCAGCAGCAGGGCAGCGCAGCCCAGTACAAGGCCCTTCAATACTTTTATGCCGGTTTGTGCCAAAATTCGTGGTCTGTGATCTGGAAGTCGAAACCGAATGTTACCGGATCAGCAGCCAAATTGGCGTACCTCTAAGATTTTCAAAAAACCAAAAGAAAGTGAAGCGATGCTGACAAACGACGCCGCACTGGTCCTGTTCAGCGGCGGACAGGACTCGACAACCTGCCTGGCCTGGGCCCTGGAGCGCTACCCGCGCGTCGAAACCATCGGCTTCGACTACGGCCAGCGCCATGCGATCGAGCTGACGGTGCGCCCGCGCGTGCTGCAGCAGATGCGCGCCGTCAAGCCGGAATGGGCGGAACGCCTGGGCGAAGACCACATGGTCGACCTCGGCCTGATTTCGCAGTTGTCGAAGACGGCCATGACCGAAGACATCGAAATCGTGATGCAGGAAAACGGCCTGCCGAACACCTTCGTCCCCGGCCGCAACCTGCTGTTCATGACCGTGGCCGCCACCCTGGCCTACCGCCGCGGCCTGAGCGTGCTGGTGGGCGGCATGTGCGAAACCGACTTCTCCGGCTATCCGGACTGCCGCGACGACACCATGAAGGCGCTGCAAGTGGCCCTGAACCTGGGCATGGATACCCGCAACAAGCTGGAAACCCCGCTGATGTGGCTGGACAAGGCGCAAACCTGGCAACTGGCCGAACGCCTCGGCGGCCAGCAACTGGTGGACCTGATCCGCGCCGAAACCCATACCTGCTACAAGGGCGAGCGCGGCGCGCTGCACGACTGGGGCTATGGCTGCGGCACCTGCCCGGCCTGCGAGCTGCGCGCGCGCGGCTACCGCCTGTACCAAGCGGCACTGAGTGGCAATCGCGAAGCTGGCCCTGATTGACTTTTTCTATAGGGCAATTATTTTGCCCTGAACAAACTAAGATGCTGGTATGCAGAGGCCTCCAGCCAGCCCGCCGCTCCAACGCCTGCTACAACCCCGCTTGCTGGCGGGGCTGGTGGCGGCGCTTTGCCTGACGGCGACCGGCAGCGTCTGGTGGGGCGCCCACCTCGATGCCGAGCGCGACGCCCGCACCGGCTTTGACTACCGTACCCGCGAACTGGTCAACAATATCGCGGCGCGCATGCAAGCCTATGTGCAGGTGCTGTACGGCGTGCAGGGCCTGTTTGCCAGTTCCGACTTTGTCGACCGCCAGGAATTCCACACCTATATCGAGCGCCTCGAGCTGGACCAGAATTTTCCCGGCATGCAGGGCATCGGCTTCATGCGCCTGGTGCCGGGGCCGCAGCTGGAAGCGCACGTGGCCACCGTGCGGGCCGAGGGCTTCCCGGACTATGCGGTGACGCCGCCCGGCCAGCGCAGCCAGTACGGGCCGGTGGTCTACCTCGAACCCTTCGCCGGCCGCAACCTGCAGGCTTTCGGTTATGACGGCCTGTCCGAGCCGGTGCGCCGCGCCGCGTTCGAACAGGCGCGCGATTCCGGGCTGCCGACCATGACGGGCAAGCTGCTGCTCAAGCAGGAATCCGCCGATCCGGTGCAGGCCGGCTTCATCATCGCGCTGCCGATCTACCAGAACGGGGTCGGCCGCTACACGCTGATCCAGCGCCGCAGCGCCCTGAAAGGCTGGGTCTATGCACCGTTCCGCATGGGCGACGTGATGGCAGCGCTGGGCCACGATGCCTTGCGCGGCCTCGACGTGGAAGTCTACGACAGCGAAGAACCGAACGCCATGACGCGCATGTTCGACAGCGCGCCCACGGCCATGGCTGCGGACGGGCGGCATCACGCGCTGCAGCGCATCAGCCTGGCCGGGCGGCGCTGGACCCTGCATATCAGCGCGCTGCCCAAAGCGAACGGCGTGCTGTCGGACAAGCCGCGCACCATCGCCATCGGCGGCCTGCTGATCAGCGCCTTGCTGGCGCTGCTGGCCTACGTGCTGGCGGAAAGCCGGCAACGGCTGCGCATCGCGCTCGAGCACAGCAGCCGCATGGGCGACGAACTGCGCGAAGGCCAGGAAACCCTGCTGGCCATGGCGGAGCATGCGCAGGGCAGCCAGGCGGTGCTGCGCTGCATCCTCGATTCCACCGTGGACGGCATCTTGGTCGACAACTACAGCGGCACCGTGCTGAACTCCAACCGGCGCTTCCGCCAGCTGTGGAATGTGCCGGAGCAGCTCGACTGGGAGAACGACGGCGCCATCCTGCTGGCCCATATGGCGAGCCAGCTGGAGCAGCCCGACGCCTTCCTGCAGGCCAGCGCCCGCCCCGGGCCGGAGGATGAGGACAGCCACAGCCAGCTGCAGATGCGCGATGGCCGGGTGCTGGAAGTGACCACGCGCCCGCTGCGCCTGGGCAGCGAGCCGGCGCGGCTCTGGTCTTTCCGCGACATCACCGAACGCACCATGAACGAGCGGCGCGAAGAAGGGCGCCACCAGGTGCTGGAGCTGCTGGCCGCCGGCGCGCCGCAGCAGGACGTGCTGGACAGCCTGATGCGCGGCATCGAAGCGGTCAATCCCGGCATGATCTGCAGCCTGATGCTGCTCGACGAAGAAGCGAAGCACCTGATCCTGTCCGCCGGCCCCAGCCTGCCGGCCTTTTTCAGGCAAGCCATCGACGGCTTGCCGGTCGGCTTTGGCAACGGCTCCTGCGGCAAGGCGGTCACCAGCAACAGCCGCGTGATCGTGGAAGACATCGCCAGCGACCCGCTCTGGGCGCCCTACCGTGAAATGGCCTTGCGCGCCGGGCTGGGCGCCTGCTGGTCGGAACCGGTGCATGGCGCCAACGGCAAAGTGCTGGGCGCTTTCGCCATCTACCACCGCCAGCCGCAGCGCCCCAGCGTGGCGCAACTGGTCCTGATCGACCAGGCGGCCAGCCTGGCCGGCATCGCGGTGGAGCAGGCGCGCGCCGGCGAAGCCTTGCGCGCGGGGGAAGCGCGCTTCCGCAGCCTGTACGACCATGCGCCGGTGGCCCTGTGGCAGCAGGACTGGTCGGCCGTGCGCGCGGCCTTGCAGGAGCTGCAGGAATCGGGCGTGGAAGACGTGGCGCAATGGCTGCAGGTTAATCCCAGCCAGCTGCAGCGCCTGGCCGGCCTGGTGCGCATCACCGACGTCAACACCGCCGCGCTGGCCCAGGTGGGCGCCGATCCGGCCTGCAAACAGCCAGGACAGCTCAGCCTGGCGCAGAATTTTGCGCCGTCGGCCATGCACGAATTCGGGCGCGCGCTGCTGGCGCTGGAGCAGGGCGCGCAACTGTTCCAGTGCGAGGGCAATTTCCTGCGCCTGGACGGGGTCGAGCGGCAGAACGAACTGACGCTGCTGCTGATGCCGGGCCACGAGCACGCGCTGGACTTCGTGATCGTGTCCACCATCGACATCACGGAGCGCAAGCGCCTGAACGAAGAACTGGTGCAGCTGGCCACCACCGACTTCCTGACCGGGCTGCCGAACCGGCGCGAATTCATGGCGCGCCTGGAAGACGAGCAGGCCCGCCTGCAGCGCGACGTCGGCGGCCGCGCCGCCGTGCTGATGCTGGACATCGACTACTTCAAGGACATCAACGACGCCCATGGCCACGACTGGGGCGATGCCGTGCTGCGCCACCTGGCGGAGCTGATGCGCGATTCCCAGCGCAAGATCGACATGCTGGGCCGCGTGGGCGGTGAGGAATTTGCCTTCCTGCTGCCGGGCGCCGACCTGGAAGCGGCGCGCTCGTTTGCCGAGCGCCTGCGCCAGCGCATTGCCGACACCCCGATGGGGCGCAACGGCAGCAGCATCGCGATCACGGTCAGCATCGGCATCGCCAGCATGGCGCCGGCCGACCGCAGCGGCGATGCGGCCCTGGTGCGCGCCGACCACGCCCTGTACCGCGCCAAGCGCGCCGGGCGCAACCGCGTGGAAGGCTGATCAGTCGGGGCGCATGCGCAGCTGCTCGACCTTGTCGCCCTTGCCCAGGCTGAGGTCGACCAGCAAGGCGCCGCTGGTGTAGTTCAGGCGGTAGCTGTATTTGCGCACCTCGCCATCGGTGCTGCGCGCCAGCGCTTCCACCTTGCGCAGCGGGCCCCATTCCTGCAGGTCCTCGGCCACCATGGCGAGGAATTCCGGCGGCAGGTTGCGGGCCACCTTGTCGCTCAGGCCTTCCGGCAGCTTGCGTTCGGCGATGCTGGCAAACATGGCGCGCACCCGCTCGGCCACCGCCGGTTCGGTTTCCGCAATTGCCGGCTTGGCCTGGACGGCCAGCGCCGGCAGGTAATGCGCGGCGACGATGTCGCCCAGCTTGCCGGGGCGCGCACTGGCCGAATTGGCCAGCACCACCACCGACAGCTTGTCGTCCACGAAGCGGTACAACTGCGAACGGAAGCCTTGCCATGCGCCGCCATGGGCAATGGCGCGGTGGCCGTTGCGCTGGAACAGTTGCCAGCCGTAGCCGTACTCAGTGGCGCTGCCGTCGTTCAGCCTGGCCGGTGTCCAGCTGGCATTGCGCACGCTGGCCGGCAGTACTTTGTCGCCGTACAGCGCCAGGTCCCATTTTGCCAGGTCGCGCGCGGTCAGGTACAGGCTGCCGTCGGCCGTGGTGTTCAGGCGCGGCGCCACCCAGGACTGGTTCACCAGCTTGCCGCCCTTGCGTTCATAGCCGCGCGCCCGGTGCGGCACGATGTCGGCTTCGCTGATGATGCGGGTGCCCATGTCGAGCGGAGCGAAGATGCGCTCGCGCAGCTGGTCGCCATAGAACTTGCCGCCGGCCTTGTTGCAGATGAAGCCGAGCAGGTGATAGCCCATGTTCGAGTAAGACCACTTTTCGCCCGGTGCAAACAGCACGGGGATCTCCGCTTCCAGCGCGATCAGTTCTTCTTCCGTGTAATCCTTCGTGAGGTCCAGCTTGGCGTAGGGATCGCCCAGGCCCGAGGTATGCGACAGCAGGTGGCGGATGGTGATGCCTTCCCAGGACTTGGGCGTGTTGGCCAGGTGTTTCGAGACCGGGTCGTCCAGCGACAGCTTGCCGTCCTGCGCCAGCAGCATCACCAGCGCGGCGGTGAAGGTCTTGCCGATCGAGCCGGACTGGAACACGGTGGCAGGCGTGACCTTGACGTTGTTTTCCAGGTCGGCCAGGCCGTAGCCCTGTTCGCGGATGATTTTGCCGTCTTTCACGACAGCGATGGAAACGCCGGGGATATGGCTGCGTTTCATCTCCGCCAGGATGGCGTCGTCGAGCTTGTCGGCGAAGGCGGAAGCAGGGACGGCGAAGGCGAGGGACAGCAGCAGGAGGGTCGGGCGCATGGATGCAATTCCTTAAGTTGCCAAAATTGCATTCTAGCACCCGGCCCAGGCGCATCAGGCAGGGGAATGTTCCAGGGCCGGCGCAGCAGGTTCGGCAGGCTTGCGCTGGCGGCGTTTCACCAGCCAGTAGATGAAGAACGGGATCATCAGCGGCAGCAGCAGGGGCGACACGGCGGCCATGGTCACCACGGCAGCCAGTGCCAGGGACAGGATCACGATCACGCCGACACCGGCCATGACCACGGCGACAATGGCTGCCACGAAGACCATCACCACCGCCACCACGGCGAACACGCCGCCGGCCAGCACGGTACCGAACAAGGCGCCCAGCGGCCCGTCATAGTCCGTGTCGCCGATCGTGACGACCATGTCGCTGGCGTCGATGGAGATCCAGGCTGCCAGCATGCAGAAGAACAGCAGGACCAGGGACAGGGCAAATACCTTTTTCATGATGGGCCTCTTGGCGTTGAACATGGTGTCACTGTAGGCCTGGCGCCGTGCCCCGGCCATTGGATTGCGACGAACGGTGGAATTTGGATGATGAATGGAAAAAGTCCCGGATTGCGCCTTGAATTGATTAACTGTTTGCCTATACTGAATATCCGATCTCTGAGATGGAGGGGAATATGGCTTGGCTAGTAAGAGACGGGAGCCAATCGTTGCTCCTGGGAATCGACAGCGAACCGCGCCAGCGCAGCGCAACTTCATGGTTCGGCGGCGGCCCCAAAGGCCCGCCTTCCGCGCCACCGACGATTCCACCAATCATCATCAATCCCTTCAAATACCAGACGCCGGACCCGGCCATCGATCCGCGCATCACGCCGATCGGCCCGCCGGTCCTGCCGCCGCGACGGCCTGCCATGTCGCTGCATTGATCTGGCACAAACATCGCATTGCTGATACGGCCCGCGCACAACGCGGGCTTTGTTTTCCACTGGCTAGCCCGGGCGCCTCCTGCTATATTTCCCAGACGCATCTAACCTTGGGAATGAGATGGAAAGCCGTCTGCGCCGCCTGGAGGCCGTCCAGGAAATCCTGCTGGAAATTGGCAAGCTGTCCAATAGCTGCACCGATATCACGGTTTTCCTGCAATCCGTGCACGCGGCCCTGGGCCGCATCATGTATGCCTCCAACTTCTATGTGGCCCTGAGCGACCGCGATGCGCCCGGCAATGCCGTGCGTTTCGTCTACTTTGTCGACGAGGTGGATGACCATCCTTACAAGGACCAGCTGGTGCAACTGGCCACGCCCGACCAGTCGCCCACCGCCTGGGTGATCCTGAACAAGCAGCGCCTGGTGATGACGGGCGACGAGCATCGCGCCCGCGAAGAAAACGAGGTATTCGGGGTCGGCACCATCGCCGAGCACTGGGTGGGCTGTCCCCTGCTGGACCAGGACCATGAGGTGCTCGGCGCCATGGTGATCCAGAGTTACGACAAGGAACATACCTATAGTGAGGAAGACCAGGCCCTGTTCGCGCAGATCGCCAACCACGTGTCGAGCGCCCTGCAAGGCTTGCAGAGCATGGACCGGCTGGAGCGCGCCGTGCGCGAGCGCACCCTGGAACTGGAGCGCGAAGTGGCCGAACGCAGCAAGGCCGAGCGGCTGCAGCGCGCCCTGTACGAGATTGCCAGCCTGTCGGCTTCCGCTTCCGCCGAATCGGACGCCAAGGTGCTGTACGCCCGCCTGCACGAGATCGTCGGCAGCCTGATCACCGCCCGCAATTTCCTGATCGCGCTTTACCATCCCAAGCGCGACGAAATCTCGATCCCTTACTTCGTCGACGAGAAGGACCTGGAGGCGCCGCTCAAGCGCTTCGAATACGGCATCGGCATGAGCTCCTTCGTGCTGAAGAAGCGCCAGCCCATGCTGCTGGACGGCCCGGGCTTCGCGGCCCTGATGGCCGGCGGCGAAATCAACGAACCGCTGGGCAACCAGGGCATTGCCAGCTGGATGGGCTGCCCGATGATGGTGGGCGAGCAGGCGCTGGGCGTGATCATCGTGCAAAGCTACGACGCATCGGTGGTGTACACCCAGGCCGAGCTGGATATCCTGGCCTACGTTGCCAACCACACGGCTGCCGCCATCGCGCGCACCCGCGCCGACCTGGCGATCCGCCGCGCCAAGGCAGAACTGGAAGAGCAGAATACCGCGCTGGCCACCGCGCTGACGCAGCTGCAGACCGCGCAATCGGAACTGGTGCGGCAGGAAAAACTCGCTTCGCTGGGCCGCCTGGTGGCCGGCGTGGCGCACGAGATCAACACCCCGCTTGGCATCTGCGTTACCGCCACCAGCCACCTGGTGGAAGAGCTGCGCCTGTGCCGCCTCGACCTGGCCGAAGGCACGCTCGATGAAGACGGCTTGAACCAGTTCTTCGACACCGTCGACCAGTCGCTCAAGATCATGACCACCAACACCCAGCGCGCTGCCGCGCTGGTGCGCAGCTTCAAGCAGGTGGCGGTGGACCAGTCTTCCGACAATATCCGCCACTTCAACCTGCGCAAATACCTGGACGAAGTGCTGCTGTCGCTGCAGCCCAAGCTGAAAGGCAAGCCGATCGCCGTCAACGTCGAATGCCCGCCGGACATCCACTGCGAAAGCTTCCCCGGCGCCGTCTCGCAGATCGTCACCAATATGGTGGTGAACTCGCTGGTGCACGGCTTTGAAGAAGGGCAGAAAGGCACCATCCGCATTACCGGCAAGCTCGATGGCGACCACGTGCTGTTCGACTACAGCGACGATGGCGTCGGCATGGATTCGACCACGCTGCAGCAGCTGTTCGATCCCTTCTTCACCACCAAGCGCGGCTCCGGCGGCAGCGGCCTGGGCGCCCACATCCTGTACAACCTCGTGACCGGCCCGCTGGGCGGCACGGTGAAGGTGGTCAGCTCGCCCGGCATGGGCCTGCATTACCACCTGCGCTTCCCGCGCGACCAGCGCAAGCAGGCGGTGTAAGGTGAGGGCCGCGATCCTTGCTGCCAGCCTGCTGCCCTTTGCGGCTCAGGCTGGAGATTGCCTGAAGAGCGCGGAAGCGGCAGCCAGGCAATTCGTTGCGCTGGGCGTGACGGATCCTGTCCGTTCGGCGGGGCTGGTGGAACCCGTGTCCCTGGAGGCATATGGCGAACGAATCCGGCAAGTGCTGGACGACCGCTATGCACCGGGTTCGGTGGCGATTCGCCAACGCCTGCTTGGCCCGGACTGGAGCGATGAGCGCCTGCGGAGCGCAGCCACGGGGGAACTGGTGGCGGCGTACCTGGCGGCGGGCCTGGCGCAAAGGGCGAGCTATCGCGTGAAGATACTTGGCGCCACCTCGTCAAAACAACAATGGGGTATGGGAAAGGACGTCACCGTTTCGTACCGCCTGGCGGGGCCAAATGGCGAGCAAGACCTGAAGAAAGTCTTGTCCGTCGCACAGGATTCATCATGCTGGAAGGTCGAGATGCCGTTTGACGTTTATGACCGTATCGGCGTATTGGCAAATGCGCTGAAGGAAGGGCGGCCGGAGCCGGTTCACGCCGTCAATAGCAGGTCGGCGATCAAGCTGCAGCTGTTGCATGCAAGTTACTTGCCCAAGGAGGGGATGCATGAAACCACCTGGTCGCGCGGCAGGTCGGGAGAGACTCGGATATGGGTCGGCCGGGAGCCGATTGTGACCGAGGCAGGCTTGCTGGGCACATCCGCGTATTGGAGCTGCGATAACGTCAGTTTCGAGTATCCCTCGCTGCATTTGCTGCTGAATCCCGGCGCCGCGCAGGCGCTCAACGACTGGAGTTCGACGCATCTTGGCGAGGACATGGCGCTGCTTCTGGACGGGAAAGTTGTCAGCTACGGTAAAGTCGCGGGAAAACTGGATCGCCGCCTGCAGCTATGCATGGCGGATCGCTCGCTGGAGGAGGTTGAGGCGCTCGCCGCCGACATAGCAGGAAAGTAGAACGGCACCGATGGTGCCGTTTCTTCTTAGTCAGGGAAGCGTTCGTTGATCGCCAGCGCCTTGTCCATATTGGCGATCAGCAG
>CAMLSG010000118.1 GCA_946482635.1 uncultured Duganella sp.
GCCCTGGCGCGTGATGTCAACTTTGCTGTACGAGGTGCGCTTTGGCGTGATGGCGGCCATCATCAGCGGTTTCGGTCGCGTCATTTCGGAAGTCGGCTGCGCCATGATGGTGGGCGGGAATATCGCCGGCGAGACGCGCACCATCACGACCGCCATTGCGCTGGAAACCAGCAAGGGCGAATTCGCACAGGGAATCGCTTTGGGCGTGGTGCTGGTCACCATTGCGTTGGCAATGAACGGCGCCATGATGGTGCTGCAGGGCGATGCCCACGCGGCCCGGGGCCGGGGATGACCGCCATGCTCTCCATCGCCCGACTTACCAAGCGTTATGGCGACAACCTGCTGTTCGACCTGCGGGAATTCAGGCTCGATGCGGCCCGCGCCTATGTACTGACCGGCATGAACGGCGCCGGCAAAAGCACGCTGCTTCGTGTGCTGGCCGGCCTGGCGCCTGCCGATGCGGAGGGCATGCATTTCGCAGGTGAACCGGTCAGGCTTGCACCTTATCCAGCAGCCTTGCGCCGAGAGATCGTCTACGTGCACCAGCATCCCGTGATGTTCTCGACCAGCGTTGCGGGCAACATCGGCTATGGGCTAAAAGCGCGGGGCATGGCGCATGCCGAGGCTTCAAGGCTCGTGGAGGAGGCGATGCACTGGGCGGGCGTGCAGCATTTGCGCGGCAGCCAGCCGTCCACACTGTCCGGCGGCGAAAAGCAGCGCGTGGCGCTGGCCCGCGCCAAGGTACTGCATCCGCGCTTGCTGCTGCTCGATGAGCCGACCGCCAGCCTCGATGGCGAAGCGCGCGAACAGGTACTGGCTTTGATTCCATCGCTGACACAAGCGGGAAGCACTGTTGTCATGGCCTGTCACGACCGTGACTTGATCAACCTGCCGGACGTGCGGCGCCTGAAGCTGCGCGACGGCCAACTTGAGGAGAAGTGAATGAGACGCAGGCTCCTGTTAGCCTTTGCCGCAGCCTTCGCGCTGACCGGAAGCGCCTATGCCCAGCAAATCATCCGGCTGTCCACCACGACCAGCACGGAGAACTCCGGCTTGCTGGCCTACCTGTTGCCTGCCTTTGAGGCCAAAACCAACAGCAAGGTGCATGTGATCTCGGTCGGCACCGGCAAGGCGCTCGAGCTTTCAAAGAACGGCGACGTGGACGTGACGCTCGTGCATGCGCGTGCGGCGGAAGATAAATTCGTCGCCGAGGGCTGGGGCATCGACCGGCGCGACGTGATGTACAACGACTTTATCGTGGTGGGCCCATCCAGCGACCCTTCAGGCATCAAAGGCGGCAAGGATGTCCTGGCTGCTTTCCGCAAACTCGCAGGCGGTCCGGCGAAATTCATTTCGCGCGGCGACAATTCCGGCACGGACATCATGGAAAAGGCGTATTGGAAGCAGGCCGGCACGCAGCCTGCCGGCACGCAGTACGTTTCGGCGGGCCTGGGCATGGGCGAGGTGCTGACGATGGCAGCCGAGATAGGCGGCTATACCCTGACCGATCGCGCAACCTACGGCGTGTACCAGGCCAAGACGGGCCTGGCGCTGATGGTAGAGGGCGACCAGCGCATGTTCAACCCATACGGCATCATCGCGACCAATCCGGCCAAACATGCTGGCGTGAACTACAAGGGCGCGCGCCAGTTGATCGACTGGATTACCTCGCCGGAGGGGCAGGCAAAGATCGCGCAGTTCCGCCCGGGCGGGCAGCAGCTGTTCTTCCCAAGCGCCAAACCCGATTAGCCTCGCTGCAGCCACGCGAGCAGGGCGTCGGCCACGGCGCCCGGATTTTCCCGTTGCGGGAAGTGGCCGACTCCGGCCAGCAGCGCGCGGTGATAAGGTCCACTGAACAAGTGTTCCTTGTGTTCCGAGGTTTGCGGGCTATTGGCGCCATCCTCCGTGCCGTGCAAGGTGAGCGTCGGCACGGTGATCACGGATTCGCGCCGCAAGCGGTCTTCCTGTACGGCGTAGTGTGGATCGGGAAAGGCCAGGCCCCAGCGGTGGCGGTAGGAGTGCACCGTTACGTCCACCCAGTCCGGGTTGTCCCAGGAATGCATGGTGTCGTGGAAAACGCCTTCGCCAAAATGCCACGACGGCGACCAGGTGCGCCAGAGCAGGAGGGCAAACTCGCGGCGATCCTTGCGCAGCGCTTCGGCGCCGCGATCGGTCGACATATACCAGTGGTACCAGTAATTGCGCGCCTGGTGCAGGCTCAGTGCCTGGTTCGGATCATTTGTACCCCAGCCGACCGAGAGGGCCATGCAGCGCATCACACGTTCCGGCGCCAGCAAAGCCGCGTTGTATGCGGCGCGCGCGCCCCAGTCATGCCCGACCACGTTGAAACGGTCAATGCCCAGCGCCGTGGCGAAGTCCAACAGGTCTTGCGCGAGGGCGCTCAGCTGGCCACTGCGCGGCGTGGCCGGGTCGAGGAAACGGGTGTCGCCAAATCCACGCAGGCTGGGCACGATCAGGCGATACCCGGAATTCGAAAGGTAGGGCAGAACGCCGTCCCAGGTATGCATATCATCCGGCCAGCCGTGCAGCAGGAAGACTGGCTCCCCCTGCATGTCGCCATGCTGGCGGAAGGCAATGCGCAAGCGGTCGGTGTTCACGTATTCCATGTTCCCTCCTGGCGGGCGAAGCGTGCCCTGAGGATTATAAGCCTGCGCTATACTGGAACCTATGGAAAACTTGCATATCGTCTGCCCCCACTGTGACGCGGTCAACCGTGTGCCTTCGGTGCGCCTGGAAGAAGAGGCTACCTGCGGCAAATGCCAGCGTCCCTTGTTCACCGGCCACCCGGTGGACCTTTCGACAGGCCGCTTCCTCAAGCATATTGAGCGCAACGATATTCCTGTGCTGGTCGACTTCTGGGCGCCGTGGTGTGGGCCTTGCCGCACAATGGCGCCGTTCTACGAGCAGGCCGCCCAGCACCTGGAACCGTATTTCCGTGTGGTGAAAGTGAATACCGAGGCGGAACAGCAATTGGCCGCGCGTTATGCCATCCGAAGCATTCCCACGCTGGCGGTATTCAAGGGCGGCCGCGAACTGGCGCGCCAGGCAGGAGCGATGGACAGCAAGAGCATCATCGCCTGGGTGCAGCAACACCTGCGTTAAACCTGCGCCAGCCAGCTCCGGATTCCATCCATTGAGCGGAAGTCGGCCACCGAACGGCATTCGATGCCAGGGTGGCGGGCAGACATCATCTTCGACAAGGCATTTCCCGGTCCCAGTTCCAGGGCGGCGGTGATGCCGCGCTCGGCGGCGGCATCCATGCATTCGGTCCACAATATGGTTTCGGCGAGCTGGCGCGAGAGGTGGCTGATCGCTTCATCCTTTCCGCGAATGAGCGCGGCGTCAATGCCGCCCAGGACTGGCGCCAGCAGCGTGCCGAAATCTTCTTCCGCCAACTGCTTTGCGAAGGGCTCGACCGCGCTTTGCAGATAGGGCGTGTGCGAGGCCACGGCAACGGGCAATGGGGCGATGCGTGCACCGGGAATCGATATGGCGCTGACATGCGCTGCGGGGCCGCCTGCGATACAGCTGTCCGGGCCGGTTTCTATCGCGATGTGGAAGCCGTGCGGCGCCAGTTGGGAATGCAGCGTTGCTATGCGCCTGCCGCTGATTGCGAGCATGGCTTGCGGACTATCCGGGGCGACGCATGCGTCCATCAGCGCGGCGCGCTGCGCTGCGATTGCGACCGTGCGTTCGGACGTGAATGCTCCTGCGACACCGTAAGCCGCAAGTTCGCCGACGCTATAGCCGGCGACCAGCGCTGGTGGCGGGCAGTCGTGGCGCAGTGCTTCCCACATTGCGAGGCTGCTGGCGACGATGGCGGGCTGCGCGCTGCGGTTGCTGAACATGCTGTCCGGGCGGGACAGGTCGGGCAATAGCGGCGACACACATTCCAGCAATGCGGCGCCCTGTGGGTCAGTACGGGCCAGGTCGTACATGGCGCTGTTCTGGCAGCCCTGGCCGGGACAAAGGATCAGCAGGCGATGGTTCATTGCGGCGGCATGGCGGTCAGGCTGTGCACCAGGCAGGTGGCGGCCAGCAGGTCGGCGGCGCCGCCGGGCGACAGGCGTTGGGCGACGAAGCGCTGGTGGCAATCCACCGCCTGCGCTTTCCATTCCGGATTCGCGGTGCCTCCTTGCTGCAGAAAGTGAGAGGCGGCGTGCCGCACAGTGCTGGCTCCTTCCGCTCCGCCGCGATGGTAAATATTGGTGTCGCTGATGTGGGCCATCAGGGCGAAGATGGCGTCGACGCGCGCGTGCAGCATGGGGGCGCCGCGTGCCAGCGTGGCTTGCAGGGCAGGCAGTCCGACATCGAATACCGAAGGCAGGCCGAGAGCGCCTTCTTCTCGTGCTCCACTGGTGGCATGCCGGGCAGCCGCTTGCAGGCCGTGGGAATCGCCGCTGGCCTGCGTGTGGGCGGCGAGCTCCCCACCCCAGTGCAGCAGGAGTGCGGTGCGCAGCGCGGCTGGCGTTAAGGTCATGCGCAGGGCGCGCACGCGGCCTATCGCGGCGCAAACCAGGCCAAGGGCGAAGATGGCGCCGCGGTGGGTGTTGATGCCATTGGTGGCGGCCATCATGCGCTGTTCGGCGGCGATGCCTAGTTTCTTCAGTTCCGCGAAGCCGGCGCCGTCGTAACCTGCCCGGCAGATGCGGGCGTAGTAGTGGCGCAGCGAGAACAGGCTGCGCATGAAGGTGGCTGCATCCATGTCGGCGTGGCTGCCGTTGTCGATGAAGGAGACCAGGCCCGGTTTCGGATAGAGCGCCAGTTCGTGATACAGGCTGCGCACTGCGCGCAGGGCGACTTCGCGCGACAGCGCGTGCGCGGCATGGCGGCGCGGCTTCTTGCCTGTGCTGTGGCGCGCTGCGGCTGCCAGTGCGCGTGGGTCTTGCTGGGTGTGGCTCGCCGGGATGCTCATGCTAGCTCCAGTTCTGCGCGCAGGTCGGCGCGCTTGCAGAGCATTACGCTCGCTTGCGACTTGACGAGGACGCGTGCGGCGTGGTCGCCGGCCGCCAGCCACTCCTTCCATGCCACGGCCTGGCCGCTGGGAAAAACGATCTCGCCATCCAGCGGCAGTTCGTCAAGGAAGCTGGCGAGCAAGCGGGGGCCTTTCTCCAGTTCGGCGGCGTCGCGCGGTCTGAACAGAAGGTCGATGTCGGAGGCGTCGCGCAGGTAGGGCTGGCCTGTCAGGGCTTGCAAGGCCAGCGAGCCGAATACGCGCAGGTCCAGGCCAGCGCAGGCTTCGGCCAGGCGGCCGAAGGATGCTTGCCAGCGTGCCGGGAGTGCGTGGGCGACAGCGTCCAGTTGCAATGGCGCGCGATGGCGTACGATGTGCTGCGAACTCAATCGCAGGGGAAGTCGAAGCTTCGCGCCGCTGGCGGGATCCGGTGGGGCCGCGAGGCCAAGGCAGGCGTCGCCGGCGTTCTCGCCGGTGCCGTCCGCAGCCTCGCAGCGGCGAACGATCAACGGCCAGTCAGCGCTGGCCCAGCGGGCGATTGCCGCATGTGCGGGCGTGCCACCCTGCGTTGTCGCCAGCAGGCCGTTCCAGCCCTCGCCACTCAGCCAGGCCAGGTCATGCCGCACGTACATTGCCGCCGCCGATGATGGCTTCAATGACTGGTTGCGCTGCCTTGCGGCCCCCACGGAGCAATCCCAGGGCGCTGCGCTGGTCCTCATCCGGCGCGCTGGCGATCGCGTGCGCCAGGTGAGCCGCGAGGTCGCCGTCCCAGATCGCCTGCAGGCCGCCCATGCGCAGGTAATTTTCAGGGCCGGGTGCAAACACGGGATTGCTGCGAGCCAGCTCCACCAGTTTTTCCTCAGGTACTTTGGTGATGCGGGCCATTGCCGGCAGCCCCATGACGCGGATCGTGGCGTCGGGCAGGGCGTAGCAGGCGTCGGCCATCAATCCGCTGGTAATGAAGCCGCCGGACAGGGCCTGGTCGTACACCAGCCCGATGATGCGGTGACCCAGGTGGCGTGCCAGGTCGATGCATTTCCCAAGGTGGGCCATGTAGCTGTTGATGCCCAACATTTCGTCGCGATGGCGCAGGCGCTGTCCCTGCGTGTCGACCAGCAGCACAATGGCGCGGCCGGGATGGTTGCGCACCGTCGCCAGCACGGCCTTGGCCTGCGCCAGGGCAATCTCCACGCCGATCGGCGAATGGCCGGTGGTACCGATGACGCTGACGGTCTGGCCGTCAACGCGCGCGGTGCCATTCAGGAATTGTTCATGCTCGACGATGTCATGTCCCCCGGGGAACAGGGCGTCGGCTAATACTTTCCAGTCCATGGTCATGCTCCCACTCGGTAAGGGGCCGCTGTGGCAGTGAAAGAATCGACATCCAGCATCGGAATCTCCTGGGGCGCCGCAATGCCAAGCGCGGCCCAGATGTCGGACGGATCGCGCAGGCCGCCAAATCGTTCAATGCGCTGTTCCAGCATGGCTTGTTCGGCTTCCAGCCCCGCCAAAGTCAATTCAACTGTGCCGCTGCGGGCTTCGGCTATGGCGTCCAGCGCGGCGTTGCGGAAAGCGGGAATGCTGTCTTCCACGATGCGCTGGACGTCGCCCAGCAGGTAGCGGTGCTTGCCGCCGGTGGTGCGCCACACCAGGGCGCGGTCGCGTGAATCGAATTCCTCGACGCCATTGGCGGTTTCGATCACTTCGGGGCCCGACATCGCCAGCCGGCCTTCTTCGGAAATGACCAGCGAGTTGGCGCAGCGGGCCACGATTCCCATGCCGCCAAAGGCGCCGTTGGAACCGCCGATCAAGGCCACGACCGGAATGCCTGCCGCCCGCACGTCCAGCACCGCGCGCATTACTTCCGATACCGCGATCAGCCCAGCATTGGCTTCATGCAGGCGCACGCCGCCGGTTTCCAGCAACAGCAGCACCGCAGCCGGACGGTCAAGCAGCGCACGGCGCAGCAGGCCAACCAGCTTGGCCCCATGCACCTCGCCCACAGCGCCGCCCATGAAACCGCCTTCCTGCGCCGCAGCGAAGATGCTCAGTCCGCCCAGCGTGGCGCGGCCGACTACCACGCCATCGTCGAATGATACCGGCGCGTTCAGTTGCGCCAGGTGTGGGCTGACCACGCGCTGGGCGGGACCGATGAATTCTTCAAAGCTGTCGAACAGCGCCAGGCGCTCGCGCGCATTGGCTTCCAGGTAGCTGCTCATTTGCCTTCTCCCAGCATGGATTCAACCGCCTGGTCCAGCCGCAGGCTGACCACGGCCGGTGTCGCTCCCATATCGTTGATGGCGATGCGCGTGTCGGCCAACTGCCAGCGCTCCTGGAAGTCGGCGATTACGGCTTGCCAGATCGGGCCGAAGCCCACGGCCGCGGTCTGGATGCCTACTTCGCAGGCGCCGCCCAAGGGCGTGCTTTCGATCAGGACTTCCAGGTTGCCCGAGCTGACCACGCCGACGATGCGCGGTTCGGCCGACAACGAGCGGCGGCCTTGTTCGAATCGGTAATTGAGTGTTTCCATCTTGGCTCCTACCAGTTGCGGAAGCGCTTGGGCGGGTCATACAGGCCGCCCGACGCTCGCACGAGGTCTTTCATGTTCTTGGCCGCCAGCAGGTCGCGCGTGGCATGGCGCTTGTCGATGCCCAGGTCTTCGGCGCGCGTGATGATGCCGCGGTCGCGCAGGTTTTCCACCATGCGCTTGTCGCGCTGCAGGCCGACCGGCGTATAGCCTGCCACGCCGCGGATGGCCTGTTCGCGCTCTTCGGCGCTGCGGCACAGCAGCAGGTTGGCGATGCCTTCCTCGGTCAGGATGTGGGTCACGTCGTCGCCGTAGATCATCACGGGCGGGATCGCCATCTTAGCCTGTTCTCCCAATTCCCAGGCGTCCAGCCGTTCAACGAAGGCGGGTTGCATGTGTTCGCGGAAGGTTTCCACCATCTGCACCACCAGTTTCTGGCCGCGCGGGATGGAGCCGCTGCCCTGGCGCGCCTGTTCGCCGGCCTTGAGCCATGCCGGGCTGGCGTGGCGGCGGCCGCGCGCGTCGGCGCCCATGTTCGGCGCGCCGCCGAAGCCGGAAATGCGTCCCAGCGTGGCGGTGGAGGAATTGCCGGCCAGGTCGATCTGCAGGGTGGAGCCGATGAACATGTCGCAGGCATAGTGGCCGGCAGCCTGGCAGTAGGCGCGGTTGCTGCGCATCGAGCCGTCCGGGCCGACTGCGAAGACGTCGGGACGGGCGCGGATATAGTTTTCCATGCCCAGTTCGGAGCCGAAGGAGTGGATCGATTCCACGAAGCCGGCTTCAATTGCGGGAATCAGGGCAGGGTGAGGATTCAGCGCCCAGTTGGTGGCGATCTTGCCGCGCAGGCCGAGTGAGGCGCCGTAAGTTGGCAACAGCAACTCGATGGCGGCTGTGTCGAAGCCGATACCGTGGTTCAGGCGCTGTACCTGGTATTCGGCATAAATGCCCTTGATCGCCATCATCGCCATCAGGACCTGGATTTCCGAGATTTGCGCCGGGTCGCGGGTGAACAGCGGTTCGATGTAATAGGGCGTCGGCGACTGCACGACGAAATCGACCCAGTCGCCCGGCACGTCGATGCGCGGCAATTCGTCCACGATGCGATTGACCTGCACGATGACGATGCCGTTCTTGAAAGCGGTGGCTTCGACAATCGGCGGCGTGTCCTCCGTGTTCGGACCGGTGTACAGGTTGCCGTGGTGGTCAGCCGCTTCCGCCGCAACCAGGGCCACGCGCGGCGGCAGGTCGATGAAGTAGCGGCTGAACAGCTCCAGGTAGGTGTGGATGGCGCCGATATTCAGCTTGCCTGCCGCCGCCAGCTTTGCCACCCGCCCGGCTTGCGGGCCGGAGAAGGAAAAGTCCAGCTTCGAAGCCACGCCGCGCTCGAACACGTCCAGGTGTTCGGGCAGGGCCAGCACCGATTGCAGCATGTGCAGGTCGTGCACTCGCTGCGGATCGAGTCCCGCCAGTGCCTGCGCCAGGAAGTCGGCCTGCTTCTGGTTATTGCCTTCGATGCAGACGCGGTCGCCGTTTTCCAGCACCGCATGCAGCAGGTCGGCGATGCGGGCGGCCGGCAACGCCTTGCCCGCCAGATCGCTACCGAGCACGCTGCGGGCGCGTGCCAGGCGGTCGTTGCGGTTGCGCTGAAGGCTGTCCCAGACGCGGATTGGGGCATTCATTTATTTGGCTCCCATGATCATGTCAGGCAGGCCGGTTGCAATGCCGGGGAAGATGCACAGCAGGACCACGGCGACCACCATCAGCAGCAGGAAAGGCATCACCCCCCAGATCACGTCCTTCAATGGGATATCCGGCGCGATGTTTTTGATGACGAAGATGTTCAGGCCCACCGGTGGATGGATCAGGCCCATTTCCATCACCACCGTCATCACGATGCCGAACCACACCAGGTCAAAGCCGGCTTCGCGCAGCGGCGGCAGGATGATCGGTGCCGTCATCAGGATGATCGAGACCGGCGGCAGGAAGAAGCCTAGCACCACGACCAGCACCAGGATCGTCGCCAGCAGCACCCACTTCGACAAGTGCATGCCGACCACCCAGCTCGCAGCCGCCTGGCTGATATGCAGGTAGCTCATCACGTAGGAATACAGCAGCGACATGCCGATAATCAGCAGCAGCATGGTCGATTCCTTGATGGTGGACGACAGGATCGGCGACATGTCCTTGGGCCGCCAGGCGCCGTACACCACGGCGATCAGCACCAGCGCGAGCAGGGCTCCCAGGCCGGCCGTTTCGGACGGCGTGGCAAAGCCGCCATACAGTGCGACCATCACGCCGATCAACAGCACGATGAAGGGCAGCACACGCGGCAGCATTTCCACTTTTTCACGCAGTGTGAAGTGCTCGTCTTCCAGGTAGGCCGACTTGACGCCGCCTTTCTGGTAAGCCACCAGCGCCAGTTGGTATTCGGCGCGAGCACGGTAGACGGCATAGCCGGCGAACAGCAGGACCAGCAGCACGCCAGGGCCAATGCCGGCCAGGAACAGCCGGCCCAGCGACTGCTCGGCGGCCACGGCGTACAGGATCATGGTGATCGATGGCGGCAGCAGGATGCCAAGCGTGCCGCCGGCGGCAATGATGCCCGCCGCGAAACCGGGCGAGTAGCCGCGCTTGCGCATTTCAGGAATGCCGGCGGAACCGATCGCCGAGCAGGTGGCCGGCGAAGAGCCGGCCATGGCTGCAAACAGTGCGCAGGCAAACACGTTGGCGATGCCAAGGCCGCCCGGCACCTTGTGCAGCCAGGTGTGGATGGCCGAATACAGGTCCTTGCCGGCGGGCGACTTGCCGATCGCAGCACCCTTCAGGATGAACAGCGGGATCGACAGCAGGGTGATGGAAGCCATTTCCTCGTACACGTTCTGGGTAACCGTGTCGAGCGAACTGGCCGGCATGAAGAAATACATGAAGGTGGTCGCCACGATGCCCAGCGCGTAGGCGATAGGCATGCCGGAGAACATGACCACCAGGGTGACAATGCCGTACAGGGCGCCTAAGGTCAGCTCGCTCATTTTGCGGCTCCTTTGTCAGTGATACGTGCCAGCACTTGCAGCAGGATCTGCAGGGTCAGCAAGGTCATGCCGGCCGCCATCATGGAATAGGGAATCCACAGCGGCGGGGCAAAGGTGGAGGTGGTGGTCTGGCCGTCCACCCAGGCTTCGTGCCACAGCGTCCACGACTTCCAGGAGAAGAAGGCACAGAACACGAAAGACAGCAGGTCGACGATGAACATCCGCACTGCATTGGCTTTGGGAGGCAGGATGGCGGCCAGCGCCTCGATGCCGATGTGGCCGCGGAAGCTTTGCACGTAAGCGCAGCAGAAGAAGGTGACGCCAACCAGCATGAAGATCGACGCTTCATCCTGCCAGTCCGTCGGCGCGTGGAAGAAATAGCGCGACACCACGGAATAGGTCAGGATCAGGGCGGTGGTCACCATCGCCACCATGGACAGGACCAGCAAGCCCTGGTTCACTTTCGCCAGCAAGATGCCGACCGTCGACAGGCCAGGGGCCTGCGGCAACGCCGCCTCCTTGGGCGGATTGAGTTCGAATCCGTGGCTCACAGCGTCTTCTCCGCGAGGGCCAGCAGCTTGGCGCAGTTGTCGTTTCGTTCGCCGTAATCCTTCCAGGCCGTGGTGCGGGCGATGGCCTGCCATTTCTTGACCGAGGCCGCGTTCAGGTCGACCACCTTGGCGCCGGCCTTTTGGTAGACGGCGGCGACTTGCGAGTCGTCGGCCTGGGCGGCCGTCTTGGCGAACGCTTCCAGCTCGGCGCCAACGGCCATGATGGCGGCCTGCTGGTCTTTCGGCAGCCGTTCATAGGCTGCGCGCGACATCATCAATGGCTCGAACATGAACCAGTATGCGGTGCCACGGCCGGTGGTCAGGGCTTTGGATACTTCTTCCAGCCGGAAGGAAATCAGGGAGGTGGAGGAGGTGAGGGCGGCATCCATGGCGCCGGTCTGCATGGCCGCGTAGATCTCGTTGGATGGCAGCGACACCACGGCGGCGCCGGCGGCCTTCAGGATCAGGTCCATCTCGCGCGAACCGCCGCGGATCTTCATGCCCTTGGCATCTTCCGGATCGACTACCGGCTTGACGCGCGAAGCGACACCGCCCGCCTGCCAGATCCAGCTGACCAGCACCACGCCTTTTTCCCACAGCAGCTGCGTCAGCGCCTTGCCGATCTCCTGGTTTTTCCAGCCGTAGCCCTGCTCGTAGGAAGTCACCAGGCCGGGCATCAGGCCGATGTTCACTTCCGGGACCTCGCCGCCCGCGTAGGACAGCGGCACCAGCGACAGGTCGAGCGCACCCTTGCGCATGGCGGAGAACTGGGCGTTGGTCTTCATCAGCGAAGAACCGGGATAGATCGAGAACTTCAGGGCTCCCTTGGTGCGTTTTTCCACTTCCGCAGCGAACATGCGGGTCAGGCGGTCGCGGAAGTCGCCTTCAGCCAGGGTGCCGCCGGGGAACTGGTGGGAGATTTTCAGGGCGCCGGTCTGGGCCCAGGCGGTTTGCAGCCACAGGGGGCTGGTGGCGAGTGCGGCAAGTACGGACCTGCGGGTCATCTGGGTCATGTCATCCTCCAAGGGGTAAGTATGCAGTTCTGCTCGTTATGTATACAAGAATATCTTCACCGAATACATTGTCAAGTGAAATATGCGTCTTATAATGGAGTCTCATATACATACTTAACTAGTAGTTCCATGACGAAACATTCTTCCACCCTGCGTGAAACCATCGAGGAAATGATTGCGATGGGCGAGCTGCAACCGGGGCAGCACCTGGACGAGACCGAACTGGCGACCCGCTTTGGCGTGTCGCGCACGCCGATCCGCGAAACGCTGATCCAGCTGGAATCGATGGGACTTGTGGTGATTCGGCCACGGCGCGGCGCGATCGTGGCCGAACTTGGGCCGCAACAGCTGGTTGAAATGTTCGAAGTGATGTCCGAGCTTGAAGCGACTTGCGGCCGCCTGGCTGCACGCCGCATGACGCCGGAAGAGCAGCAAGTGCTGCTGGCGGCACACGAGGCCTGCAAGGCTGCGGTGGAGGCACAGGAGCCGGACGAGTACTACTATCGCAACGAAGCCTTCCACGAGGCGATCTATGCCGGCGCCCATAACAGCTTCCTGTTTGAGCAGACACGCGGACTTTATCGCCGGCTGCGTCCATACCGGCGCTTGCAGCTTCGCGTGCGCAACCGCATCGGCCATTCCTATTCCGAGCATGAGGGCGTGGTACAGGCCATTCTCGCGGGCGACGGCGACAAGGCGGCCGAGCTGCTGCGCAGCCATGTGATGATCCAGGGCCAGCGCTTCGCGGACCTGATGGCATCGCTGCCGCAGTTGACCAGGTCGGCTGCCTGATAATAAATAACGTTTTTCGTTTACTTATTGTTGGGCCCTGCGTATATTGGAGGGCATGAACAATGTCCTCCTTATCGCGGCCACTTGCCTGCTTGGCTTGCTGTCCACCACGGGCGCCTCGCTGCCATACCCGATCCTTCCCCCGCTGTTTGCGGCCGAAGCCCACAACTCCCTGAATAATTTCCTCGGCTTGCCGCCCAAGCTGTTGTTCGGCATTGCGCTGACGGTGAACCCGATCGGCCTGGTGATCGGCTCCGCGCTGCTCGGGCCATTGTCCGACCGCTATGGACGCCGGCCAATCCTGCTGGCGACAGCACTGGGCGCGGCGGCGGGGCACGCTTTGACTGCTCTCGCACTGGTGATGCAATCCTATCCGCTGTTCATCCTGGCCCGCTTCGGCACCGGCCTGCTTGAAGGAAATGGCGCGGTTGCGCGTGCCCTGGTGGCTGAAAAATTGGAGGGCCCCCAGAGACTGCGCGCACTGTCGCTGGTGAATGGCTCGCTGCACCTTGGCTGGCTGGTGGGGCCGGTGCTGGCGGGCTTCACGCTGGGCTTTGGCATCACCGTGCCGTTCTGGGTGGCCGTGGTGGCCCTGGTGCTGGCTGCCGCGCTGGTGGCAATTACGGTGCCGCGTGCTGCCAAGGCGCCAGCCGATGGCGCGTCGTGGTGGCAGGTGGCGCGCTCGCACCACGCCATGAACCTGCTGCGCTTTCCTGAGCTGCGTACGCTGTTCATCGTGCAGTTGGCGCTGACCTGCGGCATCACCGGCTTCTATGAATACTATCCGCTGTGGCTGGTGGAGCAGGGCGGCTACGATGCGCGCGGCATCGCAGCCATCAATATGGCGATGTGCGCGATCATGACGCTGGCCGCAATCATCGCGGGCCGGCCAAGCGGGATGGAGCCACTGCACCGTGCAAGCTGGCTGGCTTTCGGCCTCGCTGCTTCAGTGGCTGGCGTTGCACTTGGCAACCTGTGGATCGGCATGGTCGCGATCTGCCTGTTCGGGCTGCCCAATGCTTTCTATAACGCGACGGTGCAGTCGTGGGCGGCGGACCGCTTCGCGGCGCATGGGCAGGGCTCCGTCATGGGCCTGCTGTCGATGACGTTCTGTTTCGCGAATATCGTGATGGCAGCAATTGGTTCGGTGCTGACGCTGGTCGATACCCGCCTGATCCTGATGCTTGGCGCCGTGCTGGCAGCGTGGGCTGGCTGGCGCCTGCGCGGCTGGCGCGGAGAACTGGCCGCCGTGCCGGTGCAGCGCGCGGCCCCAGGCCCGGAAGGAGCGGGCGCATGAACACTGCCGACCAGATCCTGTTCCTGCTGAAGACGCGCGGTCCACGGACAGCGCAGCAACTGGCCGAGCTGCTTGACCTGACCTCGATGGGCGCGCGCCGGCACCTGGAAGCGGCGGAGGAACGCGGCTTCGTGACCTTTGAAGACGTGGCGGAAAAAGTGGGCCGCCCGTCGCGGCGCTGGCTGTTGACTGATGCCGGCCATGCGCGCTTCCCCGATCGCCACGCGGACCTGACCCTGCAACTCATCACGCAAGTGCGCGCCTTGTTCGGCGAGGAAGGCATGGACAAGCTGATTGCCGCCCGCGAACAGGCCAGCGAAGCGTTCTACCGCTCGACAATCGGCGACGGCGCCGCATTGCCGGAACGTGTGCAGGCGCTGGCCCTGGCGCGCGACGTGGAAGGTTATATGGCCGAAGTCGAGCCGCAAAACGATGGCTCGCTACTGTTGGTCGAAAATCATTGCCCCATCTGTGCTGCCGCCCGCGAATGCCAGAACTTCTGCCGCTCGGAGCTCGACGTCTTCCAGCGTGTGCTGGGCCCCGGCTGCCAGGTCGAGCGCGAGGAGCACATCCTGGCCGGGGAGCGCCGTTGCGCTTACCGGATCAAGCCTGTGTGACAGCATTTCCGGCGCTGGTGTAGAGTAAGGGAAAACCCAATGGAGGCGCCCATGGATGACGCGATCAGGCGGCAGTTTGTCTCAGAGGTGTGGAAGCGATTTGTCGAGGTGCAGAATTGGGCCATTGCCAACTGGCCCGACAGCGAGCATCCGCTCAGCACTTCCGACTTTGTCGAGGGCCGCAAGGAAATCCTCGGCCTCGGCTTGCCGCCCAACCTGAGGCCCGGGCATGAAAAACCGCAAGCGGCGCCCGAACCTGAGCAGGGCGGCCCGCAATATCAGGAAGTGACGCCGGCGCCCTGGCCCTGAGGCTGGCCATGCGTGGCGCCCAGGTAGGTGGCAAAGCTCACCACCAGGCAAGCCACCAGGCCGAGCGCCAGGTGCAGTGCACTGTCGAACAGCAGTGGCGCCACCAGCCCGGACACCAGTGCAAACAGCATCATCTGCAGGAAGGACTGCATCGACGCGGCCAGCCCGCTATTCTGCGGGAACAGGTTCATGCCGGCCAGCGTCAACGGCGGCATCGCAAGGGCCAGCGAGAACGAGAACAGGAACAGCGGCAGCACGGCCCATGGAACGGTCGCGGCGAAGAACCAGTTGTAACCAACGTTGAGCGCAGCGGCGACGGCCATCAGCACAAAGCTCAGGCGAATCAGTTTCGCCGGCGGCATGCGGTGCGCCAGCTTGCCGCTCATTGTCGCCCCCAGTACGTGGCCACTGATCAGGGGGATGAACAGCCAGGCGAATGCAGTTTCCGGCAGCTTCAGGATATGCATGATGAAATAGGCGGCGGAGCCGATGTACAGCGCGAAGCCGCCGAAGGCCGCGCCGAGCGACACCGACAGCAGCAGGAACTGGCGATGCTTCAGGACCATCCAGTAATTGCGCGCGATGGCGCCAAGATGCAGCGGGTGGCGCTTTTCCTGCGGCAGGCTTTCAGGCAGCCAGCGCCAGACGGCAACCCACATCAACACGCCGAAGGCGGTCAGGAACCAGAAGATCGAGCGCCAGCCGAAGGAAACCTGCAGCCAGCCACCCAGCACAGGCGCGATGGCAGGCGCCAGGCCGAACACCATCATGATGTTGCCGAGGATTTTCTGGGCTTCCATGCCCTCGAATCGATCCTGCACGATGGCGCGGCCGATCACCGAACCGGCGCCGGACGCCAGGCCTTGCAGGATACGGGCGCCGAGCAGGAAGCCGAAGGAGCCGGCCAGCGCGCCACCCAGCGAAGCCAGGACGTACAGCACCAGCGACCACAGGATGACCGGGCGGCGGCCGAAGCTGTCCGACAGGGTGCCGTAGAACAGCATCATGAAGGCGAAGGTGAACAGGAACAGGCTCAGGGTCTGCTGGATCGCCATCGGGCTGGCGCTGAAAGTTTCCGCAATCGCCGGGAAAGAGGG
>CAMLSG010000119.1 GCA_946482635.1 uncultured Duganella sp.
GCGGCCAACCTGCTCAAGCCGGCGCTGGCGCGCGGCGAGCTGCGCACCATCGCAGCGACCACCTGGGGCGAGTACAAGAAGTATTTCGAGAAGGATGCCGCCCTGGCACGCCGCTTCCAGGTGATCAAGGTCGAAGAACCAAGCGAGGAACTGGCCTGCGCCATGTTGCGCGGCATGGCGCCGCTGATGGAGCAGCATTTCAATGTACGCATCTTCGACGAAGCGATTACCGAGGCAGTGCGCCTGTCGCACCGCTACATCATGGGCCGCCAGCTGCCGGACAAGGCGATCAGCGTGCTCGATACCGCCTGCGCCAAGGTGGCGCTGGGCCAGAGTGCTACCCCGGCACTGATCGAATCGCTGCAGCGCCGCCTGGAGCGCATGGCGGCGGAAACGGGCGCGCTGGAGCGCGAACTGGCCGGCGGCGGCGCGCACGAAGAGCGCCTGCAGGAACTGGCCGACAGCCGTAGCGCAGCACAGGAAGAACTGGCAGCCCTGCAAGCGCGCTGGGAGCAGGAGAAAGCGCTGGCGGCGCAGATCGGCGAGGCGCGTGCCAGCGTCGAGGCGGCATCGGCAGGGCAGGGCGGCGGCGCCAGCCAGGCGCACGACATCCAGGCGCTGCTGAAGGACCTGCGCGCGCTGCAAGGCGAAGCGCCAATGGTGCCGGTGCAGGTGGACGGCAATGTGGTGGCGGAAATCGTCGCCGGCTGGACCGGCATCCCGCTCGGCAAGATGGTGAAAGACGAGATCCAGGCCGTGCTGAAACTGCGTCCCGCGCTGGAAGAACGCGTGATCGGCCAGCCGCACGCTATCGAAGCCGTGGCCCAGCGCGTGCGTACTGCGCGCGCCAACCTGGACGATCCGAATAAACCGAAGGGCGTGTTCCTGTTCGTCGGTCCTTCCGGCATCGGCAAGACCGAAACCGCGCTGGCCCTGGCCGATGCATTGTACGGCGGCGAACGCAAGATGGTCACCATCAACATGAGCGAATACCAGGAAGCGCACAGCGTGTCGGGCCTGAAAGGCTCGCCACCGGGCTACGTTGGCTACGGCGAAGGCGGCGTGCTGACCGAAGCCGTGCGCCGCAACCCGTACAGCGTGGTACTGCTGGACGAAGTGGAAAAAGCCCATCCGGACGTGCTGGAGCTGTTCTTCCAGGTGTTCGACAAGGGCGTGATGGACGACGCCGAAGGCCGCGAAATCGACTTCCGCAACACCATCATCATCCTGACCTCCAACGTCGGCTCGGCGACCATGATGCAGGCTTGCCTGAACAAGGAAGCGGAAGAAATGCCGTCGCCGGAAGACCTGGAAGCGGCGATCCGCCCGCAGCTGGTGAAAGCCTTCAAGCCGGCCTTCCTGGGCCGCCTGAAAGTGGTGCCGTACTACCCGCTGGGCGACGACGTCCTGGCCAGCATCATTACGCTGAAGCTGGACCGTATCGGCCAGCGCGTGGCGGCCAACCACAAGGCGGCCTTCCACTACGACGATACGCTGGTGGAAGCCGTGCTGGCGCGTTGCACCGAAGTCGATTCCGGCGCGCGCAATGTGGACAATATCCTGAATGGCACGCTGCTGCCGCAGATTGCGGAAGCGGTGCTGGCGAAGATGGCGGAGGGAAATGCAATCGGCCGCATTGAAGTAGCGGCCGATGAGCAGGGGAATTTCAGCTACAGCGTAGCCTGATCAGTTGGACGGGGGGATGCCAAGCATCTCCTCGATATGCTGCAGCGAGTTGGAGTCTTTCACCACGCTGCGCAGCCAGGTATGCAGGTCCTGTTCGCCGGCGTCGGCAGCCTTGTCAGCGAAGTACGAGACAGGGCTGTGCGGCTCGGTGCGGCGGAAGAAGCTGGCGATTTCGCGCAATTGCGTGATGGCCTGGGCGCGCGACGTGACAGGGCCGCTCGCTTGTGGTGCAACACCGGCCACGGGCTGCGCAATGATGATCTGCTCACCCGCCGGCGCCACGCCAAGTGGCGTGCTGACCGTGGCCGGCAAGCCCGCATGCGATGGCATCGCATCGATCATCGCCTGCACTGCATCGCGTGCTGCCGCAAAACCAGGGCTGTCATTGCCCAGGAATTCATCGGACACCTGCTCCAGTTCTTTCAGGGCATCCATGCAATAGCGCGCATCGGTCGCGAACTGCTCGCGGAAACGCGGCGAATTGCGAGAGCGTGCCGTCTCCATATCGGCCAGCTTTGGCCAGTCCGGGTTGCGCGCGTGTTCGGGCAGGCTGGCCTGCTTGCGCGCCATGTCGAAGTCGATGGCGGAAAACGCCGTGCCCTGTCCTTCGGTCAGCGGCATTTCGCGCAGCAGGGCAGGGGTGCGGCCCAGGATCCAGGCCAGGTTGCCTACGCGCTGCTCCATGTCGTCGCCATCCGGTTCCGGGTACAGGCCCAGGTTCCAGAATTCGCGGATCAGCCCGGCCAGCAGGCGGAAGGATTCGCCCAGGCCTTGCATGCGGTGCTGTTTTGCTGCCGCTTCCGCCAGCCAGACCGCCACGCGCAAGTCTTTGCTCTTTTCGCCCAGCAGCGCGCTGCAGCGCTTGACCACGAAGGACCAGTCGGCCTCTTTCAGCTCGGTGACCCACTCGCCCTGTTCCAGCGAAGGATCGTCGAAACGGCGGGCCTGGGCGATGGCGTCGAAGTCGCTGGAGAAGGACAGGTCGGCGCCGGCCGGTTGTGCCGGCGAAATCGGCGCCAGCAAGGTATCTGCATTAAACATGGGTATCTCCTCGGTTACTGCGCCATGCGGAATTCGATGCGGCGGTTGCGCGCGCGGCCTTCCACCGTGTCGTTGCTGGCGATCGGGCGGTCGGGGCCGGAGCCGGATGCCACCAGGGTTTCGGCTGGAATGCCTTTGCCGGCCAGGTAGTTGCGCACCGCTTCGGCGCGCGCCTGCGACAGGTTCTGGTTGCTCGTGCGCAGGCCCACGTTGTCGGTATGGCCGATGATCTCGACCTTCTGGCCTTTCAGCTTCAGCATGGCCGCGCCCATTTCATCGAGGATGGCCCGGCCGGCCGGCGTCAGCACGGCCTGCCCGCTTTCGAATTCGACGATGCGGTTGGCCAGCGTGCGGTCCAGCACGCCCTGGTCGGCGGCCGACACGCGCAGGCCGTTGGTGACGGTGTAGGTCGGATTCAGGCGGGTCGCAAAGTCGCTGGCAATGCGCTGGCGCTGCGCTTCGTTGGCCACTTCGCCGCGCACGCTGACGGTGGTACCGTCGATTTTGAGCTGGCCTTTGCTGACCTGTTTCAGGTCCGGCGTAATCAGTTTCTGCACATAGTCGCTCCAGTTGGCCGGCGTGGTGACCTGGCCGATGGTGATCTGGTCCAGCACCTTGTCGGCGCCGTAGACTTCACGCAGCTTGGCCAGCACGGCGGTCTTGCTGGCCTCGTCGGCCACGGTGCCGCTGGCGACAACCTGGCCTGGTACTTGCGCCTGCACCGCGAAGGCGGCGCACAGCAGGAGGAGGGGAAGGTAACGCATATCAGTTTCCGATAAAGGAAGTACGCAGCGAGTCGTGCGCAGATTTCAGGGAGAGTCCGGGATTGGCCAGGTAGGCCGACACCTTCTGGATCGCATAGTCTTCGTTGACCTGGTCCTCGACCCAGTCGACCTCGTCGAAGGCAATGTGATGGCCTTCGCCGACTTGCGGGTCCATGATGCCAAGCAGGGTTTGCGGCGAAGCGCCGCTGAAGCCCAGCACCAGTACCGGTTTGCTGTCCAGCCTTGTCACGAACAGCGACAGTTCGAAGTCGGCGCGCGCCAGGAATGGCGTCACCACGTGCATCCAGAACGCCGCCACCAGGTAGCGGTACATCGGGTCGTTGGGCAGCGGCAGCACCAGGCTCTTTTCCAGGCGGCTCGAGCTGCTCGCCATGACCGGCTGCAGCAGGATGCCCAGTGCCAGCAGCACCTGGCGCACGCTGCCGTGGAAGCCGGCCTGCGAAAGCATGCCATCCAGGCCGCCGACCGTCTGCAGTTCAAGGAAATCGGCGAACGCGGCGTCGTAGGCGCTGGCGCGGGTGTCCAGTTCCACCGTATTGCCGTTCAATGCCTGCAGCGGCGCGGCCGCATCCTCGGCGGACAGCACGCCGCCGCTCAGGTTTTCCAGGCGGTTCCACAGGCGCGTCAGTACCAGCGGGCTGTTGGCGGCAAAGGACGACGGTTCGTCGATGTCGATGCTGCCGGCCATCAGGAAGGGGAAGCGGCGGCTCGACTGGTCGCTGCTGGCCGCGATATGGCCGGCAATAGCCGCCCGGCGGCGCGGCCCGAACAGGGCAAAGTGCAGCGGCTGCACGGCGTCGTAAGTCAGCTTCCAGCGCGCGTCGGTGCTGAGCATGTCCATCGAGCGGGCCATCCAGTCGTCCATCATCTGCAGCACTTTCGGATCGCTGCCGCCTTTTACGAAGTCGGCGCGGCTCGGAATCTTGCCGAAGTAACCGATAGCAGCAGCACGGCTCATTGCGCACCTCCTGCGGCTGCAATCGCCGGCTCGCCGCCGGCGCCGGCGGGCGCCGGTCCGCCAACCACCGTGTCGGGCAGGCGCAGCTTGCGGAAGCCCTGGCTGGCCTGGACCGGTGCGGCAACCGGGGCCGGTGCCGACGGCAGCAGGCGCAGGTTGGCCGCCACGGTGACGCCGCCGTTGGTCCAGTTCAGCTCAAAGCTGCCGTCCGGACGACGCTTGCGCTGCGCCGCATCGATCATTTTCTTCAGGCCGAAGTGGCCGTTTTCTTCCAGGATCATCACTTTCTTGCCGTCCGGGGTGAAAGCGGAAATGCGCGCACCAGGAACACCTTGCGGGTTAGGCCATACCATCGGAACCCATGGCTGTTGCTGGCCTTTCCAGCGCACCGACTGGCCATCGATTTCGATGGTGTATTCGCTGACGCCGGTCACGGCGACGGTTTGCAGTTCGAAGCGGGTTTGCGCTTCTTCGCTGCTGGCGGCCTGGTTGGCGACACCGTTGGCGCTGAGCGGGGCAATCCAGCCCGGGAAGGCGGTAGCGACGGCAGGCGACAGGGTAATGCCCATATTGGCCCAGGTCTTGGCGCTCAGCGAGTCGCCGCGGCGCACCACCAGCGGGCCGATGGTCGTGTTGAAGAACTTCGCCACCGCGCCTTCAGGGCCGAACACCTGGCCGATTTCAGCGTTGCTGGCTTCCTGGCGGGATTCGGTCGCGAACGGATACTTGGTCTGCAGGTCGCGTCGGAACGGTTCCAGCACCTGTGCCGCCCACACCTTGTTGATTTCGGCTTCGGTCGGCTGCACGATCACGGCGAAGGTCTGCATCAGCGGACGCACCAGCAATGGGCGGATCGCCTGCTTCTGCGGGTCGTTCATGCCAACCAGCATCTGCTCGTCGACGTATTTCAGTGCGTCGGCCAGTTCGGAGCCGCTGCCGTCCAGCGTTTGCTGCATGAGCTGCTTGGCGCCAGGACCAGGATCTCCCTGGTTCTTGATCTGGTTGAAGCGTGCGCGCAGCTTGCCGAGGTTATCCATGTAGCCGCGCATCAGCGAGGCATTGTTGTCCTTCACCACCACCAGTTGCGCCACGCCGGAGAATTCGCGGCCGACAGGACCGAGCGGCAGCGGTGCGCCAGGCTGGCCTTGCGGATTGGCCGGCAGGTTGATGTTCACCTGCGAAGGCTTCTGGCGCAGGATGGTTTCGCGGAACCAGTCGCCGATGCCGCGCTGGGCGCGCTGCAGGCCGCTGTCCAGCAGGGAAGGGTTGTCCCACGAGGTTTCCTGGTAGACGGTGGTCACCAGCTTGGAAATCGGCGAAGTCTGCGGATCGCCCAGCCGGTTCATCGCGGCCGCTGCCGCTTCAAAGCCGTTCAGGTCCTTGATTGCCACGCCTTGCAGGAACTTCTGCCACTCCTTGGCATAGTCGTTCTTGTACAGGTCGACCAGGGCTTTCTGGATCTGCTCAGGGCTGCCTTCCAGCGTCAGGTCGTCCTTGGCGGCGGTTTTCAGCACCCAGTCGGCGCTTTGCAGCTCGTGGTTGGCGGCTTCCTTGAAGGCGTCGCGCACATAGCCTTCCCATGCCGCACGGGTGTAGGCGCCGGAAATCGAATAGCTGCCCAGCACCAGTTCGCGGTCCTGGTCGCCGACGATGCGGGCCACGGTCATGGATGGGAAGCGGGTCGCTGCACGGGCCTTGACGTCGGCGTACACGCGTTCGCGCGCCGGCATGCCGCGCACCACGCCGCGCAGGGTGTTGCGCGTCTGTTCGACCAGGGCCAGGCGGTTTTCGACGGTTGGCCAGGATGGATCGTTGACCTCGGACAGGTAGAAGGCGATCAGGCGCTCGGCGCTGCGGATCATCTGCTCGCGCGGCATGGCGCCGCGGTTCGATTCCAGCCAGACGCGCCAGAAGCGGGTCAGCTGGTCGTTCAGGTGGCTGGCTTCGGCGCGCGACTTATCGCCCAGCATCAGGTAGCTCTTGAGCGCGTTGTAGGCGTCTTCCACGTTTTCCGGGGAGGCGTCCTTGAACTGCTGCGGCGCCGTTTGCGCCACGGCCGGCGTCGCCGTGGCGGCCGCCGTGGCCGCGCCAGGCGCCGCTGCGGCGGCAGGCGTTGCAGCGGCAGGCGTTGCAGCGGCATTGCGCGCCAGCGGCTGCAGGCGATCCGCGTTGGCATTGACTTCGCCGAGGAAGGTTTCCAGCGACTGGCCAACAGGCTTCAGCATCACTTCACGCACGCCGGCGAAGTATTCTTCGCGCAGCTTGCGTTCCAGGTAGGCGCCCTGGTACAGGCCCAGGCTGACCGACAGCGGACGGTTGTCGCGGAAGCGGTCCAGTTGTTCGATGCGGTCCTGCAGGATTTCCAGCGCTTCCAGGCGCGCCGCCAGGTCAGGGCGCTGCTTCTGCAGCTTGACTACCTTGTCCAGGTCCGCCTGCACATTGGCCACCAGGGTGCGGTTGCCCATGTAAGACCAGCTCCAGCCGCCCAGCAGCAGGCCGCTCAGCGCCACCGCGCCGAAGAAGGCGGCATAGCGCATGCGCACCTTGGCCGGGCTGGCGTACTGCGCCACCAGGTTCTTGTCGGCAAAGATCACGTTGCGGAACAGCTTGAGCAGGAAGTAGCCGTGCTGCTGCTCGCTGCTGTGGTGCTCTTCGCGCTGCAGGCTCAGGTCGAAGCGCTGCGCCACGCGGTGCGAGGTGGCGGACACGCCTTCGCCTTCCTGCAGCGCGCTGGTGAAGTAGAAGCCGCGGAATACCGGCTTGAACTGGAACGGGTTTTCTTCAAACAGGGTAGCGATGAAGGTGCGCAGCGGCGCCTTGACCGAATTGAATTCGAGCGGGAAGGTGAACACGCCGGATGGCAGGCGCTCGCGCCATTGCAGGGCCATGTTGGCCAGGCTCATTTCCTTCAGGCCTTCGTACAGCTCGTCGAAGCGCGCATCGAACTGTTGCAGCAGTTCGGCGTTAGGCTGGTTCTTGTTGTAGGGCAGGGTGGCGCCCCAGACGCGATCGCGCTCGCCGATTTCGGAATCGTGGAAGAAATCGGTGAAGCCGTTGATCAGGTCCGCCTTGGTGAAGACGATGTAGACCGGTGCATGCACTTCCAGCTTTTCGGTCAGTTCCTGCACGCGCTGGCGCAGGTTCTTGGCCAGCTCGATGGCGAATTCCGGACGCTTGCCGGTCAGTTCGGCAATGCTGACGGCAATGATGATGCCGTTGATCGGCGCTTTCTTGCGGTATTTCTTCAGCAGGCCGAGGAAGCCGAACCACTCGGCGCGGTCTTCATCGTTGACTGCGTAGCGGCCGGCCGTATCGAGCAGGATGCCGTCGGTGGTGAAGAACCAGTCGCAGTTACGGGTACCGCCGACGCCCTGCACGATGCGGCTGCCGGCCAGCGGGAACTGCAGGCCGGAATTGGCGATTGCCGTGCTCTTGCCGGCGGCCGGGTTACCGATGATCATGTACCAGGGCAGCTCGTACAAGGCGGCGCTGCCCGAGCGCAGGCCAAGCTTGGAGGTCTTGATGGTCTGGATCGCATCGAGCATGCGCTTGCGCAGCGCTTCCGTTTCGTGGCGCGGCGCGGGATCGGCCTTGGCCGGCGTAGCAACGGCCTGCTGTTCCAGCATGCCGCCCAACTGGTTGGCGGCGCGGCGGGCGCGATAGCGGCGCCATGACCAGACCATTATGCCAAGCAGCAGGGCGGCCGCCAGCACGGCAAAGGCCAGGGTGTATGGCAATTCCAGCAGCACTGCCGCTACCAGCAGGAATGCCGCGAAGGCAAGCCAGCCGTAGATCAGGAAGGCGGTGCGCGAGGTCAGGGTTTCCCGGATTCTGTGCATCATTTTTCTACTCTTGCAAGGTTAGCTAAGGGATGGCGCTTTATTTGCCGGGGCCGGGAGCGGGCCGACCAGCAAGGCGTAACGTTGGGTTGGGTCGCTGTTGGACAGTGCGAGCGCAAAGCTGCCGCTGTCCGTTGCCTGTTCGTGGGCCAGCGCAATGGCGGCCAGGGCGCCGGCAGCGCCGGTGTGGCCGCAGGCGGAACCGACGCAGGCCAGCGAAGTGTTGGCGTCCAGGCCTGGCGCGGCGGCCTCGACGCACTGCATCAGGTCCGCCATCAGGGCGGCGCGGTGATCGGTATCGGCTGCAACGTATTCCGGCTTGGCGCCGTCAGCCTGGCCCAGGACTTCTTCGGCGAGTTCGCGCAGCGTGGCTTCTTCCTTTGCGTGCAGTGCCAGCAGGCGCAATTCATCGCCGGCTTCTTTCGGCGATTGCAGCAGGATGCCGGCGGCGCCTTCTGCCGGCATGCGGCCATTCGGATTGCGCGGGCCATACAGCTTGCCGTTGACGGCCAGGTGTTCGACGGCCTCGGCATCGATATCGGAGCCGCAGGCTAGCAGGATGTTCAGCGCCGGCGCATTGGCGGCGGCGGCCTGGCCAGACACCGCACGCAGCGCAGCAAGGGGAGTCGCCGGTGCCGGCGGCGCCGCGGTTGCGGAGGCATGTGCCGCGGCAGCCGGCTGGCGCACTACCAGGCGTTCCTGAGGCCAGCCGGCTTCGATGACGGAGAATTCCAGCCAGCGGGTCGCCAGCACCTGCGTCGCGGCCGGCCAGTCCGGCGGCAGCATTGGAATCAATTGCAGCACGCCGTCGCTGCCCAGCGTGGTGGCGCGCGCAGCGAGCGTGACTGCAATGTCGCCGCCCAGCGCCATGGCGCGCAAATGCTGTGCCGAAGGCGAGCGTGGGGCCGGCTGCAGGCCGGACAGCCATTCTTCCAGCGGGTCCAGGGCAATGTCCGCGATGCGGCCGGCGAGCAGGGGGAAACCCTGCAGGTCGGTCAGTTCAGGATCGAGGTCAAGGCGCGCTTCGCCTTCTGCGATGGCGGCTGCAAGTTCTGCCGGCGAGTCGCCGTGCGCCATGCGCAGCGCGGTTCCGGCGACAGCAAATTGCGTCCATGGCGTGGCCGCATCCGGCGCATCCGCCGTGCCATGCGCGTCCGCCGCGCCCTGGCCAGGCTGCGCCCCCGCGGCGGCTGGGGCCTGCCCGGCATCTGCGCGAGCGCTCGCGGTATCCGGGCTGGCAAAAGTCTTCCGCGCCAGTACGAAACCCATGATCAGCGTCAGCGGCATGACCAGCATGGCCAGCGCCAGGTCGCCGCTGTCAGGCATGCGCGTTGTGGTGCGCCAGTACCAGACCGCCCCAATCCAGCAAAGACCGAATACCCCGACCACCAGCAAGCTGCGTTTCATCCAATTCTGCATGCCTGCCTCACACCGCGTCCGTCGTATTCTGCTGGCTCGCGATGAGCGTAGCGCCGCAACTGGTCTTGTCGCCATGGCGCGCTACCGGCTTGCCGTCCACTACCAGGGTCTGGTCGCCACTGGTAATGGTGGTATCGCCATGCACCGGGCAGGAAACCTTGTGGCCCAGGCAGGCGATCGGCTTGCCGCCGCTATCGCTTTGTTGCGAAGCTTCGACCACGGTGCCCTTATGTGTCGTCTTGTCGCCTAAAAGGATCAGTGCTCCAGGCATTTCTACTCCTATTTCTTTCTCACGCCGTCCACACGCAACTCGGTGTGGCCGAAATCCATCATCTTCCAGCGGCCGCCCCAGGTCAGGCCCAGGCTCTCCGCCACTTCACCAAACAATTGGTAACCGCGCATGGCCCAGGGGTCGCGCTCCGAGATCACCAGCTTGCCGTCGCGCAGGAAGGCGCAGTCGGCGGCCAGGCCATACTGGTGCCAGCTCTGGAAGGCCTTGGCATTGGTCACGCTGCTTCCCTGCGCTGCCAGCGCATCCTGGCGTTCCGGGCTGCGGTAGCCTTCCAGGATGGCCATGTCATAGCCATGGCGCTCCTTCATGATGCGGAACGCCTGCAGCAAGCGCTGCGAATATTCCTTGTCCAGCAGGGCCCAGTCGCGGCTTGCCGACACCAGTCCCGGACGCACGACCTCCACTTCCGGCGTCATGAACAGCATCGGAGGCAGGGGCGGCGGCGGCACCAGCTGTTCGCCCAGCAGCAGTTCCGATACCTGCTGGTTCGCTTCGCGCACCGGTGCATCGAAGCCGCCCACCATGGTGCGGCTGCTTGCCATCCACGCCACGCCTGCCGGTAGCAGCATGATGAACAGCGCTGCGATCGCGGCCCATTTGTGCTCGCGCAGGAAGTTGCCGCCCTGGCGCACGGCCATTGCCGATTCCGATCCCAGGGCGCCAGCCTGCTCGCCGCCGCGGCGCGCGATGTTCTGCACGCGGCGCTGGAAGCGGCTGCCCACCAGCTCCAGGCGGCGCGAGACATAGGCCCGCCCGGCAGGGAACAGGACCATCCAGCTCAGCGCGCAAGCCAGCAGGAAATACAGCACGACGGCGACGAACACCACAATTGACCTCTGGAATCTAAATTACTAATTTGATAACATCGCGGGCGCGTGTCGCCTTAGCAATAAATTATTGCGGGAAAGTATATCTTGAAGTTCTGCTAATCCGCTTTTCTTGGATTTCAATCGTGCGCGCCCCCCAATTTCAACGGTCTGCCGTAGCGTGCGCGCCCTTTTTCCAGAGATAAAGTATATTAATGATAACCTTTGCCAGGAGTAATCCATTGTCATCAAGCAACGAAACCCGGAAACCGGCAGGCCGTCCAAGCCTGCTTTCGGCTGAGCAGCAAAATGCTCTAGAGAATCAACCTGCAACGCCGGAGGCATTCGAGCCGCCGGCTGCGGAAGCGCCAGGCCGCAAACACCTGTGGATCGCCGGCGGCGTAAGCGTGCTGGTCGTCGGCGTCGCCCTGGCGTTCATGTCGTTCGGCGGTAGCGAACCGGCGGTCGAAACAGTGGCCGCCGCACCTGCGCCTGCGCCCGTCGCACCGGCGCCGGTGGCTGCGCCAGCTGCAGCTCCCGCGGCCGACAGCGCAGTCGCTGCGCAGCCTGCGCAAGCGGCGGACAATTCGCCGCTCGCCGCGTTGACCGCGCCATCGCCGCAAGTCGCGGCAATCATCGACGAATCTCCGCCGCCGGTCGCGGCCAAGCCGAAAGAATCCTTGAAACAGATGCTGGAAAGCGGCACTCCCGCCGCGGCCAAGCCTGCGGCGGCAAAGGCTGTTCGCAAGCCCGTCAAGGAAAAGCCAAGCAAGGAATCCGGCGGGCAGGAAGCGACGCCGCCATCGGCCGAAGAGGAAAATGACATCCAACTCCTCGCGGCGCTGGTTGCCCACGCCAAGTACGATACCTCGGCCAACGCCCGCATATCCCTGCCGAAGGCGCTTGAGCAGTGCAAGAAACAGGGCAAGCAGGACGCAGCCCGCTGCCGTATTCGCGTCTGCGAGGGCCGCTGGAAGAAGGCCGAATGCCGCGTCTACAGCCGCAGCAAGCTTGAGAAAACTGCGACGGGCGCATGATGCCCGGCGCTGGCTGGCGCTGTTTGCGCCAGCCTGGTTGGCCGCCTTGCGTTCCTGTCCTTCCAGCCAACTGGTCGGCACTTTCGCAAGCAATGGATCATCCTACTTCAGGAACGCAGATGGCCCCAGCGCTGATCCGCGTCGGATGATCGACTCAGTCATCGGTTTCTACTCTGAGACTTTGCGCTTCTGCCCCTCTAGCCAGCCGGCCGGAACTTTGGCCAGCAAGGAGTCGTCCTTTTTCAAGTTGGTCCAGCTGGCGCCTCCATCCGCGGAATAGACAAGCTGATTGGGGTGTTCTTTCGAATCGCCCAATACACCGGCCAGCCAGATTTGTTTGTCATCCACGACGTAGCTACTGACCAGCGATGAAAGCCCTTTGGGCAGCTTGACGCTACGCCATTTTCTGCCGTCTTTTGACGTCATCAGGGTCTGCTCGATGGAACCGGTAACCCACCATCCTCCATGCCTGGTCCTACCCAATTCAACCAGTAGGTCGGGGTCGCCGAGCTTTGCGAGCTCGCTGACCTTGCAAGTGCGCGGCTCGATCGCACGTATGTGATACCGGATCGTCCGGCCATCGCTCAGGAAGCTCGTAACAAGGGCAAGTATTTTATCTTCCGATGCGGCTAGCTTGACGTTGGCTGCCTGTAAAGCTTTGAGGGGAGACCTGTCTGCAGGAGCGCGAAGGTCCTTGTATGAAACGTTACAGTGCGAATGACCCTGGCGGAATTCGTAACCAGTGCTGTTTGGTTTCACCTCCAGTTCATTCGGGAACATCACTGAATCAGCGTTCGGGGAAGTTTCCCCCGGTTGCAGGGCAATGTGCTTTCCTGTCGCTGGGTCAATGACTGCAGGCCCTGCAAAAATGCGTCCCGTTTCGTCCAGCTGAAGCGGGGGCCACGTCTTGCCACCTGGGCGAACCTCGATCAGGAGCGGGGGATCGCTTTGGATCTGAATTTTGTCGACGTCTTCAATGAAGGCGACGCTGCCTACTTTGTAGTGCAGTGTCTCCATTTGAGCCTGGGCACCGACATTGAAGAGGCTTGCCGCAAGCAGGAAGGCGATATATCTGGTGTGTGACATGGGTTCTTATGGCGTTTCGCGCATCAGTCTTCGGCCGGTATCGGAAAGGAAGAACCTGGAGCGGCCAATATGCTTGCCTGGTCCTTTTGGGTTATAGCCGCGAAAGCCATCGAACTGATACTCGGCCGTTGGACCGGTTTTCAGGAAGACCCTGATTGCCTCTAGCGCTTCTTCAAGGTCGGAGCAATCGAACTTGTTCAGCTTCTGGTGGTCGGTGGTCACCTGCTGGTATTTGGCGGTTTCGGCAAATACCGATTCGAACTGATTAGGCGCCAGGCAAACCGCTTGGAATGTTTTGGCAATATAGGACGCCTTGGGATACTCCGGCCGCATCAACCGGAAATGGTTGACGTTCATGATCGCGGCCTTTTCTTTGTCGCGTTCAGCCTTGTCGCGCAATTGCATGCTGCCCGAGGCCTCGGCGAACAAGACCTTGGCCATGAAGTTCAGGTCCTTGCCGGTGAACTCCAGGTTTGCAGTGCGAGCCGGGGCATTGCTGATCTTGTACTTCTTCTTTTCATCAAACCACTCTGGAGCACAGATAAGGATTTCGTGCCCTTTTTTATCGGCAGTGGGCGTCAGGTCCGCTTCGCGTTTGAGAACTGCTTCGGTCATGGTTTGTTACTTTCTTCTTCTGGGGCGCCGTACAACAACGACACCACCAGGACGGAGATGGAGTTGTTTACGCTGCGAATCATACCGTCCGACGGTAGTGCCAGCGGCCCGTCGAAGCCGCACGCCAGGGCTGCAATCGAGCGCGTACCCTGCCATCGCTTCGTGGGCTTTTCAATGGTTACGCGCGTGTCTTGCTGCTTGACGAAGGGAAGCGGAAACTCGAAAACCTCCGCCATGATTTCCGTTTCCTCCGGCGCCGCCCGGCGAATCATGTCTTGTACGACAGAGGGCTGGCCGCAGTGTTGTTGTATCAGGCGAGAAAATTTGGTGGAATCCACGCCTTCCAGCCCGAACCGGGGCATTGCCGTGTACTTCACCGTTTCGATCGCGGTTGAATCGGCCGCAATCTTTGCGCTCCATCCGTATGAGACCTGGCCCTGCCAGTCCCTGATGCGGACGTTTTGCAGGAGAGGCAGTTTCTCTTTCTTCTTCCAATCCCCGAGGTGCGAAGGGATCGGGGATAGGCCGGCTTTGCGAAGGATGGGAGTGATGTCCTGCCCCAGGAAATGGGCCCGTGCTGTACGCGATATGCCTAGAGGCTTTCCGTCCTGGAATGCCTTCAAGTCGGCGAACGTTTTGTCGGCATACTCTTCGCCTTCTCCAAGCTGCTCGAAAAGGGGAGTTGCCGCGTAAAAGCCCACATACTGCGCCTGGCGAGACCCGTTTTGCAAAGATATGGCAACTTCCACATCATGTCCCTGGATTTTGATGTGCACGCCATTGAGTACCGGTTCACCCAGTTGCATACCAAGCGTTAACGGAACCGCGTTCTCGAATTCGTAAGCGAAGCCTGGGGTACAGGTGCAGCCGGCGGCCAGGATCAAGGCCGCTACTGGTCGTAGATTTAATTTCATGGGCAATTCAGCTTGAAGTATCGGAAAACCATGTATGGATCGCCGCGAAAGGTCGCTATGTTATACGGTGCATAGGGAGCGTAGCGCCGGTCGTTGAACGCCGTATACATATTGTTGGCGACCGGCGTGTTACCCTTCTTTAGGCCAGTGAATCGCTTAGGGTGTCCTTCCGGGAACGGCGCGTAGATTGCCATATGGCCCGGCCAGAGCAATACGTCACCAACCTGCATCGGCTCCTTCTTTACATCGATCCGCCTGAACTTGTGGCTCGTTGCAGCGTACTCCTCAAAATCGCCGGTGCGCCGGTATGGATAGGGAAACCCGGCCTCGATGAATATCTTGTTGGTGGTTCCAGAGCAATCTCCGAAGACGCGCTTTTCCGATTTGCCGCCGACGGCCTTGTATTCGGTCCCTTCCCAAGTAGCTGCTACTTCAATGATTTTCCAGCCTTCGGCTTCGGTGATGAACTCACCAACCGAACACTCCTTGCCCTGTGTATTCGCTTTTTCACTGGTGGCAGATTGTGCCAGCGCTTTTTCCTTCGCCATCAGTCTGTTCCTTCGCTTGCTGGGAATTCCTCTTCCACGTACATCAGTTCAAGACTCTCGATCTTGTCGCTGGTGAAGAGAAGGGTCCTGCCCTCATCGTCCGTGATCCCTTCCAATTCGACTCCCTCAGCCGAACGGATCTTGTACCTGAGATTTGCCAGCGGCTGTCCCAACGGATCCCGTAATACAAAGTGTTCATCGTAAGTGTCTTCGAGAAGTTCGAAGCGTGCCACCTGGCCCATGAATCCTTCGAGAATTCCCGTGCGGCCGTCCGCGCCGGTAAATCCTTCTATTGTCTGGTTTCCGGTCAAGGCACGATAACGCCGGTTGGCAACCGGCTTGCCGCTATGGGACTTGAGCACAAAGTGCTGGTCGGCAGTTTCGCCCGTATAGCGGGGCATGAGCGGAAGCGAGTGTGAGCTCTGCGCGGGGCCGGTCAACTCTTTGCTGCTGCCTTTGAATTCGATCTTGCCCGGCGCATTCAGCGTGATATCGCCACCCTCGATCCGGATTGCAGCCCCCTGGCTTGTTAGCAGAACATGCTGTTTCGCGGCGACGTTCACCTCGGCGGTGACGCTTGCAACCGTGACAGCCTTATCGGCGGTCAGCATGGTCGCGGCCTCCTGGCTTTGGCTGCTGTATTTGCCGCTCGCAGCATGCAGGTGCAAACCGGTTTCCTGGTTCGGTTTTTCCTTGGCGTTGGCTTTGCCGTAGGTGAAAAGGCTGATGCCGCCGGCGGATGAATGCAGCAGGTTTGCTTGCGCTGCGAAGTTAATGTCCTGGCTGGCGGTCACGCTGCTGGCGCTTTCGGAAACGAACAATGCATCGGCTGGCGTGGCGGCGACGATGCCCGATGGGCTGTCAACCTGCAGCAGCGGAGCGTCGAAAGCCGGCGTGCCGCCGTTGGCGCGTGCCGACAGGGTGTTGGCAGTGCGTTGCAGGCCTGCCGCCACGGCGAGCTTGTCGGCTTCTTTTTGCTTCGGCAGGTCCGCCTTGTGGGTCTTGGCTTGCCCGGTCAGCGATACCTGCAGTTCCCTGGCGCTTTCCACCTGGTTCTGCGCGGGACGGGCATCCAGCACATTGCCGCTGGCGCCGCGTGCCGCGTGCGTCGACAGCAGCATGCCCTGGCCCGAAC
>CAMLSG010000120.1 GCA_946482635.1 uncultured Duganella sp.
CCGAGCAGCATTCGGTGACCTTCGGCGCCGGCCTGGCCTGCGAAGGCCTGAAGCCCGTGGTGGCGATCTACTCGACCTTCCTGCAGCGCGCCTACGACCAGTTGATCCACGACGTGGCGCTGCAAGACCTGGACGTGACCTTTGCGCTGGACCGCGCAGGCCTGGTGGGCGCCGACGGCGCTACCCACGCCGGCAACTACGACCTGGCCTACCTGCGCTGCATCCCGAACATGGTGGTGATGGCGCCGTCCGACGAGAACGAATGCCGCCAGATGCTGACGACCGCATACCAGTACAACGGTCCTGCGGCCGTGCGTTATCCGCGCGGCGCAGGCATCGGTGCAACGATCGCGCAGGAACTGACCACGCTGCCGATCGGTAAAGGCGAAATCCGCCGCAAGGGCCAGAAGATCGCCATCCTGGCCTTCGGTTCGATGGTGGCGCCTGCGATGGGCGCGGCCGAGCTGCTGAACGCTACCGTGGCGAACATGCGCTTCGTGAAGCCGCTGGACGTGGAGCTGGTCAAGCAGCTCGCTGCCGACCACGATTTCCTGGTCACGGTGGAAGAGGGCTGCGTCATGGGCGGCGCCGGCGCTGCCGTGGCGGAAGCCCTGGCGTCGGCAGGCATCACCAAGCCGATCCAGATGCTTGGCCTGCCGGACAAGTTCATCGATCACGGCGACCCGGCCAAGCTGCTGGCGCTGGTGGGGCTGGATGCTGCCGGTATCGCGGCCTCGATCAAGGCCCGCTTCGGCGACGAACCGCGCCTGGTGGTCAACAACGGCTGACCAGGCATGGCCTGCATAAAAACGGCGCTGCGGCGCCGTTTTTTTTTTTGCTGAGTCGCTTGCGCGCATCATGTGACAAAGCGCGTATTTTCCGCGTTTGGCGCCTGCCTATACTGGTCAGATCCAGGCTTAACGACCCAGTCAGGCCATGCAAACCTTGCACATTGAATTGCAGGAAGGCTTCCATGACGATCGTGTCGTGGCGCGTTTGAATGGCGTGGAAGTGTTGAGCCTGGACCACGTGACCACACGCATGCAAACGGGCTTTGCCGGCGCCGGCAGTACCGAAGCCGACGATGGCAAGGCCGTGCTGGAAATATCCCTGCCCGCTTTGGGGCAACAGGCAAGCACCGAAATCAACCTTATTCAGGCCACATGGGCCGGCGTCAATGTCGGTCCCGACAAGGCTATCCAATTCAGGATTTCGCAAGCACCGTTCGGTTACGTGTAGGGCGCGCGCTGGCCCGCGGCGGCCAGTAATTTCTGAAAAGGAGACATCATGCGTGTTCAAGACACTCCGGTCGGCGTCATGCAGCCCGCCAGCCTGGCGGAGCCGGCCGAACAAGACACTATCGAAGCGCTGGACCTGCCCATCTTGCCGATCCCGCCGTTGCTGGTGACGGCGAGCGGCCTGTATTTGTGGAATACCTCGGTGCCGCTGCCGGCCGTTGCCAGCAAACTGGCACCTGACGACAGCGGCCCGACCGACCAGCTGGACATCGTCTTCCCGCTGACTTCCGAGCGGCTCTGTCTCGACGTTGACGGGCGCTATCCGCAAATGACGGCCAGCGGCACCATCACGCGCCTGCTGAGCCAACAGACGCACTGGATCGCCAAGCTGAAACCCGGCCCCAACCCCAACCAGTACCTGGGCTCGATCTGGTACAAGGACGGCAACGTGGCGGCATTCCCGTACACCAACGTCGAAATCCTGGTTACCACCAGCATCTTCCCCGGCTTGCGTAAAGCCGTGGCAATCTTCACGGGCGGCGGCGCCGTCAAGCGCGTGCGCGGCTACCAGTACGAGTCGCCTTACTTCCATCCGGTCCAGTTCGAGTTTGACTGCACCGCCGATGCCAAACCGGTGTTCGCGATCCAGACCCATGCCCATCCCAATCGCCCGGCCAGCTTGCCGAGTGAAACGCTGACCCTGCAAAAAGTCTATCAGCGTGCCGGCTTCGACGTCACCACGTCGCCGTCACCCAGCATCATCCCGCTGGCGGGCGCCGGCGCCAACGGCCAGTGGAGCGACCAGGAAATGCATGATGCCATGCAGGTCTACTGGTCGAAGTTCGCCAACAAGGCGCAGTGGGCCTTGTGGACCTTCTTCGCCGCCCAGCACGAACAGGGCAGCAGCCTGGGCGGCATCATGTTCGACGACATCGGCCCCAACCACCGGCAAGGCACGGCCATCTTCACCAATTCCTTCATCGCGGTGCCGCCGGCCGGCGACCCCAACCCGGCCGCCTGGATCAACCGCATGGTGTTCTGGACCGCCGGCCACGAAATGGGCCATGCCTTCAACCTGGCGCACTCCTGGCAGAAGGCATTGGGCGTGCCCTGGATTCCCGGCCTGGGCAATGAGCCGGAAGCGCGCAGCTTCATGAACTATCCCTACAACGTAGCGGGCGGGCAGACCGCGTTCTTCAGCAATTTCCAGTTCCGCTTCAGCGACCAGGAATTGCTGTTCATGCGCCATGCGCCGGCGCGTTTTGTCCAGATGGGCAATGCGGCCTGGTTCGACCACCATGGCTTCGAGCAGGCCCGCGTGCTGCCGGAACCCAGCTTCAAGCTGGAAGCGCGCGTCAACCGTGCCGAAGCCCGCTTCGATTTCCTGGAGCCGATCACACTGGACCTGAAACTGACCAACACCACCAGCCAGCCGCAGCTCATCGAGGACAAGATCCTGGAACAGATCGAGCACATGACCGTGATCATCAAGAAAGACGGCAAGGAAGCGCGCAGCTTCCATCCTTTTGCCAACCGCTGCTGGCAAGAGAAAAAACGTGTGCTGCAGCCGGGCCAGGCCACCTACCAGTCGCTGTTCATTTCGGCCGGCCGCAATGGCTGGGATATCTCCGAGCCGGGCCGCTACACGGTCCAGCTCTGCCTGCACCTGGAGGCGGAAGACATTGTCTCGCCGCCGCTGCAATTGCGCATTTCGCCGCCTCGCAGCTACGAAGAGGAATACCTCGCGCAGGACTTGCTCACCGACGAGGTGGGGCGCATCCTCAGCTTCGATGGCAGCCGCGTGCTGGGCACCGGCCTGGATACCTTGAATACCCTGGTTGAACGCTTGCCCGAGTCGCGTGCGGCCCTGCATGCGAAAGTGGCGCTGGCATCGCCACTGGTCCGCGAGGGCAAGTCGCTCGACATGTCAAGGCTGCCGGACGGCCCGCTGCAATCGGCGCGGGATGCCCAGGCCACGCTGCTGGTGCAGCGTTCCGACTTCGGCACCGGCGCGCGCTTGTTCAAGGAAGCGCTGCTGGCCAAGCCGCAACTGGCGGCGGAAACGCTGTCGCACTTCGACTACCACTATTACGTCGATCGCTTCAGCGATGCGCTGGAAGAGCAGGGGCGGCAGGATGAAGCCGCCGATGCCCAATCGACCTTGCTGCAAGCCTTGCAGCAGCGGAAGGTGATTCAGCCGGTACTGGAAAGCATCCGGCTGCGCGAGCGCGAACTGCGCGGAGGGAATTGAGCTGTCAATGCGCCGCGGCGCCGGGGGCTGGTGACGGCCCTGGCGCATCGGCGCCGTTTTGCGGCAGGCGCGCCACGCGCAGCGTTGGCGCATCCTTGTCGCGCGCATCGAGCGTGAAGGCGTAGCGGCCCGCATTGTCCACTCTGGGCTACTGCGCCACCGGCTGCAAAGGCGAGTGCGATGGTAAAAACATATTGTTGAATTTTTTCGCGTCTCCGCAGTCTAACAAGCCGCACTTGAGATGCCAAGTTGGCACCTCAAGCTTGTGTCGATCCTTGGTGTCGTCTAGATTGATATAAACGGTTTATGTCAATCGGGGGGGAGCGTGCGTTTTTTGCTGCTTTTCTATCTGACGGCTTCGAATGCGTTTGCGCAAGTGCCCGATTCAGGGCGTTGGCAGGAGCTGCGCTTCTCCGCTGAAGAAGTGGGGCAGCGCGCAGAAGACCAGTACATCGAGCAGACGGTGTCGCTGGCTGCGGCGGAGCGCCTGGACCGCGACAAGGCATTGCTGCTTCGCGCCAGACGCATCACCGAGGGACTGGTGGGCGCCGCCAGTGTGATCAAGCCTGATGCCGCGGGATGGCCGTGGGAAGTCCACGTTACGGACGATCCGACGATCGAAGCAGAGAGCCAGGCCGGCGGCAAGCTGCTGGTTGGTCGCCAGTTCGTCGAGCGCCTGCAGCTGGACGATGGCGAGCTCGCGGTCCTGCTGGCGCATGAAATCGCGCACGTCCTGGCGGAACATGAGCGCGAGACCCTGTCGGAAGCCTTGCTCGATAGCCGGCGCGACTTGCCGCTTGATGTTGTAGCGGAGCGGTTGGCCTCCGACGTTTCTCTGCAATTCCGCCTGTCAAAGCTCTCCTCCATCCAGGAGCGTGAAGCCGACCAGCTTGGCATGTTGATTGCGCACCGCGCTGGCTGGCCTTGTTCAGCCATGCTGACCTTTTATAGCAAGCTCTCGGCCGACTCCACTGACGCTGCCTTAATCGCCAGTCACCCAAGTGGTGCCACTCGACTGAGCCTCGCCAAAGGCATGTCGCGGTTGCTTGGTGACTGAAACCGCCGCGCGTGCCATTTCTGCGTAGCCCGCGTCGCTGGGGTGCAGGTGGTCGCCGGAGTCGAATTCGCGGCGCAGGCGGGATGGATGTTTGGGATCGCGGAGCAGTTGGTCGAAATCGACCACTGCGTCAAACTCGCCGCTGTGGCGGATCCAGTCGTTCACTTCTCGGCGCACAAGATCTTTGGCTGGCGTGTAATGGCCTGAGTAGGGCGTGCCTTGCAGGGCGCCTTCGAATGGCAGCAGGGTGCCGCCGACGATGCGGATGCCATGCGCATGTGCGGCGGCGATCAGTTTACGGTAGCCGGCGATCATGGCGTTCACCGTGACCGGTGGTTCTTTTGGAGCGAAGGCGCTATCGGGCCAGCCGATGTCGTTGATGCCCAGCAGGACAATCACTGTATCCACGCCCGGTTGCGCCAGCACATCCTGTTCGAAACGCGCTGCCGCCTTTTCTCCCATTCCATCGGACAGCAGCCGTGCTCCGGAAATCCCGGCGTTCACTACTGCCACGTCGTCGGAATTCGCCGCCAACTGGTCGGGCCAACGGAGATTGCGGTCGGGCGTGGATCCGTTGCCGTCAGTGATCGAATCGCCCAAAGCGACGATGGTGCGCGACGCACTACCCGAAACCTGCACGGCGTTCAGGAAAGTACGGCCCGTCAGCGCCTGCGCATTCGACAGCACGGCGGCTGCAGCCAGGTTGCCTGGCGCCGCAAACGCCGTCTGCTGGGCGCCCCAATGGAAAGTTGTCAGTGGGGAGCGCTGCGGCAGCCAGGTCGACACCGACAGGCGCTGGCGAGCGGCCACCTTGAGCGAGGCCGCGTCGCTGGTGGCAGACTGCCCCGGTGCGATCGTCACGCTGCGCTGGCCGCCAAAGGTCAGTTGCACGCCCGCGCCATCCTGCTGCGACGAGGCGGCGCGTGAGGGTTCGTCGCGCGTCGGCGCCACGCGTGCTTCGCCGATCACGAGCGGCGCGCTGCCGTAGCGGTTGGAATAGGTGACGCGGACCTGTTCACCGCCAACGCTGGTGCGCACTACTTCGCGCACCGTCTGCGCCTCCAGCGACGGCGGCAGCATGGTTGGCAACGCAAATTCGGTCCCCCAGGCGGGCATCGGTGCGGCGTACCAGGTCGTGCGCCACTCGGCTGCCTGGACGGCGGTTGCGGCCAACAGGGCGAACAGGGAAAAAGCCAGGCGTTTCATGAGAGTTCTCCACGCAAGTTAAGGTGGAGACATCCTCGATTATTCCTTGTTCGACTGCTAGAGGGGAAAACGGACTATAGTTAAGTCCAAAATGGAATGATTATGGACACTCTACGCTCCCTGCAATGCTTTGTGCGTGCCGTCGAACTGGGCAGCCTGTCGGCCGTCGCCCGCGAGCAGCACACCACGCAATCCAATATCAGCAAGATTGTTGCGGCGCTCGAAGACGACCTTGGCGTGCGGCTGCTCGAACGCAGCACGGCAAGCCTGTCGCCTACCATGCCGGGACGCCGCTTTTACGAACGTGCCCGCGGCGTGCTTGAAGAATATGCCGACGCGGTGGCCGACGTGCGCGGCGAAACTGCCGCCGCCAGTGGGCTGTTGCGTATCAACGCCCCGGTAGCGCTGGGACAGTTCTGCCTCAACGCCTATGTGCAGGACTTCCTGCAACAGTATCCCGGCATCGAGGTGGAATTGATCCTGAACGACCGCATGGTGGACCTGGTGGAAGAGGGCGTGGACATCGCGGTTCGCCTTGGCAGCGACTTGCCGCCCAACGTCATCGCGCGCCGTGCCGGCGCCTCGCAGCGCTTTCTGGTCGCCTCGCCGGCTTACGTGAAAAAGCATGGCGCACTGCAAGCGCCGGAGGAATTGGCGGGCCATGAGTACGTCCGTTTCGCCTGGTCGAGCCACGGCGATGCGGTGGAGCTGAGCGACGGCAAGCGCAATGTGACGATCGCCACCCATGGCCGCTATCGCGTCAACAACGCACTGGCCATCCGCGATACGCTGGTCGCGGGCGCAGGCATCGGCCTGTGCCCGGAATGGCTCGTGCACGACCTGCTGGCCCAACGCAAGCTGCGGCGCGTGCTGCGCGGCTGGCAAGGGCAGGCGCAGGAACTGAACCTGCTGTACCCCAGCCGCCGCTACCTGCCGCACCGGGTGCGGCTGATGCTTGATTACCTGCAGCGGCGCTTTGCCGCGCAGGCGGGTTTTTAACCGCGCTTGCGGTCGTGGTGCCACAGCACGTCGCTGCCGCCGGCAAAGCGGTTCAGCACGCGCGCCAGCACAAACATCAGGTCCGACAGGCGGTTCACATACTGGCGGGGGAAGTCATTGATGGTTTCAGTCTTGCCCAGCGTGACGATGGCGCGTTCGGCGCGGCGGCACACCGTGCGGCAGACGTGCGACACCGCAGCAGCTCGGGAACCCGCCGGGAGGATGAATTCCGTCAGCGCCGGCAGCGTGGCGTTGTACTTGGCCAGCAGCGCGTCCAGGCGCTCGACGTGTTCTTCCTTGATCATCTGGTAGCCGGGAATGCACAGCTCCCCGCCCAGGTCGAACAGGTCGTGCTGGATCGAAACCAGTTCCTCGCGCATCTCGTCCGGCAGCGGTTCGGCCAGCAGCACGCCCAGGTTGGAGTTCAGCTCATCCACTTCGCCAATGGCCTGGATGCGCACATTGTCCTTGTCCACGCGGGAGCCGTCGCCCAGGCCGGTAGTGCCTTTGTCGCCGGTGCGGGTGGCGATTTTCGATAGTCGATTACCCATTGCAGCCTCAATTTGTCGTTAACGGTGGCAGGATACGACAAATTACCAGTGGTTGGGAGGGGATTTCCACGTGCTTGCAGTAATTGAACTTACAATGAATTAATGAAAAACAGCACAGCCTTCCTCGCCGCCCTGCGTGCGGCCCTGCCGCCCTCCAGCGTGCTGTCCGAACAGGAGGACACGCGTCCCTACGAGTGCGACGGGCTGTCGGCTTATCGCCAGCTTCCCATGGCAGTTGCCTTGCCGGCTGACGAAGCGCAGGTGGTGGCGGTACTCGGGATTTGCCGCGAATTCAATGTGCCGGTCGTGCCGCGTGGGGCCGGCACCGGCTTGTCCGGCGGCGCCATGCCGATCGCGGAAGGCTTGGTGCTGTCCACGGCGCGCATGAACCAGATTGTGCGCATGGACGCTTATTCCCGCACGGCGGTGGTGCAGCCGGGCGTGCGCAACCTCGCCATTTCCGAAGCGGCAGAACCCTACGGCCTGTACTACGCCCCTGACCCCTCGTCGCAGATTGCCTGCACCATAGGCGGGAATGTGGCAGAGAACTCCGGCGGCGTGCACTGCCTGAAATACGGCCTGACGGTGCATAACGTGCTGCGCGTGCGCATGGTGACCATCGAGGGCGACGTAGTGGAACTGGGCAGCGAAGCGCTCGATGCACCCGGCCTGGACCTTCTGGCCGCCTTCGTCGGTTCGGAGGGAATGCTGGGCATCGTCACCGAGGTCACCGTCAAGCTGGTGCCAAAGCCCGCCAGTGCACGCGTCATCATGGCGTCCTTCGACGAAGTGACTGCGAGCTGCAGCGCGGTGGCCGACGTGATCGCTGCCGGCATCATTCCGGCCGGGCTGGAGATGATGGACCGTACGTCTTCACGCATGGTGGAGCCCTTTGTACGCGCCGGCTACGATACCGAGGCTGCAGCCATCCTGTTGTGCGAGGCCGACGGCACGGCCGACGAGGTCGACGAGGAAATCGCCCGCATGACAGCCGTGCTGCAGGCGGCCGGCGCCAGCGCGGTGCTGGTGTCGGGCACCGAGGCCGAACGACTGAAATTCTGGTCCGGCCGCAAGAATGCCTTCCCGGCTGCGGGACGCATTTCGCCCGATTACTACTGCATGGACGGCACCATCCCGCGCAAGCAACTGGCGCGCGTGCTGCTGGGCATCCAGCAGATGGAGGCCAAATACGGCCTGCGCTGCGCAAACGTGTTTCATGCGGGCGACGGCAACCTGCACCCGCTGATCCTGTTCGATGCCAACCAGCCGGACGAACTGCATCGTGCTGAGGCTTTCGGCGCTGAAATCCTGGCGCTGTGCGTGGAAGTGGGCGGCACCATCACCGGCGAGCATGGCGTGGGCATCGAGAAGATCGACTCGATGTGCGCTCAGTTCAGCGACGCCGAGCTGGCGGCCTTCTTCGCGGTGAAGCAGGCTTTCGATCCCTTGTCGCTGCTGAACCCGAACAAGGCCATTCCAACGCTGAACCGCTGTGCGGAGTTCGGCAAGATGCATGTGCGTGCGGGGCGCCTGCCGCATGCCGGCTTGCCGAGGTTCTGACATGGATGCGATCCTCGAACAATTCCGGGCCCGCATCCAGGCGGCCGGCGCCGACGGTACCCGTCTGCTGTTGCGCGGCGGCGGCACCAAGGACTGGTATGGGCAGAACGTGGTGGGCGATGTGTTCGATACGCGCGCCTATGCGGGCGTAGTCGATTATGAGCCGACTGAACTGGTGATCACGGCGCGCTGCGGCACGCCGCTGGCGGAAGTCGAAGCGCTGGTCGCGCAGCATGGCCAGATGCTGGCATTCGAGCCGCCGCGCTTTGGCGCCGGTTCGACGATAGGCGGCGTGGTGGCCAGCGGCTTGTCGGGTCCGCGCCGTGCAACTGCCGGCGCCTTGCGCGACTTCGTACTGGGCGCACAACTGATGGATGGACGCGGCGAACTGCTGTCCTTCGGCGGCCAGGTGATGAAGAACGTGGCTGGCTATGACGTATCGCGGCTGCTGGCCGGCTCCCTTGGGACGCTCGGGCTGATCACCCAGGTGTCGCTGAAAGTGCTGCCGGTGCCCTTCTGCGAGGCGAGCATTCGTTTCGAGGTGGATGAAGTCAAGGCGCTGCGCATGATGAACGAATGGGCGGGACAGCCGCTGCCGGTGTCGGGCACTTGCTGGCACGCGGGCGTGCTGACCGTGCGGCTGTCTGGCGCCCAGGCGGCAGTCAGGGCGGCGCAGGCGGGCATGGGCGGCGAAGCGCTGGATGATGGCGACGCGTTCTGGAATGCGTTGCGCGACCAGCGCGGCGATTTCTTTGCGGGCGCGGAGGCGGGGGCTGCGGAGTTGTGGCGTCTTTCTGTGCCTGCCACTGCCAGCGCGCTGGTCATGCGCGGCGAGCAACTGATCGAGTGGGGCGGGGCACAGCGCTGGCTGCGCGTTGACCGGGGCGTGGCGGACGATATCCGGCGCGTCGCGGCTGCGGCCGGCGGCCATGCCACGCGCTACCGGGTCGAGAGCGAAGACCTGGGCGCTGGAGTCGGCGCCTTCCATCCTCTGGCGCCGGCCATCGCCCGCATCCACGAACGCCTGAAAGCCGCCTTCGATCCGGCGGGCATTTTCAACATCGGCCGCATGTACTGATATGCAAACCAACCTGGCAGATTTCATCAAGGGCACGCCGGAAGGCGACGAGGCGGAAGCGATCCTGCGCGCTTGCGTGCACTGCGGCTTTTGCACGGCCACATGCCCGACATACCAGTTGCTGGGCGACGAGCTGGATGGCCCGCGCGGGCGCATTTACCTGATCAAGCAGGTGCTGGAGGGGGCGCCGGTGACGGCCAGCACCCAGCTCCACCTGGACCGCTGCCTGACTTGCCGCAACTGCGAAAGCACCTGTCCGTCGGGCGTCAAATATGGCCGCCTGGCCGACATCGGGCGCAAAGTGGTGGAACAGCGCGTGCCGCGCAGGCTGCCGGACCGCATCAAGCGCTATGTGCTGAAAGAAGCGCTGCCGCGGCGCTGGCTGTTCGAACCGGTGCTGCGCGCGGGCCAGCTGCTCAAGCCTTTACTCGGCAAGCCGTTGCAGGACAAGCTGCCGGCGCGTGGCGCGGCGACAGCATGGCCGGTCCGGGAGCATGCGCGCAAGATGCTGGTGCTGGATGGCTGCGTGCAGCCTGGCCTGGCGCCCAATATCAATGCGGCCACGGCGCGCGTGCTCGATACGCTGGGCGTGCAGCTGGTTGCTGCGCCGGGCGCCGGCTGCTGCGGCGCACTGCGCTTCCACCTCAATGACCAGGACGCGGCACTGGACGACATGCGGCGCAATATCGACGCCTGGTGGCCGTATGTGGAGCAGGCGGAAGCAATCGTCATGACGGCATCCGGCTGTGGCGTCACGGTCAAGGAGTATGGCCACCTGCTGGCCCACGACAGCGCCTATGCCGGCAAGGCGGCGCGCGTCTCAGGCATGACGCGCGACCTGAGCGAAATCCTGCCGGCGTTCGAGGCCGAACTGGCGCAGCGCGTGCGTGCGCGCCCGGGCGGCGATGCGCAGGTGGCGTGGCATCCTCCCTGCACGCTGCAGCATGGCCAGCAAATTCGCGGCAAGGTTGAAGGACTGCTGCGCGCGATCGGCGTGGACGTGAAAATGTGCCGCGACGCGCATTTATGCTGCGGTTCGGCCGGTACCTACTCGATATTGCAGCCGGAGTTGTCGCTGCAGCTGCGCGACCGCAAGCTTGCCAACCTGGCTGATACCGGCGCGGGGCGCATCGTGTCGGCCAACATCGGCTGCATCGGCCACCTGCAGTCAGGCACGCAAACGCCGGTCGAACACTGGATCGAGCTGGTCGACCGCGCCCTGCATGGCTAGCGTCAGCGTTCTGCCCATTTGTCCATGATGTGCGTCACCTCGGGCAACTGGTCGAGGAACAGGTCCACCAGGCGCGGCTCGAAATGCTGGCCGCGCTGGTCTTTCATCCAGGCGCAGGCGTCTTCCAGTTTCCAGGCGGCCTTGTAAGGGCGCACGGACGTCAGCGCATCGAAGACGTCGGCAACGGCGACAATGCGGCCAGCCAGCGGGATGTCCTCGCCGGCCAGGCGGTTGGGATAGCCGCTGCCGTCCCATTTTTCATGGTGCGACAGCGCCACCTCGTGCGCCATTGCCAGCATGCCGCCCTCGTGCTGGCCGATGATGTGGGCGCCGATGCCGGGGTGGGTTTGCATGACCACGTATTCTTCCGGGGTCAGGCGCCCCGGCTTTTGCAGGATGCTGTCGGGAATGCCGATCTTGCCGATGTCGTGCATCGGCGCTGAAATGAACAGGTCGTCGGCTTCCTGTTCATCGAAGCCGGCGGCCAGGCCAAGCAGGCGCGCATAATGGCTCATGCGGATCACGTGCAGGCCGGTTTCGTTGTCCTTGTATTCCGCCGCCAGGCCGAGACGCTGCACGATGGCCAGGCGGCTGGCGCGCAGCTCTTCCATCCGCACCATCGACAGGTGCAGCTTGATGCGGGCCTTGACCACGGCCGGGCTGACCGGCTTGCTGATGAAGTCCACCGCGCCGGCCTCGAAGCCGACCACCTCGTCCGTCGAATCGGTCAATGCGGTGACGAAAATCACGGGGATATGGGTGGTGGCGGGGTTGGCCTTCAAGACCCGGCAAACGTCGTAGCCCGTCATCTCGGGCATCATCACGTCAAGCAGGATCAGGTCGGGTTTTTCGTTGACTGCCAGTTCGATGGCGCGCGCGCCATCCTTGGCGAACAGCAGCCGGTACTGGTCCTGCAGGATCTGGCGCAGTAGTTGCAGGTTGGTCGACTCGTCGTCGATGGCAAGCACGGTGGCCTGTCGGGTCATGGCGTTTTCCTTTGCGTGTCCTGGCACTCGTCCAGCAGCGCTTGCAATGCGTCGCGCGCAGCAGGAAAGTCGAAATCATCCAGCGCGCGCTGCAAGGCCTGCAGCCTTGGTTCGGCAACGCAACCGCGCAGCACGGACGATAGCGCGGACAGTTCCTGCTGGTCGAAACTGCCGCGCTCCAGCGAATGGAGCATTGCGTTGCCCATCGCATGCACACGTTCCAGGTCGAGCGGCCCGGCCGCGGCGGCCGCGCTTACGGCGGTAGCTTCGCCGGCATCGGCGCGGACATCGTCCTGCGCCCATACGGCCGCCAGCGCGTCCGTCAGGCGCAGCCCGGCCTGTTCCAGCAGGTCGGGCAGCGTCGCGCGGCCATCCGGCGCCTGCAAGCCGGTTTCCAGCCGCCATAGCGCATCGGCCAATTGTTCCATGCCCAGGTTGGCGGCGGCGCCACGCAGCCGGTGCGCCAGGGCCGCGCAGGCGGCATGCTGCCCAGCCGCCAAAGCGGACCTGAGCTCCCGCTCCGCACCCTCATAGTCGTGGGCGAAGCGCCGCAGCGCGCGCTGGTAGGCTTCGCGCTGTCCTGCCCAGCGGGCGGTGCCTTTTTCCGCGTTCAGCACCATGCCGCGTGCCGGAACAGCGGCCGGCGCCAGTTGCGGCGCGCCGGCCGGCATGCCGAGCACGCGCGCGAGCTCCTGCGTCAGCACGGCCACGTCCACCGGCTTGGTGGTAAAGCCGTCCATGCCTGCCTCACGCGTGGCCTCGCGGTCGCGTTCCAGCACGCTGGCGGTCATGGCAATCACCGGGGTGCGCTTGCGGCCTGTTGCCGCTTCATCGGCGCGGATGCGGCGGGTGGATTCCAGCCCGTCCATGCCGGGCATTTGCACGTCCATCAGGATGGCGTCGAACTGTGCTTCCGATGCCAGGTGCGCGGCCATGGCGCCATCGCTGGCGCCGGTCACCGTATGGCCCAGCTTGGCCAGCAGCAGCATCAGCACTTCCAGGTTTTGCGGCACGTCGTCCGCCGCCAGGATATGCATCGGCGGCAGCAGGATTGGCGCTGCCGCGCTGCGCACTGCCTCGTCGCGTGCCGCCAGCAGCGGCAGCAGGACATGGAAGGTGCTGCCTTGCCCCGGCGAGCTCTCGGCCCAAAGGCTTCCGCCCATCAGCTCCACCAGCTGCTTGCAGATGGTGGTGCCCAGGCCGGTGCCGCCGAAGCGGCGGTTCATCGACGCGTCCGCCTGCACAAAGGGCTCGAAGATGGCTGCCATGCGGTCGGGCGCGATGCCGATGCCGGTATCGGCGACGGCGAAGTGCACCATGCGCCGTTCGCCTTCGCGCGCGGCGGCCACGGTCAGCGAGACGCTGCCCTGGCTGGTGAACTTGACGGCGTTGTCCAGCAGGTTGGTCAGCACCTGGCGCACGCGCAGTTCGTCGCCGTGGATCCAGTTCGGCAGGGCGGGGTCGTATTGCAGCGACATCGACAAGCCCTTGGCCTTGGCCGCATTGCCCAGGGTCGAGGACAGTTCGTCGCTCAGTGCCAGCAGGCTGAAATCGTGCAGTTCGAGTTCCACTGCCCCTTTATCCAGCTTGGCGGTATCGAGGATGGCGTTCAGCAGGCGCAACAGCGACCGGCCCGCGTTGCGCACCGTGTCGAGGTGGCGCCGCTGCACGGCCGTCAGTTCGCCATGCAGCAGCACGTCGGTGAAGCCGAGGATGGAATTCATCGGCGTGCGGATCTCGTGGCTCATATTGGCCAGGAAGGCGGCGCGCGCCGCGGCGGCCTGCTCGGCGCGCTCCTTGGCAATGCGCAGGTCCTGCTCCATCAGGCGCCGGTTGCTGATGTCGAGCACCACGCCATCGAGCAACTCGACTTCGCCGGTCGGGCCGAGCACCACGTTGCCGTTGCCCCAGAACCAATGGATGCTGCCGTCGCGGTGGATGATCCGGTATTCCAGGGTGAAGGCGCGGCGTTGTTCGACCGCGCTGCGGCCGCCTTGCGTGACCGCCGGCAGGTCGTCCGGATGCACCAGTTCCCCGAACAGGCGCTTGGGCGGGTCGCCGAGGAAATCGGAGGCCGGGTAGCCCGTCATCGTCTCGATGGCGTCGCTGACGAATACCAGCGGCCAGCCGGGCGCATTGCGGCAGCGGAAGGTAATGCCGGGGATATTGGCAACCAGCGAGCGCAGTTGCTCTTCGCTGGCGCGCAGCGCCTGTTCCAGGTCGCTCACATGGTGGAACAGGGCGCGGTAGCGCAGCATGCCGTTGGCGAAGACCACCAGCGCCGTCAGCAAGGCGGTGGTCAGGGTGACTGCCAGCGCCAGGAAGCCGGCGTTGGCAATGCCGCTGTCCGGGTCGAGCGGCACGCGGCCGACGAAGCGCGCGGCGGCCATGCCGGTGTAGTGCATGCCGGAGATGGCGCAGCCCATGATGGCGCCCGCCACGGCGACGGTGCCGGTTTCCCCCAGCCTGCCGCGCAGGCCCTGCAGGCCGAAGCGCACCCACAGCGCCAGGGTGGCCAGCGCGATAGCCACCACGATGGACAGGCCGAACATCCACGGGTCGTAACGCAACTGCAGCGCCGAACGCATGGCTGCCATGCCCGTATAGTGCATGGCGCCGATGCCGGCGCCGACCAGCACGCCGCCGACCAGCAGGCTGCGCAAGCCGATGCGATGGCGGCTAAGCAGGGACAGGGCGACGGTGGAAGCAGCGATGCTGGGCAGCATCGACAACAGCGTAATGGGTGGATCGTAGGCGACCGGCGTGCACAGGTTGAAGGCCAGCATGCCGATGAAGTGCATGGCCCACACGCCGCTGCCGAGGGACAGGCTGCCGGTCACCAGCGCGGCCAGGCGCAGCATGCGCTTGCTGCTGCGCGCTGCCTGGCCGGCCATCTGCAAGCCCATGGCGGACGAAAAGCTCGCCACCAGCACCGACAGGATGACCAGCGATGGAGTGTAAATCCCGTAAGTGAGTAGCGCCGGGTCAGCAGGCGGGGAAAAAAGCTGGATCAAGTATTGCTTGATCTCGCCCATGTCGGCGCTCCCTCCTTATTGCGCTAGCAGTTTCCTGATCTCGCCGGCCAGGTCGGCAGGCTTGGTGGTCGGCGCATAGCGGTCGTGGATGCTGCCGTCCTTGCGGATCAGGAACTTGGTGAAGTTCCACTTGATGCCTTCCGTCCCCAGGATGCCCGGCGCATTCTTTTTCAGGTGCTGGTACAGCGGATGCGCATTATCGCCATTGACCTCGATCTTGGCGAACACCGGGAAGGTGACGCCATAGTTCTTTTCGCAGAAGGCGCCGATTTCCTCGGCGTTGCCGGGTTCCTGCTGGCCGAACTGGTTGCAGGGAAAGCCGAGTACCTCGAAAGGCTGGCCGGCGAACTCCTTGTGCAGTTCCTCCAGTCCCTGGTACTGCGGCGTGAAGCCGCACTTGCTGGCGGTGTTTACGATCAGCAGCACCTTGCCCCGGTACTGCTGCAGGTCGACGCGTTCGCCCGACAAGCTGTCGGCGCTGAAGTCGTAAACAGTCGTCATCAGATGATCCCCAGGTGCTCGGTGCCGGCCGCCAGGTCGCGGTTCTTCGCTTCCTTGGATTCCAGCTTGATGGCCAGGCGCAGGTCGTTGACCGAGTCCGCGTTGCGCAGTGCATCTTCATAGGTGATCTGGCCCGCTTCGTACAGGTCGAACAGGGCCTGGTCGAAGGTTTGCATGCCCAGTTCGCGCGAGCGCTTCATCAGCTCCTTGATCTCGTGCACCTGGCCCTTGAAGATCAGGTCTGCGATCAGCGGGGAGTTCAGCATGATCTCCACCGCCACGGCGCGGCCCTTGGCATCCTTTTTCGGGATCAGGCGCTGCGAGATCATGCCCTTCAGGTTCAGCGACAAGTCCATCAGCAGCTGCTGGCGGCGCTCTTCCGGGAAGAAGTTGATGATACGGTCCAGCGCCTGGTTGGAGCTGTTGGCGT
>CAMLSG010000121.1 GCA_946482635.1 uncultured Duganella sp.
GCAAGAGCGTAGCGGTGAGCTGCACTCGTACGATTGCCTCGGCCCATGAGCGCAACTGGAAAGTCGTGGTGCCCGTCTACAGCAAGAGCAAACAGCCGCGGGTAAAATCTCCCGTCGACTAAGCTGGAACATTCCGGGCTTCAGACCGCCACGTACGATTCAGTTTCCCGGCGCCCCGAACTCAGGCATGCCGTCAGTGTTCCAGTGAATGACCTGTGCGCGCGTATGCCGGTCCGGATTCTTCAATTCGTCGCCTTTGATGTCGCGATAGTCGCGTGCATGGTAGACCAGGATGTCGGTCTTGCCGTCGGGCGTGGTGGTAAAGCTGTTGTGGCCTGGCCCGTACTGCTTGTTGGCGTCGCTACTCTTGAATACAGGCTCCGGTGACTTTTTCCACACAGCTGGATCAAGCAGGTCCGCGTCAGCGCTTGCCGTCAGAAGCCCGAGGCAGTAGTTGGCGTCTGTCGCGCTGGCCGAATAGGTCAGGAACACTTTGCCGTTACGAACCATTACCGCCGGCGCTTCATTGACCGGATACTTCACGCGTTCCCAGGGATATTCAGGCTTCGTCAGCATGGTCACCTTGCCGGTAATGGTCGAAGGCGAATCCATGCGGGCAATGTAGATATTGGTGCCATCGCCCTCATCCGGGGTGCGCCCCTTCTGCACCCAGACAAAATAGCGATTGCCGTTGTGGCTGAAGACCGTCGCATCAAGCGAGAAGCTTTCCCAACCGGTTTTTACCTGGCCAAGCTCTTTCCATTCACCCTTGAAGGGGTCGGCCGATGCATTTTCCAGCACGTAGGGGCGGATTTCCCAGTGCGCATCCGCGCGGCCGGCAGTAACGTAGATATACCACTTGCCGTCAATCCGATGGATCTCCGGCGCCCAGATGTGGTAGCTCATGGGACCTGAATCGTGCTTGCGCCAGACCACTTTGGTCTCCGCCGACGCCAGCTTGTTCAAGTCACGAGTGCGGCGCAGCTCAATGCGGTCGTATTCAGGCACCGTGGCTGTGAAGATGTAGCTCCCGTCCTTTTGCAGTGCGACAAACGGGTCGGCCCGCTGCAGCACAAGCGGGTTCGTAAGTTTGATGTCAGCCGCAAAGGCCTTGTACGCAAAGGAACAGGCCAATGCCGCGAGCGGGAGATAGAGTCTCTTCATGTTGCCTGATTCTACTTGCCACTGCCACGGCCCAGTTATAGCGATTTACGGTTTCCCTATCCGCTTTTGGCATGGTTAGCCCACTTCCTGGGCCGCTCCCGATGTATCGAATGCGGCCGCATCCCCTGCAAACATTTCCTCCAGCTCGCGCCGGGCCTTGAGGTTCAGCGAAATGACCTTCTCCTGATCCTGGTAATGTGGATGGACTTCTTTCAGCACTTTGAGGTTATGCGTCCGGAAGATTTTGTAAGCCTGCTCGGCACGGTCCGAACTGAAACCGAGCACTTGAAGCACCTGGGCTCCCAATTGCAGCGAAGCCGCGAACGTTTCACGTTCGATCAGGGTGACACCACGATTCAGCAGTTCATAATAGTGGGTGACGTTGCGAGCCCGCGCGAGGATCGTCAACTCGGGAAAGCGTCCCCGCACCGCATCCACCAGCGCCAGGCTGCTGTCAACATCGTCAATGGCGATCACCAAGGCCTTTGCCTGGCCGATGCCCGCAGCGATGAGGAGGTCAAGGCGTGTGGCATCACCATAATAGACCTTGAGCTTGAACTTTCGCAGCAATTCAATCTGGTCCGGATCATGGTCCAGCACCGTGACACCAACGCGATTCGCCATCAGCAGGCGTCCGATAATCTGGCCGAAGCGGCCGAAACCTGCAATGATCACTGGATTCTGCGAGTCGAATTCCTCTGCTGCCTGTTGCTTGCGTTTCTTCTTTTCTCCCGCCAGGCGCGGTGCGACCAGCACATCGTAGGCGAGCAGGAGCAACGGCGTAGTCACCATGGATAATGTGACCACCATCACCAGCAAAGCGGATACCCTGGCGCCAAGCACACCTTCGGCAGCACCGAACACGACGAATGCGAACTCGCCCCCTTGCGACATCAGGAGCGCAAAAAATAATCGCTGACTACGCGGGATGTCGAACCATGCCGCGAGCAGGTACATCAACCCGCCTTTCAGTGCGAGCAGCGCTGCGACTAGCGCAACAACCAAAACCGCATCGGAGCGCAGCAGGCCGAAGTCGGCCGACATCCCGACGGCCATGAAGAACAGGCCAAGCAAAAGCCCTTTGAAAGGATCGACGTCGCTCTCAAGCTGGTGCCTGTACTCCGAATCGGCCAGCAGGACCCCTGCCATGAATGTGCCAAGCGCCATCGACAGCCCGACCGATTGCATCAACAGGCAAATCCCGATCACCAGCAAAAGGGCAAATCCTGTGAAGAGTTCGCGCAGGCCGGTTTGAGCAATCAGCCGCATGACGGGATTGACCAGGTAGCGGCCAACAACGACCAGGGCAAACAAGACTGCGGCCAGTTTGGCAGCCACCAGCCAGCCTTGGCTATGCCCTGCAGAACCGGCACCGGCAAGCAGCGGCACCAGCGCAATCATCGGAATGGCGGCAATATCCTGGAACAGGAGGATGGAAAAGCTGCTGGAACCAGCAGGGCTGGACATCAGCTTGCGCTCGTCCAGTGTGGCAAGGACAATCGCCGTCGACGAGAGGGACATCGCCATGCCGGCGATTACTGCGACTCGCCAATCAGCGCCTGAAGCCAGCGCAGCCCCGGCCAGCGCGGCACTGACCAGCAACACCTGAATCCCTCCCCAGCCAAAGATTGGCCGCCGCAGCGACCACAATTTGCTCGGCTTCAGTTCCAGGCCAATCAGGAACAGCAGCAGCACCACGCCGAATTCAGAAATACTGAGGATATCCTCGACGTTGTCTATCAGTGCAAGCCCCCATGGACCAATCACGGCGCCCGCGGCCAGGTATCCAAGAACCGAACCCATGCCGACACGCTTGGCAAGGGGGACCAACACAAGGGCCGCCAACAGGAAATAGACGACGTGTACAAGTAAGCGGTGTTCCATCAGCCTTCTCGGGAAATATCAATAGCGGAACATTCTAACGCGTCGCGCACTTGCCAGGCCCGCGAAACGGTCGCAGAAAAAGAAAAAGCCCTCGATTGCTCGAGGGCTTTTTCAGTGTTCTGGCGGAGAGGGTGGGATTCGAACCCACGGTAGGGGGACACCCTACGCCTGATTTCGAGTCAGGTACATTCGACCACTCTGCCACCTCTCCAGGTACTGCATTTAACGGTGGTCGCCGTTGAGAGCCAAGATTATAGCAGCCCTTCCGAAAAAAGGAAGGGCTATTTTCAACTTTATGCTACGAGCTTGGTCAGGCCGCCCATATAAGGCTGCAGCGCGGCTGGAATTTCCACCGAACCGTCGGCCTGCTGGTAGTTTTCCAGCACGGCGACCAGGGTGCGGCCCACTGCCAGGCCGGAGCCGTTCAGGGTGTGCAGCAGTTCCGGCTTGCCTTGCGCGTTGCGGAAGCGGGCCTGCATGCGGCGCGCCTGGAAGGCTTCGCAGTTCGACAGCGAGGAAATTTCACGGTAGGTGTTCTGCGCCGGCAGCCACACTTCCAGGTCGTAGGTCTTGGCGGCGCCGAAGCCCATGTCGCCGGTGCACAGCTGCATTACACGGTATGGCAGGCCCAGGGTCTGCAGGATGTATTCGGCGTGGCCAACCATTTCTTCCAGCGCTTCGTACGACTTCTCCGGATGCACGACCTGGACCAGTTCAACCTTGTCGAACTGGTGCTGGCGAATCATGCCTTTGGTGTCGCGGCCAGCGGAACCGGCTTCGGAACGGAAGCATGGGGTGTGGGCGGTGACCTTGATCGGCAGCGTCTCGACGGCCACGATCTCGTCGCGCACCATATTGGTCAGCGAAACTTCAGAGGTCGGGATCAGGTAGAAGTTCTGGCCTTCGCCTTCCGCGCCGCCCTTCTTCACCGAGAACAGGTCCGCTTCGAACTTCGGCAGTTGGCCAGTGCCCAGCAGCGATTCGGCGTTGACCATGTACGGGGTATAGCACTCGGTGTAGCCGTGCTTGTCGGTGTGGGTGTCCAGCATGAACTGCGCCAGTGCGCGGTGCAGGCGAGCGATGCCGCCCTTCATGACGCTGAAACGGGAGCCGGTCAGTTTGGTGGCGGTCTCGAAGTCCAGGCCTAGTGCTGCGCCTACGTCGGCGTGGTCTTTGACTTCGAAGTCGAAGTTGCGCGGGGTGCCGAATTTGCGGACTTCCACGTTGCCCGTTTCGTCGGCGCCGGCCGGCACGGATTCGTGCGGCAGGTTCGGTACGGCCTGCAGGAAGGTATTCATCTTCAACTGCACGTCGGCCAGTTTCACTTCGTTGGCCTTCAGTTCATCGCCCAGGCCGCCTACTTCGGCCATCACGGCGGTGGTGTCTTCCCCTTTGCCCTTCAGCATGCCGATCTGCTTGGACAGCGAATTGCGCTTGCTTTGCAGTTCTTCGGTACGCATCTGGATGGCTTTGCGTTCGCCTTCCAGGGCATTGAAGCCAGCTACGTCGAGCTGGAACTTGCGGGTCGCCAGTTTGGCGGCGACAGTATCAATGTCTTTACGGAGAAGTTGGATGTCAATCATGTTGTTATTGCTGCCGCTGCGAGTATGAGTCGAAAGGAGCAATTGTACCAAGATGACAGCACAACAACCGAGTTTTACGCCCTCCGGCGTTGTGCTGTCAGATCAGTGCTGCTTTTTCGGCTGCGGTCAGGCGCTTGGCAGCGACCACCACGGTTGGAATGCTGGTGTCCACCTTGGCGACGACCGGGTCGGCGGCGACGTGCAGCACCGGGGTGGTGGCGGTTGCAAAACTGGTTACGATGGCCAGGGCTGCTGCGATAACAAAGGTCGCTTCCATGTGTTTCAGGGCTTTCATGATGTTCTCCTTCAGGTCAGTGTTGAACTACTTCCGTGCTTCCATGGTTACACTGTACCTAAAGCCTCCCTGCCCTGCCTTGCACTTGCGACGAAGCGCTGAATTTGCGGAATGAACTGCAGTTTAGGCGCCCTGCAGCCAGCCCATCACGGCGCTGTTGAAGGCTTCCGGCTGCTCGCGCATGACCCAGTGGCCGGTGCGGAAGGCAATCACCCGGCTGTCCGGCTTGGACTGCACGGCGGCCTCAAAACTGCGGGTGTGAAACTGGAACGGCTTGCGCTTGCCGTAGATATAAAGCATGGGCCAGCGCAGCTTGAACGGCAGCGCGCCTGCCGCTGGCGTGGACGCGCGCAGCCAGGTGACCGCGTGCGGCAGTTGCAGGCGCGTACAGGCTTCGCGCGCGGCGCGGCTGTTGCCGCTGGAAGCCTGCAGGCGACGGTGCGCAAACGCCAGGCGCAGGCGGGTTTTCCAGTCCAGCGAGGCGCGGTAAGTCATCTGGCTGGAGCCGCCGATGCCAACGCTGATCACCCGGCTCACCAGTTCGGGGTAGCGCAGCGCGAACTGGTAGCCGAACACGCAGCCCCAATCACTCAGCATCAGGATCACGGGCCGACCGCCATTCACGACTTCAACGGTATCGGCATAAAGTTTTGACACTTCGTCAATGGTATGGCTGCCCTTGGCGCCCTGGCTGGGGAAGCTGAACCGCACACAGCGATAGTTGGCGGAGAATGCCGCCACCTGGGCATCCCACAGGCTGCGGTCATAAGGCCAGCCGTGAATCATCATGATGGCTTCATCACCTGCCCCATCCACATGGACGGTTACCCCATCGACTGTCAGACGCTCTGCCATCCCGCCTCCGTTAGAATATTTACAACATCGTAACGTTAGGCAAATGGAATGTAAAGTCCCGTAAGGGATTGCATTAGTTTACCTACAAATAATAGGAATATTCCTACAATTGCAAGCGGATAGCGTTTTAACCCTTGCGGGCTTCTTCGTCCAGCTTGCGCAGGAAGGCCAGCTTGTCGGCGATCTTGGATTCCAGGCCGCGCGGGACCGGCTGGTACCAGCCTGGTTCCGCCATGCCGTCGGGCAGGTAGGTTTCGCCGGCAGCGTAGGCATCCGGCTCATCGTGCGCATAGCGGTATTCGTGGCCGTAGCCCAGCTCCTTCATCAGCTTGGTGGGGGCATTGCGCAGGTGAACCGGCACTTCACGCGACTTGTCGCGGCGGACGAAAGCCATGGCGGCGTTGTAGGCGTTGTAGCCCGCATTGCTCTTGGCGGCCACGGCGAGATAGATCACCGCTTGCGCCAGCGCCAGCTCCCCTTCCGGTGAACCCAGGCGCTCATAAGTTTCGGCTGCGTCGTTCACCATGGTCAGGGCGCGCGGGTCGGCCAGTCCAATGTCTTCCCAGGCCATGCGCACGATGCGGCGCGCCAGGTAGCGCGGGTCGGCGCCGCCATCGATCATGCGGCAGAACCAGTACAGCGCACCATCGGGATTGGAACCGCGCACGGATTTGTGCAAGGCCGAGATCTGGTCGTAGAAGTTGTCGCCGCCTTTGTCGAAGCGGCGGGCATTCAGGGTCAGTGCGTTCTGCACGAACTCGCCGGTGACCTTGTTGGTGCGCGCGGTGGCGGCGGCGGTCTTGGTCTGTTCCAGCAGGTTCAGGAAGCGGCGCGCATCGCCGTCGGCGTAGCCGATCAGGGTGTCGATGGCCAGTTCGTCGAACTCCAGGTCCGGCATCGAGCGTTCGCGGGCCCGCGCCAGCAGCTGGCGCATCTCCTCTTCCGTCAGCGCCTTCAGCACATACACCTGGGCACGCGACAGCAGTGCAGAATTGACTTCAAACGAAGGGTTTTCAGTGGTGGCGCCGATCAGGGTCACCAGGCCCGATTCAACGTAAGGCAGCAGCGCATCCTGCTGCGCCTTGTTGAAGCGGTGGATCTCGTCGATGAACAGGATGGTCTGCTTGCCGCTGGCGACAAACTGCTCCGCCTGTTCAATGGCGGCGCGGATATCCTTGACCCCACCCAGCACGGCCGAAATGGCGATGAACTCGCAGTCAAAGGCGCGCGCGGACAGGCGCGCCAGCGTGGTCTTGCCCACGCCCGGAGGGCCCCACAGGATCATGGAATGCGGCTTGCCCGACTTGAACAGCAGGTTTAGCGGCTTGCCCTCGCCCAGCAAGTGGCTCTGGCCGATCACGTCCGCCACCGTGTGCGGGCGCAGCGCTTCAGCCAGCGGCGGGGTGGGCTCCGGTGCAAACAGGTCAGCGGTCATCTTGCTTTACGCCCTTGGGGTTAATGGTCGGCAGCGGCCGCGTCAAGAACGGACCGTATTGGGACGCAAAGTCCCTCTCCTTGAGTGTGGCCAACAGTTCGACGACGCCTTTCGGGCCGCCATGCCGCACTGCCCACGCCTCGACTTCCGCTTTGGCCTGGCAATACGTCGAGTTACTCCGGGTATCGCGCGAGCGCGTGTAGTCAAGCCAGTCCCGCATGGCCGACAATCTGCTCAAATCATCAATGCCCTGCGCACCCGGCGCGCACGCCCTGCCGCCCACCATGCTTGCCAGGCCTTCATTGAACCATGCCGGCACACGCTGCCCGCCTGCGCGCGCATACAGCTCCAGATGCGACAACTCGTGGCTCAGCACGGCAAGCAGGCGCTCATCGTTGGCGGATGGATTGCTGACCAGCGTCGTTACCACAATGCTGGGGTTCTCGAATACGTGGCTCCCGCTCAAGTAGCGCCCGCCACCTTGGGTATGGGAATACGAACGAAATTCCGGCCCCAGCAAAAAGCGCGCGCATGCTGCGCTCTTGCAGAAATAAATGTCGGGCGTTACCCCTTTACGATCACCGAAGAAGGCGGCGACTTTGTCGAAAGCGGCAACCACGAGTGGCTTGAAACGATCCGATTCGGCCTGGCTGAAGCTCTTTTCATAGACCATGCTACCTTCGCGCAAGAAATCGTCCTTGCCGAAATCCGCGGCAAAGGAATCGATGGCGCTGCACGCCAGCGCCAGCATTGTCAGGCCAGTCTTCATGCCTAATTGTTGATGACGTCCGCGCCTTTGGGCATGACAAATTTAAAGGACGTTGCATTCAGCGCTGGATTTTTTTCAAACTTCTTGAACGACAGGATGGAAGTCTGGCCGAAGTTATCCTTCAGCTCCATCGCTTCCGGCACGCCGTTTTTCAGGCCGATCTGGATTTGCTCGAAGCTGGAATCCTTGGCCTTGGGGGTCGCTTTCAGCCATTCCAGGCCGTCGCGGGTGCCAGCCTCGGACAGTGCGAAGTTCTTTTCCAGGTCGTTGGAACCGAACAGGATGGCAGCCGGCGAAGAGCCCAGCGCGTCGCCCAGCTTGCGCACGGTAACCTGGTTCAGGTCCTTGTCATAGATGAAAAGCTGTTCGCCGTCGGCCTGCAGCACCTGGTCGTAAGGCTTGGTGTAAGTCCAGATGAACTTGCCCGGGCGGGCAAAGCTGAAACTGCCGGACGACAGCTTGTCCTTGCTCCCTTGCGCCACGACCTTTTGCGTGAACTCGCCCTTGGCCGCCTTGGTGCTGGCAACGAAGGTCTTGAACTGGTCCAGCGCAGCAGCGCTGGCGGCGCCTGCAAACAGCAGGCCGGCGGCCAAGGCCGCCATCAACTTGGTGGTCTTCATAAGAATCCTTATTCCGCCGAGGCGGTAGGTGCGATGATTTCGCGGTTGCCGTTCGACTGCATGGCCGACACAACGCCGCTGTTTTCCATCTGTTCAAGCAGGCGCGCGGCCCGGTTGTAGCCAATGCGCAGGTGGCGCTGCACCAGCGAGATCGAGGCTTTGCGGTGCTTCAGCACGACTTGCACGGCCTGGTCGTACATCGGGTCGGCCTCGCCGTCCCCACCGCCGCCAGCGCCGGCAATGGCCCCGTCGCCGCCGCCCTCTTCCAGCGTGCCGCCCTCGAGGATGCCCTCAATGTAATTCGGCTCGCCCTGGGCCTTCAAATGCTTCACCACGCGATGCACTTCATCATCCGACACGAAGGCGCCGTGCACGCGGATCGGCAAGCCGGTACCCGGCGGCATGTACAGCATGTCGCCCATGCCCAGCAGGGTTTCCGCGCCCATCTGGTCAAGAATGGTGCGCGAGTCGATCTTGGACGATACCTGGAACGCAATACGCGTCGGGATATTGGCCTTGATCAGGCCCGTAATCACGTCTACAGATGGGCGCTGGGTCGCCAGAATCAAGTGCAGGCCGGCCGCACGGGCTTTCTGCGCGATACGGGCGATCAATTCTTCCACCTTCTTGCCGACCACCATCATCAGGTCGGCCAGCTCGTCGATGATGATGACGATGGTTGGCAGCTTTTCCAGCGGCTCCGGCGCGTCCGGCGTGATCGAGAACGGGTTCGGGATCTTCTCTTCGCGCTTTTCCGCGTCGGCGATCTTGGCGTTGTAGCCGGCCAGGTTACGCACGCCCAGCTTGGACATCAGCTTGTAGCGGCGCTCCATCTCGTTCACCGCCCAGTTCAGGGCGTGGCCGGCCTGGCGCATATCGGTCACGACCGGCGCCAGCAGGTGCGGAATGCCTTCGTACACCGACATTTCCAGCATCTTCGGGTCGATCAGGATCATGCGCACGTCGTGCGGATCGGCCTTGTACAGCAGCGACAGGATGGTGGCGTTGATGCCCACCGACTTGCCGGAACCGGTGGTACCGGCCACCAGAAGGTGCGGCATCTTGGCCAGGTCGGCCACCACCGGCTTGCCGGCAATGTCCTTGCCCAGCGCCACGGTCAGCGGCGAATGGTTGTCGTTATAGACCTTGGAGCCGAGGATCTCGGTCAGGCGCACAATCTGGCGCTTGGGATTCGGCAGCTCCAGCGCCATGTAATTCTTGCCGGGAATGGTTTCCACCACGCGGATCGAGGTCAGCGACAGCGAGCGCGCCAGGTCGCGCGCCAGGTTGACGATCTGGCTGCCCTTCACGCCGGTGGCAGGCTCGATTTCGTAGCGGGTGACGACAGGACCTGGATAGGCCGCCACCACCTTGGCTTCCACGCCGAAGTCGGACAGCTTTTTCTCGATCAGGCGGCTGGTGAATTCCAGCGTTTCCACGGCCACGGTTTCCTGCTGCGGCGGTGCATCGTCCAGCAGCGACAGTGGCGGCAGCGTGGTGTTCTCGATCTCCTGGAACAGGGTGCCCTGCTTTTCCTTGATCACGCGCTCGGACTGCACCACCTGGGTGATCTGCGGTTCGATCTTTACCATCGGCGCCGGCGGCGCATCCTGCGGCAAGTCGGCCGGTTTCGGATGCTTTTCCTCGTGCTTGACGCGTTCCTTGACGACTTTTTCCTCGCGCTTGACCACGGCCACGTCGCCCTGGCGGCGGTCTTCGCGCACCTCCATGCGGGAACGGAACCAGTCGATTGTCATCTCGATGGCGCCGCCGATGCGCTCCGCCACGGCCAGCCAGGACACGTGGAAGTACAGGCTGAAGCCAGTGGCAAACAGCAGCAGGAGCAGCAGTGTGCCCGGCGTAAAGCCAAGCGCCACATGGGCAAAGTGGCCGATATAGCTGCCCAGGATGCCTCCCGGCGCCAGCGGCAGCTGCACTTTCAGCGAATGCAGGCGCAGGAACTCCAGCCCCATGCTGCCGATCAGCAGGGCAAAGAAACCAACGAAACGGATCAGGCCTTCGTGCTGGTGCGGGACATCCTCTTCCTTGTCCAGCAGCCATTTATTGGTCAGCCGGCGGTAGCCGCGCCAGACGTAGTGCAGCAGGAAGATGCACCACCACCACGCGGAAAAGCCGAATATATATAGCAGCACGTCGGACAGCTTGGCGCCCACGGCGCCGCCGAGGTTGTGCAGGTGGGCCACATCATTGCTGTGCGACCAGCCGGGGTCTGCGCGATCGAAACTGGCCAGTATCAGCACCAGGTACAGCCACACCCCTGCCAGCGCGAACCAGCGCGCTTCGGACAGCAAGCGGATCAGCCGGTTGGGCACCGGCGGTCGTTCAATCGTCTTGCGAGCGTAGCCAGAAGTCGACGCTTGACTCTTTTTACTCATTGCTTGGGGGCAAAAATTCCATAATTGCGCTTATTCTAAGGCATATCAAGGTAAAACGGCCCCACGGTACATGTGAAATGCACGCTTCGCATATAATTTCGGTTTCCCTGGGCCCGGACTTGTAGCATTCCTGTCCGCACCCATATTCGAGACATACTAACTAGGTAAAGAATCCGCCATGACTACTACCAAACACGCCAAAGTCCTGATTCTCGGCTCCGGTCCAGCAGGTTACAGCGCCGCGATTTACGCCGCCCGCGCCAACCTGAACCCGATGCTGGTAACCGGCGTCGAGCAAGGCGGCCAGCTGATGACCACCACCGACGTGGAAAACTGGCCCGCCGACCCGATGGGCGTCCAGGGTCCGGACCTGATGCAGCGTTTCCTGCAGCACGCCGAGCGCTTCAAGACCGAAATCGTGTTTGACCACATTCACACCACGCACCTGAACGAAAAACCGATCCGCCTGATCGGCGACAGCAACGTCTACACCTGCGACACCCTGATCATCGCCACCGGCGCCTCGGCACAGTACCTGGGCCTGCCGACCGAGCAGGAATTCATGGGCCGCGGCGTGTCCGCCTGCGCCACCTGCGATGGTTTCTTCTACCGTGGCCAGGAAGTGGCCGTGGTCGGCGGCGGCAATACCGCCGTCGAAGAAGCCCTGTACCTGTCGAACATCGCCACCAAGGTCACCCTGGTGCACCGCCGCGAAAAGTTCCGCGCCGAACCTATCCTGGTGGACCGCCTGATGGCCAAGGTCGCCGAAGGCAAGATCGAGCTGAAACTGAACTCCACCCTGCACGAAGTGAAGGGCGACCAGTCCGGCGTCAACGCCATCACCGTCAAGCACAATAACGGCGAAATGACCGACGTGGCCGTGCACGGCCTGTTCATCGCCATCGGCCACAAGCCGAACACCGGCATCTTCGAAGGCCAGCTGGAAATGAAGGATGGCTATATCAAGACCCGCACCGGCACCGAAGGCATGGCCACCGCCACCTCCGTGCCCGGCGTGTTCGCTGCCGGCGACGTGCAGGACCATATCTACCGCCAGGCCATCACCTCCGCCGGCACCGGCTGCATGGCCGCACTGGACGCGCAACGCTACCTGGAAGCGCAAGAGTGAAAAGCTTCGCCGACCTGAAGGGACTGGGCAAACAGCTCAAGGAGCAGGAAGAGCAGCGCGCGGCCGAACAGAAAGAGCGCGCCAAGCAGGAAAAGGCCGCTGCCGCCGCTGCCAACGTGTTCCAGTCCTCCATGGCCGGCGTACAGAAGATGAAACCGTCCGACCGCTACGTGCCGCCGCCCGCCAAGGGCCCGGCCGCAGCGGGCCGCCCTGCCCCATCCGGTCCGCGCAAGCCGCAGACGGCCGAAGAGCAGGCGGCGGACGACGCAGCCGTGCTGCGCGAGTCGATGCTGTCGGACATGTTCGACGTCGACCATTACATGGAAGAAGACCCTTCGCTGAACTACAGCGCGCCCGGCATCGGCCCGGACGTGATGAAGAAAATGCGCAAGGGCCACTGGCCGGTACAGGATGAACTGGACCTGCACGGCAAGCGCCGCGACGAGGCGCGCCAGGCAGTGGACGACTTCCTGCTCAAGGCCAGGCGCCGCAACTACCGCTGCGTGTGCGTGATCTACGGCCGCGGCTTCGGTTCGCGCGGCGGCGAGCCGGTGCTGAAATCGATGGTCCACTCCTGGCTGGTGCAGACCGATGGCGTGATCGCCTTCTGCCAGGCCCGCGCCGAAGAAGGCGGAGAAGGCGCCATCATGGTGCTGCTGCGCTCCGCCCTGGCACCCCAGCGTTGAGCATTCCCGCCCTGGCGACGCCGCAGGGGCACGCTTGGCTTGCAGATTTTGCTAGCAGGATGCTAATCTGCGCGTCATGAAAATCGTCCCCGCCGTCTCCCTAATCACCATCATCGAGGTCGTAGCAATCCTGGTTGGGGCCTTCTCAGGATTCATTGAAGCGCGCCGCAAACGGATGGACATCGTCGGCGTCTTCATTGTCGCCTTCATCACAGCCTTCGGCGGCGGTACCGTGCGCGACATCCTGCTCGACAAGCGCCCGCTGTTCTGGGTGGCGCACCAGGAATACACGATCCTGCTGTTTGTGGTGGCCCTGGTGGCGGCGCCCTTCGTCAAGCATATCCGCCATATTGTGTCCGAACGGCTGATCGTGATCGCCGACGCCGTCGGCCTTGGCCTGTTCGCCGTCGCCAGCGTGGCGCAGGCGCTGGCAGCCGACATGCCGATCTTCGTCGCCGTGATGATGGGCGTGGTCACCGGCATCTTTGGCGGCGTGCTGCGCGACATTATCTGCAATGAAGTGCCGATGGTATTCCGTGACGGAAAACCGTATGCGATTTGCGCCTTCTTCGGTTGCTGGTTTTACATCGCGCTGCAATACACCCAGGTTTCGGACGACGTCGCCCTGTGGTCCAGCGCGGGCCTGATTACCGTCATGCGCCTGCTGGCCTGGCGTTTCGACCTGAAGATCAGCAGGCCCTAGGGCTATCGCCAACAAACTTTCAATTGGAAAGTTAAAACTTGCCATCAGGAAACAACTGATACAATTGCGCAACTTTCTTTGATGCGCTTGCCTGTCCGTGTTTACCTTTGATGTCGCTACTGCAACTAGCCTGGTCGGCTTCCTGTCGATCCTGATTGCCTGCGCCTTCCGCGGCTTGCATGGACGCGCGCTGTCGGCCACGCCCGGCGGGCAGTGGGCCATTTCGGCCCTGGCCGGAGGCGCAGCGGCGCTGCTCGCCGCCAATTCCGACAAGCTCCCTGCCTATATCGGGACCATCGCCGATAATGCACTGTCGGTTGTCAGCCTGGTCTTCATCCATCGCGGCACGGCGATGCTGGTCGGCGCCCGTAACAGCGACCGCTATTACGCCTTGTGTGTCGCCGCAGCAGCCGCGGGCTTCACCTGGCTCAGTTATGGCCACCCGAGCGTCGAGGCCCGCATCGCACTCGTGTCAGCCTGCCGGGTGGCCTTTTACTGCGCCACATTGCGAATGCTGGTGGGACGTCCCGGCCTTCCGGCCGGCACCCGCTACCTGGCCGGCATCCTCGCCTTGGCCGCGGTGTGGAGCCTGCTCCGCCTGGGCATTGCACTGTTCTCGCGCAGCCATGTCGACAGCTTCCTGGAGGGAGGCACCCCGTTTGCCGTCATGGTCTCGGTGGGCGGCATCCTGCAGGTGCTGGTAAATGCCTTCCAGTTCCGGCTGGAGAGCGAACAAATTCGCGACGACCTGGCGGCCAACGCCACCCGGCTCCAGCAAAAGCGGGACATGCTGCGCAACGTCGTGGCAGAACGGACCGCGGAACTGACCAGGCAGGCCACCACCGACAGCATGACCGGCATCGCCAACCGCCGCCACTTCATGGAGCGCGGCAACGACGAAATCGAACGTGCCCGGCGTTACCACCTGCCGCTGACGCTCCTGCTGCTGGACATCGACCACTTCAAGCAGATCAATGACCGCTTCGGCCATCCCGCCGGCGACAAGCTGCTGCAGGTGGTCGCGCAAGCCTGCCAGTCCAATGCCCGCAACGTCGACCTGCCCGGCCGACTCGGCGGCGAAGAGTTCGCCTTGCTGATGCCCGAGACCAGCGCCATTGCAGCCCGCCTTGCTGCAGAACGGCTGCGGCGCGCCATCGCTGCCATCCCGCCTGCGTTGTCCGGCGTGCCGCACCAGGTCACCGCCAGCTTTGGCATCGCCGCACTCAACGCGCACGATCATTCAATGGACGACCTGGTGGCCCGCGCCGACGCAGCCCTGTATCGCGCCAAGAACGGTGGCCGCAACCGCGTGGAAGCAGCATGAATACCCTGCACGCCGAAACCTGCGACCTGACCCTCGGTATAGCCTGCCTTGCGATCGGCGTCGCCTTCATCGGGCTGCATGCGGTGCGCGATGGCCGCTCGGCTGGTTCGAACTGGAGCCTTGCGGCGATTTGCCAGGGTTGGGCTTGGATTCTTGCAGGCCTGGACGGCGCCATGCCTGCCGCGCTGTCACTCGTGCTGCCCAATGTGCTGGTCGCTGCCAACGCTGCGCTGTTGCTGCGCGGTGCGGCAAGCTATATGCCGGCCCCGCCGGCACGGCTGCTCAGGCCCCAGGCATGGCTGGTCTTCCTGATGCTGGCCGCCCTCCTTTACGCCAGGAGCAGCCACGCCGGCGAATACGTGCACATGGCCCTCGGCGCAATGATCCGCATCCCGCTGCTGATGGCCGCAATCGTCCTGATCGCCCGCCACGCACTGCGCAACGGCCGCGCCATCCTGTGCTTATTGCTTGGCATCGACGCTGCCTGGACCTTGTTTGGCGCCGTAGCAGGCCTTGGTAGCTTTGCGCCAGTCGTCGAACTGCTGCGAGGCGCCCTCACCATTCTTGTCATCGCAGCCCAATTCCGCATCGAGAGCGACAATGCGCGCGCCTCGCTCCAGGCCGTGGCCGAGGCGCTGGAGGTGGAAAGCCTGCAACTGGAAAAAACCATCGATGACCGCAATCGCGAACTGCATGAAATCGCGACCACCGATTACCTCACCGGCATCGCCAACCGCCGCCAGTTCCTGGCGCGCACTGAAATGGAAATTGAACGTTCGCGGCGCTATGGACACAAGCTTTCGCTGTTGATGATCGATATCGACCACTTCAAATCGATCAACGACAACTTTGGCCACCCGACCGGCGACCGGGCGATCATCGCCATCGGACGCCACTGCGCCACGGCCTGCAGGCGCAGCGACCTGGCGGCCCGCCTGGGCGGCGAGGAATTCGCCATCCTGCTGCCGTCAACGGGAATGAATGAAGCGCAGATCGTTGCGGAACGCCTGCGCGCCGGCACCGAGGCGCTGCAAGTGCAGCATGAAGGACAGGCCGTGCCGCTCAAGCTGAGCATCGGCATTGCATGCCTGGAGGCGGAAGACACCGGGCCGGATACACTGCTGGCGCGCGCCGACCAGGCCTTGTATGCGGCCAAGAACGCTGGCCGCGATTGCGTCCGCTATGCCTGATTAAACTGCTTCGGCACCGGTTTCGCCGGTGCGGATG
>CAMLSG010000122.1 GCA_946482635.1 uncultured Duganella sp.
TCGCCTTCGTCGGTGTTGCAGACGAGGTATTTCTGGCCAGGGAACTGGCGCGGCATGAAGGACCATTTCAGGCCGGTCGGGAAACCCGCACCGCCGCGGCCGCGCAGGCCGGAGGTCTTCAGGTCGGCGATGATCTGCTCTGGAGGGATCTTCTCTTCCAGGATGCGGCGCAGCGCCGAGTAGCCGCCACGCTTGACGTAGTCGGCCAGGCGCCAGTTGTCGCCGTTCAGATCCTTCAGGATCAGGGGATTGATGTGACGGTTGTGCAGGGAGGTCATTTCTTCAGCTCCTCCACCAGGGCGTCCAGCTTGTCGTTGCTCATGTGGGAGCACATGCGGTGGTTGTTGACCAGGATGACCGGTGCGTCGCCGCAGGCGCCCATGCACTCCCCTTCCATCAGCGTGAACGCACCGTCTTCGGTGGTGCCGCGGAAGTCGATGCCCAGCTTGGCCTTCAGGTGCTCGGCAGCTTTCACGCCGCCCGACAGTGCGCATGGCAGGTTGGTGCACACGGTGATCTTGTGCTTGCCGACCGGCTTCAGGTTGTACATATTGTAGAAAGTCGCGACTTCCTGCACGGCGATGGCCGGCATGCGGATGTAGTCTGCGATTTCCTTCATGGTTTCTGGCGACAGCCAGCCCAGTTCAACCTGGGCGTGGGCCAGCGAGGCCATCACGGCCGACTGGCGCTGGTCGGCCGGATACTTGGCCAACTCGCGGTCGATTTTTTTATAGCATTCTTGGGATAACAGCATTTCTTGCCCTTAGCGGTCGATTTCACCGAAAACGATGTCCTGGGTACCGATGATGGTCACGGCGTCGGCGATCATGTGGCCGCGCGACATTTCGTCCAGACCCTGCAGGTGGGCAAAGCCCGGTGCGCGGATCTTCATACGGTATGGCTTGTTGGCGCCATCGGAGATCAGGTAGATGCCGAATTCGCCTTTCGGGTGTTCCACCGCGCTGTACGCTTCGCCCGGCGGCACGTGGAAGCCTTCGGTGAACAGCTTGAAGTGGTGGATCAGCGATTCCATATTGGTCTTCATGTCCACGCGGTTAGGCGGAGCGACCTTGCGGTTGCTGGTCATGACAGGACCCGGATTGGCTTTCAGCCATGCCACGCACTGCTTGATGATCTTGTTCGACTGGCGCATCTCTTCGATACGCACCAGGTAGCGGTCATACGAGTCGCCGTTGGTGCCCACAGGGATGTCGAAGTCCATCTTGTCATAGACTTCGTACGGCTGCTTCTTGCGCACGTCCCAGGCCACGCCCGAACCGCGCAGCATGGCCCCGGTGAAGCCCATGGCCATCGCATCTTCCGGCGAGACCACGCCGACGCCGACGGTACGCTGTTTCCAGATACGGTTGTCGGTCAGCAGGGTTTCGTATTCGTCGACATAGGTCGGGAAACGCTTGGTGAAGTCTTCGATGAAGTCCAGCAGCGAACCCTGGCGGTTTTCGTTACGCTCGGCCAGCGCTTTCGCGTTGCGGATCAGCGATGCCTTGTACTGCGGCATGGAGTCCGGCAGGTCGCGGTAGACGCCGCCCGGACGGTAGTAAGCCGCGTGCATGCGCGCGCCCGACACTGCCTCGTAGCAGTCCATCAGGTCTTCGCGGTCGCGGAAAGCGTACAGGAACGGGCCCATTGCGCCCACGTCCAGCGCGTGCGCGCCCAGCCACAGCAGGTGGTTCAGCAGGCGGGTGATTTCGTCGAACATCACGCGGATGTACTGCGCGCGCACCGGCACTTCCAGGCCCAGCAGCTTCTCGATCGCCATCACGTAGGCGTGCTCGTTGGACATCATGGACACATAGTCCAGGCGGTCCATGTACGGCACGGATTGCAGGTAGGTCTTCTGCTCGGCCAGCTTCTCGGTGGCGCGGTGCAGCAGGCCGATATGCGGGTCGGCACGCTGGATCACCTCGCCGTCCAGCTCCAGCACCAGGCGCAGCACGCCGTGCGCCGCAGGGTGCTGCGGACCAAAGTTCAGGGTGTAATTCTTAATTTCAGCCATTTCTTACTTCCCGTAGTTTTCTTCGCGGATCACGCGCGGCACGTTTTCGCGCGGCTCGATGGTCACAGGCTGGTAGACAACGCGCTTCTGCTCCTGGTCATAGCGCATTTCAACGTAGCCCGACACTGGGAAGTCCTTGCGGAATGGGTGGCCGATGAAACCGTAGTCGGTCAGGATGCGGCGCAGGTCGTTGTGGCCTTCGAAAATGATGCCGTACAGGTCGAACGCTTCGCGCTCGAACCAGTTGGCGGCGCGCCAGATCGGGGTCACGGAGGCCACGATCGGCATGTCGTCGTCCGCCGCGAAAACGCGGACCCGCAGGCGCCAGTTCTTGTTCACGGACAGCAGGTGGGTCACGGCCGCGAAGCGCAGGCCGTCCCAGGTGCCTTCACCGTAGGTCGAGTAGTCAACGCCGCACAAGTCGATCAGCGTATCAAAACGCAAAGCTGCGTCGTCGCGCAGCTCTTGCATTACCTGGTAGTAGTCCCCAGATTTGACTGTAATCGTCACTTCGCCCAGCGCGACGACGATGGAGGCCCGCTCGCCCAGCTTTTGCTCGAGGGCGGAGACCAGTGTTTGCAGATGTGTGTTCATAAGGTCTTACCGCGCGATCGTGTTGGTCTTCTTGATCTTGTTGTGCAGCTGCAGGATGCCGTACAGCAGTGCTTCTGCAGTCGGCGGGCAGCCAGGCACGTACACGTCGACCGGCACGATACGGTCGCAGCCGCGCACTACGGAGTACGAGTAGTGGTAGTAGCCGCCGCCGTTGGCGCATGAACCCATGGAGATCACCCAACGCGGGTCGGGCATCTGGTCATAGACCTTGCGCAGCGCAGGGGCCATCTTGTTGCACAGGGTGCCTGCCACGATCATCACGTCGGACTGACGTGGCGACGGACGGAACATGAAACCGAAACGCTCCAGGTCGTAACGGGCAGCACCAGCATGCATCATCTCCACTGCACAGCAAGCCAGACCGAACGTCATCGGGTACATCGAACCCGTACGCGCCCAGTTGATTACCGTGTCAAAGGTAGTGGTGATGAAGCCTTCGTTAAATACGCCTTCAATAGACATGGCTTATTCCCAATCAAGGGCACCTTTCTTCCAGATATACCAAAAACCGACCACGAATTCGGCGATGAACACCATCATCGTCACGTAACCCTGCCAGCCCAGTTCACGCATGGAGACACCCCATGGGAAGAAGAATGCAGTTTCAAGGTCGAACAAAATGAACAGAATTGCGACGAGGTAGTAACGAACGTCGAATTTCATGCGCGCGTCTTCGAAAGCTTCGAAGCCGCACTCGTATGGGGAAAGCTTGGCCGCATCGGGCTTGTTCGGGCCAAGGATATGGCCCAGCACTTGCGGGGCGACGCCGACGCCAAGGCCGACGAGAAGGAACAACAGGACGGGGAAGTAATTTTCGAGGTTCACGATGGGTAAGCAGCTTAGTTGAAATACGCTCGACCCCAATCACTTGCTACTGAGACCAGGATCAAACGACACATCCTCGTAAAAAAACCAGCTAAGCCCTGAATCTACGATTCAAACGACCTGCTGGCTTTTGATCTTTTTTGGTGCCGACGACGAGACTCGAACTCGTACAGCTTGCGCCACTACCCCCTCAAGATAGCGTGTCTACCAATTTCACCACGTCGGCAATAGGCCGCTATTCTACACTGTGATCGTCGCTTTGTTAATGCACATTGCGCATAATCAAGAAGAAAAACGGCAAAAAGTTCAAAGTTGCCAGTTTTACTTCGCTGGCGAAGCAGCCGGAGCCGCTGCCGCAGGCGCCGATGCAGCTGGCGCGGATGCAGCCGGCGCCTCGACAGGAGCCGGAGTGGCGGCTGCCGGGGCAGCAGGAGCAGGTGCAGGTGCAGCCGAAGGGATCGCCGCCGCGCCGCCCACCGGTGCAGGCGCCGCCGCAGGAGCCTTGACGTTATCCATCACGCCAGCGCCAGCCGAGATATTACCCTTGCTGGCCAATACCGACAGGCCGAGGGTGGAAGCAAAGAAGATCGCTGCCGCCAGCGCGGTCGATTTGGACAGGAAGTTCGAGGAACCGGAGGCGCCGAACAGGCTGCCGGAAGCGCCGGAGCCGAAGGCCGCGCCCATGTCGGCGCCCTTACCATGCTGCAGCAAGACCAGGCCCACGATGGCGATTGCCGACAGGACCTGCACTACGATGACCAGATTGAACAAAGAGTTCATGCTATTCCTTAATTAATAAAATTGCCCTGCTTTATGCCGCGCCGATGATGGCGAGGAAATCCGCCGCCTTCAGTGCCGCACCGCCAATCAGGCCGCCGTCGATATCAGGCTGGGCCAACAACTCCTTGGCGTTTTCCGGCTTCATGCTGCCGCCATACAGGATCTGCATGCCGGCGGCTGCTGCCGCATCCTTCTTTGCCACCCGGGCGCGCAGCAGTGCATGCACTTCCTGCGCCATTTCCGGGGTGGCGGTCTTGCCGGTACCAATCGCCCATACGGGCTCATAGGCCAGCACAATCCTGGCCAGCTGCTCTGCGCTCAATACTTCGAGCACCGCATCCAGCTGCTCGCCGACCACGTCGGCGGTCTTGCCGGCTTCACGCTCTTCCAGCGTCTCGCCCACGCACACCACCGGCACCAGGCCGACATGCACGGCGGCCAGCGCCTTCTGGGCGACCAGGGCGCTGCTTTCCTTGTGATAGGAGCGGCGCTCGGAGTGGCCGACGATGGCGAATTTACTGCCGAAATCGAGCAGCATGGCCGCCGAGATCTCACCCGTAAAGGCGCCCGAAGCGTGGGCGGACACATCCTGCGAACCCCAGGCAATCGCGCTGCCGGTGAGTTCAGCCTGACATTGTGCCAGATACGGGGCTGGGACGCAGACCGCGGTATCGGCCTTTGCGTCACCCAGGCCAGCCTTGATACCAGCCAACAGGGTAGTGTTGGCGGCACGGCTGCCGTTCATTTTCCAGTTACCGATGACGAGTTTGCGGCGCATAGTAGCTTAATTTTTAATAACCCGTAATTGTAGCGTGCGCCCCAAAGTCGGGTCAAACGCTAGACTCCGCGCCCTATGAAAAATAATATTTTTGACATCTCTTTTGGCTTTGCCCTGGCCCTGCCGCTGTCGATCACGGCGGGTTCAATACCGTTGGCCGTTGACAACGAAAACGGCAGCCTCGCCCTGCTGACGTCAGTCTGCACCCTGATCCTTGCATGGACATTACTGGCCCAGCTCTGCATCGAACACCGGCATGGGGAAGGCAGGCGCGAATTCCGGCAATACCTGGTCGGCGGCCTCCTCCTGCTGCCGCTTGCCGCAATCGGCGCCATGTTCGGCATGATCAAGCTGCCGGGCGGCTATGCCGGGGGCGCGTACTTCTTCTTTATGAGCATCATCGCCGCCATCCTGGTTTGCCTGGGCCTGTTTGCAGCAGCGCTAGCCTCCTTTTTCAATTCGCCGAGCCCGTAATATGAAAACTTTTTTCCGCTTTACGTGGGGAGTCCTGCTGGGCCTGGTCCTGGCCATGGCATTGGCCGTCCTGGCCGCCCATGTCTTGAAGAGCGACGGAACCGGCGGGCTCATCCTCTTGCTCGGCTGGCCACTCCTGGCCTGGCTACTCCTGCGCAAGCCATCGACGGCCGCCGCGGGACAGTCGTCGCTGCTGCGCCGCTCGACCTGGGTCCTGGTCGCGCTGCCGATCGTCGTAGCCATCCCTCTGTTTGCCTTTCTCGGCAGCCTCAAGGGCGAAGGGGCTGCCATCGTGGTCCTCTTGTTCGTCGCCCTGCTGCTCATTGGCACTGCAGTGAGCTGGGGCGCAGCGTTGATCACCTACTTTGCTGGCCGGCGCCGCAAGAAGCCTAAAGCACCTGCAGCATGATCTTGCCCACGTGGCTGCTGCTTTCCATCAGCGCGTGGGCCTTGGCCGCCTGCTCCAGCGGGAAGCTCTCGTAAATCACGGGCTTGATGTCGCCCGCCTCGATCAGCGGCCATACCTTTTCACGAAGCTGGCGCGCGATGGCGCCCTTGAACGCGACCGAGCGCGGGCGCAGGGTGGAGCCGGTGATGGTCAGGCGGCGTTTCAGCACCTGGCCCATGTCCAGGGTACCCTTGGCGCCGCCCAGCAGAGCGATGATGGCGATGCGGCCGTCATCGGCGAGGCAGCTGATCTCGCGCGGCAGGTAGTCGCCGCCCACCATATCGAGGATCACATCGACGCCGGTGTCGCCGGTCAGCTCGCGCACCACGGCCGCAAAGTCCTCGGTGCGGTAATTGATGCCGCGCGCCGCGCCCAGGGCTTCGCAGGCCCTGGCCTTCTCATCGCTGCCCGCCGTGGCAAACACACGGTGGCCGAGCGCCCGCGCGAGCTGGATCGCCGTCACGCCGATGCCGGAGGTACCGCCCTGCACCAGCAAGGTCTCCCCCTTGCCCAGTCCCGCACGGTCGAACACATTGCTCCAGACCGTGAAGAACGTTTCCGGCAGCGAAGCCGCCTCCAGCGGCGACAGGCCGCGCGGCACCGGCAGCACCTGCTGCACCGGCGCCGTCACGTATTCGGCATAGCCGCCGCCCTGCACCAGGGCGCACACCATGTCGCCGATCTTGAAACCGCTGGCGGCCAGGTCGCCATCGACGATCTCGCCCGCCACCTCGAGGCCGGGGATATCGGTCGCCCCCGGCGGCGGCGCGTAGCTGCCCATGCGCTGGAACACGTCCGGCCGGTTGATGCCTGCCGCGTGCACGCGGATGCGCAGCTCGCCCTCCTTCGCCACCGGCAGCGGGCGCTCGCACAGGCGCAGCACATCGGCCGCGCCGGGTTTCGGGATTTCGATTGCTCGCATCATGGCATCACCTCTCTGGGAAAGAGGCGATTGTAGCGCCTACAGCCCGAAGCGCGCGCCCATGCCGAGCAGGGTCGCCAGCCCGAGTCCTGCGAACATGGCGGCGGCAACGCCGTGCACCAGCTTGAGCGGGATTTTCGCGGCCAGCTTGTCGCCGGCGAAGACGGCCGGCACGTCGGCGATCAGCATGCCGAGCGTGGTGCCGGCCACCACCATCAGCGGATCCGGGTAATGGGCAGCCATCGCCACGGTGGCGACCTGCGTCTTGTCGCCCATTTCGGCCAGGAAGAAGGTCACCAGGGTGGCGCCGAACACGCCGAAGCGGCTGGCGATATTGGTTTCGTCGTCCTCGATCTTGTCCGGCACCAGGGTCCAGGCAGCCATGCCGAGGAAGGACAGGCCCAGCACCCAGCGCAGCACTTCGGGCGTCAGCAGGGACGTGATCCAGGCGCCGAGCGCACCGGCCAGGCCGTGGTTGAAAATGGTGGCGATGAAGATGCCGGCGATGATCGGCAGCGGCTTCTTGAAACGGGCGGCGAGCAGGAAGGCCAGCAGTTGGGTCTTGTCGCCGATTTCGGCCAACGCGACGACACCGGTTGAGACGAGGAGGGATTCCATATTGTATTTCCAGGCCGGGCACGGACGAATGACCACAGCTCGCCCCCGGCCTAAATCGGCGGCGCTGTGGTCAAAGGTCTTGCCAAGTATGGGACCGCATATGCCATGGCCTGTGGGCCAAGTGTGTTGACATATGCCTCCTCCGGAGGTGGAGGAGAGGCTACTCCCCAATGACGGGCGGAATTTTACCTCAAAACCGGTAAACCAGGGTCAGACCCAAGGGTCTGACCCTGTCAGTTCATAGGCCGCGGGGTTGGTTCTGGGCTTTTAGCCGCCCCCAGTCCGCGACGACCGCGGCAACGGCGTATTCCGCTTCCACCCCGACGACAACGCCTGCCCTTCCTCGATCTGCTCCTGCGACATCCCGCGCGCCACCGCCGCCCGCTGCTCCGCTGCATTGGCCGAGCCGCCGGCCGCGGCCAGGTTCCACAACATATAGGCAATCACATTATCCTGCGGCATGCCGCCAATGTGATACCGGTACATCAGCCCAAGAACCTGCTGCGCATCCGGATGCCCCTGCTCCGCCGCCTTGCGGAACCAGGTCACCGCCTCCTTATGGTCCTGCAGTACCGCATTGCCCGTGTAATACATGGCCCCGACCACATACTGCGCATCCGCCTTGCCCTTGAGCGCAGCCTTGCGATGCCAGGTCAGCGCCAGCTTGTAATCCTGCGGCACGCCGCGGCCCATGTAATACATCAGGCCAAGCAAATGCTCGGCATCCGTATTGCCCGCCTTGGCCAGCGGCAGGATCTCCTTGTAGGCCAGCGCATAATTCTTGTTGTTATACGCCGTGGCCCCTTCCGCGAACCCCGCATGCGCACTGGCCTGCAGCCCCAGTGCGATGCTGAGCGCGATTAACACGCCTCGTAGTTTTTTCATGGTGCTTGGATTTATCTCTTTTTATGCACTGCAGAATGTCTCTTACTTCCAGCTCACCTTGCCCAGGCCATCGACGCTGACGTTGCGCGTGGCCGGCTTGCCGTACACGGTCACGGAACCCAGTCCGCTCAGATTCAGGTTGGCGTTATTGGACGCATTGATGGTCGCGTTACCCAGGCCGCTCAAGTCCAGGCTCACATCCTCCGCCTTGAACTGCTGCGCATTCAGGCCGCCCAGGCCGCCCAGCGTCGCCTTCAGGTTCTTGCTGCGGCCGCCGATCGTGATGTAGCCGGCGCCTTGCAGGTCGAGGTCGACGTTTTCGTTCTCGGTCACCCACACATGCATGCTGCCCACGCCGCCCAGGTTGGCCTTCAGCTTCTTGTAATCGCACACCACCTTCATGCTGCCCGCGCCATCCAGGGTAAGGTCGATGTTCTCGCCGCTGAAACCGCTGACCTCCGTGCTGCCCACGCCTTCCGACACCAGTTCGCGCAACTGCGGCAGCACCAGCTCCACCTTCACCGCCGCCGATTTCAGCTTGACGCCGCGGCTTTCCGTATCGAGGTAAAGGGTGTCGCCGGTCTGCACCGCCGTCACCTTGCTGACGTAGCGTTTGTCGGTCGTGATGTTGAGCGCCGGAGTGTCGCCACGCCGCAGCTTGAGGTCGATCACGCCGTCGAGCTTGACGCGCACGACACGCGCATCGATGGCCCGCGTTTCCGTCGTCGTGTCGTCGGCACGGGCCAGGCCCAGGAGCATACACAGCGCGGTGAACAGCAAGCCAAACTGAAATGGTTTCTTCATCATCAATCCTTGGTAAGTCATCAGCGTGATCACAGGTTGGCCGCTGCGAGGACAAAAGGCAGCTCCGGGATCGCACTGGTGGCAACGATGGTTGCCATATTTATACCACCAAGGACCAGCAGGGTGGCCAGGAAGATGGCTTCCATGTTTTTAGCGATTTTCATTTTGCGCTCCCCGAATGACTGTTTTTCGATGGTTCCATCATATCGGCGCCCCCTGCTACCGTCCCGCCATATGCGACGAAATGCAAAAAACAGGGAACAGGCGGATAATCCGCCTGCCTTTTCGTCATTCCAGAGGGAAAAACAATGTACAAGAACATCCTGGCGCTGGCCGCCGCCCTGCTCTCCGCCCCCGCGTTCGCTGCGCCCGACCTGTCCGCCGCCCACAAGCTCTACCAGGCCAACTGCGCCCAATGCCATGGCAAGGACCTGGAAGGCGCCGCCGGCCCCAGCCTGGCCGACGCCACCTGGCTGCACGGCCAGCCCACCAAGGCCAACCTGGTGCGCGTGATCGGCAAAGGCGTGGCCGGCAAAGGCATGCCAGCCTGGGACCAGCAACTGAACAGCACCCAGCTCAGCCAGCTGGCCGAGTACCTGCTGCCAGCCAACGCAGCAGCCCGCAAGTCCATCGCCGCCGGCGCCACGCCAGCCGCCGGCGCGCCTGCCGCCCCGGCCAAAGGCCTGCCGGCGCTCAAGCTGCCAAAGGGCTTCCAGATCGCCGTCTACGCCGACAAGGTTGAAGGCGCACGCGAACTGGCCGTCACCGACAGCGGCCTGGTCTTCGTCGGCTCGACCAAGGCAGGCAAGGTCTATGCCCTGGTCGATGCCAACAAGGACGGCATCGCCGAAAAAGTCGTCACCGTCGCCGAAGGCCTGAACAATCCCAACGGTGTCGCGCTGCTGAACGGCGCGCTGTACGTCGGCGAAATCTCGCGCATCATCAAGTTCGACGATATCGAAAAGACCTACGCCAGCAAGCCGGCCTACAAAGTCATCAAGAACGACCTGCCCACCGAAACCTGGCACGGCGCCAAGTACATCAAGGCCGGCCCGGACGGCAAGCTGTACGTGCCGATCGGCGCCCCCTGCAATGTCTGCGACAAGGAAAACGAGGCTTACTCCAAGATCTGGCGCATGGACCCTGACGGCAGCAACTGGGAACTGTACGCGCGCGGCGTGCGCAACACGGTCGGCTTCACCTGGCACCCGGTCACGAAAGAGTTGTGGTTCACCGATAACGGCCGCGATGAAATGGGCGAGAACATGCCGTCCTGCGAATTGAACGTGGCGCCGAAAGCCGGCATGCACTTCGGCTTCCCTTACTGCCACGGCGGCGTGCTGCCTGATCCGCAATTCGGCAAGGGCAAGAGCTGCGACGCCTACGTCCCGCCAGTGGCGGCGCTGGGCCCGCATGTGGCGCCGCTTGGCCTGGCCTTCTACACCGGCACCCAGTTCCCTGAGCAGTACCGCAACCAGTTGCTGGTGGCAGAACATGGCTCATGGAACCGCGCCAACAAGATCGGCTACCAGGTGCGCCTGATCACCCTGTATGGCAACAAACTGGTCAGCGATACCGCCTTCATCGACGGCTTCCTGCAGAACGAAGAAGTGAGCGGCCGGCCCGTCGATATCGCCGTGATGCCGGATGGTTCGATACTGGTTTCCGACGACCACGCACACAAGGTGTATCGCGTTACCTACCAGCGTTGATGGGGCATATGTGCAAGGTATCGCCACTGATGGTTTCATCAAAATATTGAACTTCCGTCGCCCCCAGCCAAGGCTATATTGAAAAGTGCCAGACAACAATTGAGAACTGGCACCCATGCTCGCAATACCTCGCACCACGTGCGAGGAATAGCCTGCGCACCACGGCCACGAGCCCTGGTGACACAGGGGTAGCAACCCGCCCAACCGGGCGCTATATTGAAAGAGCCAGGCAATTTTAGAGACCTGGCCACACACCAAAACAACGGAGGCAATCATGAAGCGGTTAGTGGCTACCGGCTGCCTGTTCGCGCTCGCCCTTTCGGCGTACGCACAGAGCACCGATCAAAAAGTTTTGATCCCCGCCTCGAAAGAGGTTCAACGTACCTATATGTCGCCTGACGAATTCGGCAAATACAAAGGCGCATACGACCTGTCCAACGGCAAGACGCTGCACCTGATCCGCAAAGCAACACGCATCTATGCGCGGGTCGACGAACAGAGCGAACACGAAATCACCCGCGCCGGCAACGGCAAATTCCAGGCACTGGATGGAAAAATGTGGATGGAACTCGTGTGGGCCAATGACGATTCCGTCAGCGGCAGCCTGAACTATATCGACGAATCGCCCTCGGTGGCCGGCCTTGAACCCAAGGTCATCAGCATCCAGTTTGCATCGCGCTGACGCCATGGGAGGCTATCGTGAAACGCCTATTGCTCGCGTGCGGCCTGGGCTTCTTCGTCTTTAGCGTTCCAGCCCAAAGCCAGACTTCGGTCGAAACAGTTGTGGTGCCTGCCCAGAAGGACGTGAAGCCACTCACCTTGTGGCCCGACGATATCCTTGAATATATTGGCGACTACCAGCTCGCCAACGGCAAGACCTTGTACCTCACCAGGCAAGGCGCCAAGATGTATGGCCAGATTGGCTCGTTACCGAAGCACGAATTGATCGCCACAGGATTGCGCAAGTTTCACGCGGTGGACGGCAAGCTTTCCGTCCACATCAAATACACCTGGGACGGACAGATCACCGGCAATGTAGCTTATGTCGATAGCAGTCGCAGTGCAGGCTCGCTGCCTGTACTGGTGGAATTCGCCTCACGCTGAAAGGGGGGCGCCATGAAAAGAGCAACTGCCATACTGGGGCTTGCCATGTGCTGCACGCAAGCCCTGGCGCAGCAACAACCCGATGCCGGCCGCGTGATCATCCCGGCCGCCAAACCCGCGCCATACTTTATCTGGCCGGACGACCTGCAGAACTACAAGGGCGAATACTATCTGTCCAATGGCAAGAAGATGTACATCAACCGCATTGCCAACCACCTGTACGCACAGGTAGGCAAGCAAAAGGAAAAGGAGATCATAGCAACCGGCGAGAACATGTTCGAGTCGGCAGACAAGTCCATGACGCTCAATATCGTCATTTCGCGTCAGGGCTATGTCAGTGGCAGCATCGTATATTGGAATGAGGACCTGCCAGATAAACCGCTGGCCTATGCCTCCCTCATGACGCGCTAGCCGCGGGCACGTCCGGGCCGCCAGCCCTCAGTGAAGCTGGCGGCCTCTTTTTACTGGCGCAATGCGGTTTCGTCTGCACCCGGCTGGCGCACCAGCAGGCTATGGACTTTGCCGTCGCTGCCGCGCTGGAACTCCAGGCTCGCCAGCGATCCTTCCATGAAGAAGCTGTCCGGTGCATGCGCCATGATCGGCATCGCATCGCGCCCTTCCCTCTGCATCACCAATTTGTCACCATCCCGGCGCACCACCCGCTTGACCTTGTCCGCGCCGACGTAAGTGCCAACGAAGGCATCGAGCGCCTCCGGCGCCAGCGCGATCGGCTTGAATTCGGCAAACGGCTGGCCGATTGCGATACCGGCCGCCTTGTAGGCGATCACGGGCGTGTTGACTGCGCCGCCATTGCCATTGGTGAGCACCGCTACGAAGACCTTGTCGTCCGGCAGCCGCAAGGCCTGCGCGGTAAAGCCCGGAATCGAACCGCCGTGATGGATCATCCTGTGACCTGCCAGCGTGCCTATATTCCAGCCGTAGCCGTAATTGCATGGCGCATCCTGCGGCAGGCGGCAAGAAGTGAAGGCCTGGCGCCAGGTCGCCGGCTTGAGCAGCTTGCCGCTGCTGACGGCAGCATCCCAACGCGCCATGTCGTCCGCCGTGGTCACCAGTGCGCCCGCCGAATAGGCCAGCGTTACGTCGATGTCTTTCACGGCCACGATCTCTTTCCCGCTCAGGCGATGGCCCTTGATGTGGCGCCTGGCACTGCGCTCGAAACCTTCCTGCGCCGTATCCTGCATGCCGAGCGGCTCGAAGATATTCTTCGCAACGAAGTCGTGGTACTTCATGCCGGACAGTTTTTCAATGACCAGGCCCAGAAGGAAGTAGCCGGAATTGCTGTAGCTGTAACGCTCGCCCGGCTTGAAGTCTAGCGGTTCCTTGGCGAAGACGCCAAGCACCTGGTCCAGGGTCACGCCTTCTTCGGGCAGGCTGCGGAAAGCCTTCAGCGCCGTATAGTTTGGAATGCCGGAAGTGTGCTGCAACAGGTGTTCGATGGTGATGGTGCTGCCCTTGTCGGGGAAGTCCGGCAAGTACTTGCGAATATCGTCCTTCACCGACAGCTTGCCCTGCTCCGCCAGCATCAGGATGCCGACAGCGGTGAACTGCTTGGTGATGGAACCGATGCGAAGCTGCATGTCCGGCTGCATCGGCGTCTTCTCCGCCACGTTGGCCAGGCCATACGCCTTACGGAATACCGGCTTGCCGTCGCGCGTGACGATCACCGTGGCGCCTGGCCAGTCCGGCTTGAACATCGGCGCCAGGGCGGCATCCAGGCGCTGCTCGAGCGGCGTTTCGGCCATCGCGCAAGTAGCTTGCAGAAGGGAGAGCGATGCAAAGAAAACTGCAGGTAATTTCGTCACGGCCAGGTCTCCTTAAAAATCCGGATGCTAATGCCGCCCGGCCCCGCGCGGGTGGCCGAGCCGACGAATGGTCGATCAGGGGGGACGAATGGTCGGTTTTACGCCCCGAATGTCAGGCGCCCTTGCGCTTCGGCGCTTTGTGCTCCCATGCTTGCTTCACCAGCCGCTTGACCACCGCAGCATCAGCCTTCGCCAGTTCCACCCGCACGCCAAGAACCTTGCTGCCCCAGAGCAGCTTTTCAGCAAAGGACGAATACAGTTCCAGCACTTCATCGCGGGTCTCGTCGGGAATGAAGATGTGGACGAATTCTTCCCCTGGCGGGACGGTGACGAAGATCTTTCCCTTCACACGGAACGCGCCAAAGTTATGATGCGGCTCGTCGCTGACGTCCGGCAGCGCCATGGCAAAGGTGCGGACTGTGGAGAATTTCACTTTGCCGCCGGTTTGCTGATCTGCGAATGGACCTGGTTCACCATCATCAGGCCTGCGGAGCCGAAATGGGTGTGGTATTCCGCCACCATTTCCCCCTTGATGATGACCGGGTCGGTGGCCACCAGCGCCTTCGCTTCGTCGATGCTCTCCACCGCAAAGATAAAGATGCCGCGCGCGCCGTCGACGCCGTCCAGCGGCCCGGCATAAGCCAGCTTGCGCTCATTGGCCAGCCGCTGGATATTCGCCATATGACCGGCGAACATCTCGGTTCGCTCCTGCCCCGCCGGCACTTTGTTCGGCCCAGTGCGCAGCACCACGAACACATACTTGCGCATGCCGTTATCGTTGCCGCCCAACGACTTCGCCAGCTCGGCGTCGTAGGCAGGCGGCTTTTGCACTTGCGCCTGCGCCGTGCAGGCCATTGTCGCCAGCAGGATCGCGCTCAACATTGTTTTCATTGTCCCTCCCTCATCTCCGGCGTATCCCTGCACAGGGCGCAATGCTGCCCTTTTTTCGCCTGCCGGTAGCGCGCGACCGTGAACACCGTCGCACCCAATGCACCCCAGATTGCGCCCTGCGTTGCCGAATACATCCAGTCATGCCCACGCAATGCCTGCGCCACGCTAATGATCACAAATGCCCCTGCCAGCACGAGCAGGAAGCGCTTGATCCAGAATGCAGTTCCCACACGGACCTCCATCAGATTTTCACAAATGATACCTTAGCTCCACAAGCTCACAGCCGCATGCCAAGCCAGATCACCGATTCGGTTGAAAACGCCACCACAGGCGCCAGGACAGCTTTCGAGATCCATCTGCTCCGCACAGATGTGCACTGCGCCGTTTTCGCCCGCCTGATTCACTTTCAGAACCCGCTCGGCAAATGTTCGCGCTTTATTCTTCAATTGCTTCAATACCCTGCTCCTTGAGCTTTTCAAGGTGGTCGAGCATTTCCCGAAGGCGCTCCCGCGGGTGCCCCGTCCATTCCATCACTTCACCAATGATGCGCAGCGGTTCGCGCGAGCGATATGACTTGGTTGGGTTGCCCGGAAAACGCTTGTTCGTCAGGTTGGGATCATCCTCAATGGCACCGGTAGGCTCGACGATGTAAATCCTGCCCCGCCCCTCCCCCACTGCCAGCTCGGCGCCCCACGTTGCCGCTTCCAGCGTTGCGGACAGATAGACGAAATTGGCTTGCCGCCGGCTGCCATAGTTGGACGTATAGCCGCGGCCAATGAGGTCGCCGACTTCCAGGTCTGCCTTGGTGCCATGATAAAAAGGGCCTTCGATCACAATGCCACCTTCAGTTTTCTGCCACCACTGATGGCAAAACCCTCGCGTTCATAGAATGCGAGGGTCCTGTCGAACTGGGGCAACGGTGGCGTTGTCACCTCCAGCCGCTTCCAGCCGCGTGAGCGGCCGAATTCCTTGACCCTGGAAAGAAGCTGCAAGCCCACCTCTTTCGAACGATAAGCCGGGCGGACATAGAACTCGGGAATCGTGCCGAACTCGCCTTCCGCATACAGCGCGCAGCTTTCATACAGCGCCACGAATCCAGCGGGGGATTCGCCATCGACGGCGACGAAGACAAAATACTTTTCCCGGCTGATGAAGTCCCTCAATCGTTCAATTGTCGCCGCCAGGTCGAAGTTGAAGGCCTGCTCGCCGATGGCCGCCATGATTTCGGCAAGAAGTTCGCCGACCATTTCAGCGATTTTGGGAGCGTCGTGGCTCGTGGCAACGCGGATAATCATGCAACACACCTTTCAACGATTAATTCAAGCGACTCGGCTCA
>CAMLSG010000123.1 GCA_946482635.1 uncultured Duganella sp.
GTCCAGATGGGCAAGATTTCCCGCTTCGGCCTGATGGAACTGTCGCGCCAGCGCCTGCGCCCTTCCCTGTCGGAAGGCTCGCACGTGACCTGCCCACGCTGCTCGGGCACCGGCCACATCCGCGATACCGAATCGTCCGCCCTGCAGGTGCTGCGCATCATCCAGGAAGAGGCGATGAAGGAAAATTCCGCCGCCATCCACGTGCAGGTGCCAGTCGACGTGGCTGCCTTCCTGCTGAACGAGAAGCGCGGCGAAGTGCTGAAGATCGAGACCCGTCACCGCATCACCGTGATCCTGATCCCGAACAAGCACCTGGAAACCCCGCACTACAAGCTGGAACGCATCAAGCACGACGATCCACGCCTGGAAGACCACGCTGCTTCCTACACCATGGCAGAAGCTGCCGAGACCGACATGTCGTTCTCCAAGCGCCATAAGGAAGAAGCCAAGCCGCGCCAGGAAGCTGTCGTCAAGACCATTACCCCAGAGCAACCAGCTCCGCTGGTGGAACACAAGCCGGAAGCTGCCAAGCCAGCCGCCGCTCCGCGTGCCGCTGCTGTAGCCGCTCCTGCAGAAAAAGGCTTCTTCGCCAAGCTGATCTCCTTCTTCACCGGTGGTGACAAGGAAGAACCGGTGCAGCCGAAAGCCCCGGTCATCGTCACCAAGGCGCCAGCCAACGCAGAACGCGGCGACCGCAAGGATCGCGGCCAGCGTGGCCGTAACCGTGGCGGCAAGGGCGGCCGTGGCGAGCGTGAAGACCGCGAACCAGGCACCCGCCCAGGCGCCGAGGAAGCGAAGCCGGCAGCGGAAGCCCGCAAGCCGCGCGAACAGCGCGAGCCACGTGAACCGCGTGAGCCACGCCAGCCGCGTGAAGCACGCGAGCCGCGCGAAGGCGCCGAAGCAGCCCAGGCCCAGGGCCAGCGTGCCGAGCGCGAACCACGCGAGCCGCGTGAACCACGTGAACCGCGCCAGCCACGCCAGCCGCGTGAGCCACGCGCCGAGAAACCAGTCCCGGCAGAAGCCAAGGCCGAGGAATTGGCACTGGCAGCAGCAGGCGTCGGCCCAGTTGGCACCGGCACCGGCGCTCCTGAGACGCCAGTCCTGGTGAAGGCCGCCGCCAACGCCGGCCCAGAGGGTGAAGAGCATGAAGGCGCGGAAGGTGGTGATGAGCCACGCCGCCGCCGCCGCCGCGGTGGCCGCAACCGTAACCGTCGTGAGCGCGAAGGCGCTGAGGGCGTCGAAGGCGCGGAAGGCGTGACCGAGGCAACGTTCACCGTTGCTCCGGCTGAAGGCGAAGTTGTTGCCGCAAGCGCTGCCGTCGAACCGGCTGCCGCCGAGGCTGCCGGCGCTGCCGCTGCCGAAGGTGCTGCCGCGCAAGCTGTAGCAACCGCGGCTGTAGAAACGCCTGCTGTTGCCGAGCCAGTTGCTGCTGCGCCTGTCGTTGCTGCCCCTGCTGCCCCAGTTGTCGAGGCACCAGTTGTTGCAGAACCTGTTGCCGCCGCACCAGTCGAGGCCGCGCCGGTGGTTCCTGAGCCAGTGCAGCCAGCCGCTGTAGACCTGCCAGTTGAGGCACCGGCAGCAGCTGAACCTGCCGCCGCCGAGCCCGTTGCTGCCGCTCCGGCCTCGCCACAAGGCGTGCTGCCGTTCGCCGAAGCCGCGCCTGCGGTTGCAGAACCTGCAACCGCGGAAGAAGTTGCCGCGGAAGTTGTTGAGCCAGTCGCCACCGCTCCGGTAGCAGCTGCGCCTGCTCCGGCCGCACCGGCCGCCGCTCCCGTTGCCGCCGCGCCGGCGCCAGCCGCGCCGGCAGCTCCAGCGCCCGCTCCGGTTGCAGCTCCAGCTCCAGCTCCGGCACCGGCTGCCGCCAAGGTTGACGTCGACACCATGCTGGCCGCCGCCGGCCTGTCGATGGCTGTGACCGACCCGGCCAAGGTGCGCGCCGCGCAGGAAGCTGCTGCAGCCGCCGCCACTTCCCAACCGATCCGCGTGCCACGCGAGCGCAAGCCGCTGCCACCGGTCGCCAGCGAACCGCTGGTGCAGGTTGAAACCAAGGTGAATGGCTAACCGGCCTATCGCTGACGAAAAAGGGAAGCCAAGTGCTTCCCTTTTTCATGTCCCGTTGTGGGAAGCCTTCCTTTACTGGCTCAAGCTGGGCTTCATCAGCTTCGGCGGCCCGGCCGGCCAGATCGCCCTGATGCACACCGAGCTGGTTGAGCGCCGGCGCTGGATCTCCGAACAGCGCTTCCTGCACGCCCTGAATTACTGCATGCTGCTGCCCGGCCCCGAAGCCACGCAGCTCGCCATCTACATCGGCTGGCTGATGCACCGTACCCTGGGCGGCATCATCGCCGGCGTACTGTTCGTATTGCCCTCGCTCTTGCTGCTGATCGGCCTGTCCTGGGCCTACATGGCTTACGGCAGCCTGCCTGCCATTGCCGGCATCCTGTACGGCATGAAGCCCGCCGTAGTCGCCATTGTGCTGGCTGCCGCCTGGCGCATCGGCAAACGCACGCTGCGCAACCGCCCCTTGATGGCAATCGCGCTGGCAGCGTTTATCGCCATCAGCTTCGTCAAGCTCCCCTTCCCGGCCATTGTCGCCGGCGCCGCCCTGCTGGGCTGGGCGGGCGGCAGGCTGCGTCCCGAGTTGTTTGCCCTGGGCGGCGCGGCGCACGGTCCAGCCACCGCGGACGGCGCCCACTCGCCCGCCCTGATCGACGATGGCACCCCGACGCCGCCGCACGCCCGCTTCAGCTGGAGCGGCCTGGCCCGCGTCATCGCTGCCGGCATCGCCTTGATGGCTGGCGGCTGGCTGCTGCTCGCCTGGCTGTTCGGTGTCGACCGGCCGCTGGCGCAAATGGGCTGGTTCTTTACCAAAGCCGCGATGATGACTTTTGGCGGAGCCTATGCCGTCCTGCCCTACGTCTACCAGGGCGGCGTCGAGCACTTCCACTGGCTGACGCCAGCCCAGATGGTCGATGGCCTGGCCTTGGGAGAAACCACGCCCGGCCCCCTGATCATGGTGGTGGCATTCGTCGGCTTCGTCGGCGCCTGGACGCAGCAAGCGGTTGCCGGCCATCCGGCCCTGGCCGGGGTGCGGGGCGCCAGCGTCGCCGCCTGGTTCACCTTCGTGCCTTCCTTCGTCTTCATCCTGGCCGGCGGCCCGCTGGTTGAATCCACGCGCGGCAATATCCGCATGACAGCCCCGCTGACCGCCATTTCCGCCGCCGTGGTTGGAGTCATTGCCAGCCTGGCACTATTTTTCGGCATTCACGTGTTTTATCCGGCCGACCACTGGGAATGGCCGGCCGTGGCAATCGCCGCCGCCGCCGCTATCGCCTTGATGCAGTACAAGCAAGGAACAATCCGCGTATTAGTTGCCTGTGCGATTGCTGGCATCGTGCTATCGTACCGGGTGTAACCGAACACCCAGCATGACTGAAAAAATCATCCTCCTGAACGATGGCCGCAGCCAGGCGCCGGCCATCCCGACAACGTTAGAGGCGCCAACCGGCAGCCTGCAGGACAGGTTCGCCCGTCCGCTGCACGACCTGCGCATTTCCATCACCGACCGCTGCAACTTCCGCTGCGTCTACTGCATGCCGAAGGAAGTGTTCGACAAGGACTACCAGTACCTGCCGCACAATGCCCTGCTGACGTTTGAAGAGATCACGCGCATTGCGCGCTTGTTTGTCGAACACGGCGTCGAGAAAATCCGCCTCACCGGCGGTGAACCGCTGCTGCGCAAGGACCTGGAGCGGCTGGTGGCTATGCTGGCCGAATTGCGCACGGTCAGCGGCAAGCAGCTCGACCTGACCCTGACCACCAACGGTTCCCTGCTGGCGCGCAAAGCGCAATCGCTGAAGGACGCCGGCCTGCAGCGCGTCACCGTCTCGCTCGACGCACTGGACGACGCCACTTTCAAGCGCATGAACGATGTCGATTTCGCAGTGGAAGATGTACTGCACGGGATCGACGTGGCGCACAGCGTCGGCCTTGGTCCCGTCAAAGTGAACATGGTGGTCAAGCGCGGCATGAACGAACAGGAAATCCTGCCGATGGCGCGCCACTTCAAAGGTTCGCCTTCCATCCTGCGCTTCATTGAATTCATGGACGTCGGCACCTCCAACGGCTGGAATATGCACGATGTGGTGCCATCCGCGGAAGTGGTGCGCATGATCGGCGCCGAAATGCCTCTGGCGCCGGTCGATCCGAACTACACCGGCGAAACGGCAGAACGCTGGCGCTATGTCGATGGCGGCGGCGAAGTCGGGGTGATCTCCAGCGTGACGCAGGCCTTCTGCAAGGATTGTTCGCGCGCCCGCCTGTCGACTGAAGGAAAGCTGTACACCTGCCTGTTCGCATCACGCGGCCACGATTTGCGCGCGCTGCTGCGCGAAGGCCGCAGTGACGCGGAAATCTCATCCGCCATCGCTGCGCTGTGGCGCGTGCGCGCCGACCGCTATTCGGAACTGCGCACCATCAATACCGAGGGCCTGGCGCTGGGCGCCGACCGCAAAGTCGAAATGTCATATATCGGGGGCTAAGCTGGCGATGGAACAAAACATCAGTGCATTGATCCTGGCCGGCGGCCGCGGTACCCGCATGGGCCGCGTGGACAAAGGCTTGCAGCCATTCCGCGGCGGCACGCTTGCCTCCCATGTACTGCAACGGCTTGCACCGCAAGTGGCCAGCGTCGCCATCAACGCCAACCGCAATCTCGGCACCTACAGCGCGCTTGGCGTTGAGGTGCTGCCGGACGAACTGGAAGGCTACGAAGGTCCGCTGGCCGGCCTGCAAACCGGCCTGCGCCATTGCACGACCGACTTGCTGCTGACGGCGCCCTGCGATTCGCCCTTCCTCCCTCCCGACCTGGCCCAGCGTTTGTACGACGCATTGAACGCGCAGGGCGCCGACCTCGCCGTGGCATCGACACTGGAGGCCGACGAAGACGGCAAGGCGCGCACGCAGCTGCATCCGGTATTCTGCCTGGTGCGCAAGAGCGCCTTGCCGGCGCTGGACGACTACCTGCAAACCGGCTCGCGCAAGATGGACGGCTGGTACAAGTCAATCAAGGTGGCAGAGGTGCTGTTCAACGACGCCGCGGCCTTCCGCAACATCAATACGCTGACCGAGCTGCAGAACGAAGAAGATGCAGCCGCCAATCCTTCGCTGAAAGACGTGGCGAGCTGCCTGTCCGGCTACGATCCCGACGCCCTGCCGGTACGGAATGCTCAGCGCATCATCCGCGAATTCATCCAGCCGGTACGCGGAATTGAGAAAGTGGCACTGCGCAGCGCCCTCGATCGCGTCCTTGCGGCCGATGTGATCTCACCGATCAATGTCCCCGCGCACGACAACTCCGCGATGGACGGATTCGCCTTTGCCGGCGCACAGCTCAAACCAGAGGGCAATACGACGCTGAAGGTGATCGGCACAGCCTACGCAGGACGACCATCCGCGCTGAAGCCTGGCACCGGCGAATGCGTGCGCATCATGACTGGCGGCGTCATGCCCGATGGCTGCGACACCGTGCTGCCGCAGGAGTTGGCCGCAGACCTGAGCGACGTCGCCGTAACGATCGCGCCGAATACCGTGCGCACCGGCGACAATCGCCGCTTCAAAGGTGAAGACTTGGCGGCAGGTACTCCAGCGCTTCGCAAAGGCAAAGTAATGCGCCCGGCCGACCTGGGCCTGGTTGCCTCGCTAGGCCTGGCCGAAGTGCCGGTGCAGCGCCGCCTGCGCGTGGCCTTCTTCTCCACCGGCGACGAGCTGCGTTCGATTGGCGAACCATTGGCAGAAGGCTGCGTCTACGACAGCAACCGCTACACCCTGTTCGGCATGCTGCAGCGCCTGGGATGCGAGATCGTCGACATGGGCATCGTGAAAGACGATGCGGCATCGCTGGAAGAAGCCTTGCGCACGGCTTGCGAATGCGCCGACGCCGTGATCACCTCCGGCGGCGTCTCTGTGGGCGCGGCGGATTACACGAAACAGGTCATGGCGACGCTGGGCGACGTGCATTTCTGGAAGATCGGCATGCGCCCCGGGCGCCCGATGGCCTTTGGCCGCATCCGATCCAACGGCCGCAGCGCCTATCTGTTTGGCCTGCCGGGAAATCCGGTGGCCGTGATGGTTACCTTCTACTTCTTCGCGCGCCATGCCCTGCTGCGCATGATGGGTGCCGAGGCGCCGGGCGACCAGCTGCTGCGCGCGCGTTCGGCGCAGGCGATCCGCAAGAAACCCGGCCGCACCGAATACCAGCGCGGCATCCTCTCCACGGCGCTGGACGGCAGCCGCGAAGTGCGCATCACCGGCTCGCAAGGCTCGGGCATCCTGCGCTCAATGTCGGAAGCGAACTGCATGGTGGTGCTGCACGACGAACAAGGCAATGTCGCGGAAGGCGACCTGGTCGACGTCATCGTGTTCGAAGGGTTGGTCTGATGACTCGCCTGGTCGACCACTCAAAGGAAAGCTTCGACGCTGTGGTAAAGGTGCTGGTTGACAACGGCAACACCGTCAAAGGAAACGGTTGGTCCGTTGATAAGGACGGCTATCACCTGGTGCTCGAAAATCCAATTGACTGGGATCTGCTCTACACGAAGTTCAGATTTTCCACAGACGAGATCGTGCTTGGCGAAAACCGCATCTCAACCTGTCAATACGCCTACGAAATCATAGGCGGAAGGTAGTTTCCACGTGTCCTGGTCATCGTTTTTCGCAGCATATGCAGTCCCCAGATCAGCAGAAGATCCACTTCATTTTCCTGATCCAAAGCCTGCGACAGGAGGCGGTTCGCGCGGCGGGTGGTTCCAATGGCAGTGCGAGGCGCTCCTTGATACCTTTCCTGGCCATGATGCCCTGCGCTTCATTTACGACGAAGCCCGCTGTTCGGGACGACTTGAGCGTGAATACCACACCAACTTCTGGACGCTGCTTAGAGGTGAAACCCTTGCCGTGGCAACTCAGCAGCTCGCAAGCCTGGTGACAACCTGCAGCGAGCGCATAGAATTGCTGGCCCAGTCCATCGAGGCTGGCGGTCTCTCCGAAAAAGATTTCCGCGATGCGCTTGCGACGGCCCTGGCGATTCGCGAATTGCCGGAACTTGTTTCGGATGGCGATGATGGCGACAGCCCGCTGTTCATGTTTTCAGCATTTGTGTCGCTGCTCATCCTGTTCCGGCACGCACAAGAACAAGACCTGACGGTCGTGTTCTATACGTGCAGGTGACGCCATTGCCAGCGCGAGGCGGGCGGCTGTTCAATGTTTAGGTGGCGCTGTCTGCGTCCGCGTCGGAGCTGTCGGCAGCGCCGAGCATCATCAATGCTGCCTCGGAAGGAAGTGCTTCCACTGATTTGAGCTTGCGTGCCATCTGGCGGCTGCGCACTTCGGCGCTTTCGATGTTGCGGGCGGCGCGTTCAAGCGTAGTTTTCGTAGCGGCGAGGACGTCGCCGAATTTGGCGAATTCGGTCTTCACGGCGCCCAGCACCTGCCACACCTCCGACGAGCGCTTTTCCAGCGCCAGCGTGCGGAAGCCCATTTGAAGGCTATTCAGCAGCGCGGTAAGCGTGGACGGGCCGGCAATGCTGACGCGGTTCACCCGCTGCAGTTCATCTGCCAGGCCGGGGCGGCGCATCACTTCCGCGTACAGGCCTTCGGTCGGCAGGAACAGGATGGCGAAATCGGTGGTCAGCGGCGGCGAAACGTATTTCTCGGCGATAGTCTTTGCTTCGCCACGTACGGCGCGTTCAAGCTCCCGGCCAGCGGCGGCTACAGCGTCGGCATCGGCCCGGTCGGCCGCCTCCAGCAGGCGCTCGTACTGCTCTTTCGGGAACTTGGCGTCGATCGGCATCCACACTGGCGCCCCGCCCTCTTTCTGGCCAGGCAGCTTGAGCGCGAATTCGACGCGGGCGTTGGAGCCCGGTATGGTCTCGACGTTCTTGGCGTATTGGTCCGGCGTGAGGATTTGCTCGAGCAGCATTTCGAGTTGCACTTCGCCCCAGGTGCCACGGGTCTTCACATTGGTGAGCACGCGTTTCAGGTCGCCGACGCCCAGCGCAAGCTGCTGCATTTCGCCCAAGCCCTGGTGCACGCGCTCCAGGCGTTCGGACACCTGGCGGAACGATTCGGTCAGGCGGGTTTCCAGCGTTTCGTGCAGTTTCTCATCGACCGTCTTGCGCATCTCTTCCAACCGCGCGCCGTTATCGGCCTGCAGCTCGCGCATCTTGGTCTCAAGCGCCACGCGTACTTCCAGCAGGCGCCGCGTGTTCGATTCGGTCAGGACTTCGATCTGGCGGCGCATGGTTTCGAGCTGCTGCACGGTAGCGCCATGCGACTGCGCCAGCATATTGCCCATTTCCTGGCGCTGCGCCTGCGCAGTAGCCTGCAACTGCAGGCGCACTTCGCGCTCGACCCGGTCCAGTTGGTCGGAAACGTCGGCGCCGCGGCTGCGCAACAGCGCGACAATTTGCAGGACGATGATGACGGCGGCCAGCGCCAGCAGGATGGTCAACTCCATCAATCGGCCTTGTTCCGCATCCAGTCGGCGGTCTGGTAGAAGGATTCCATCAGCCGCAGGCGCAGGTCTTCCGCAATGCCGACGTCCTGCATCGCCCACGCCATGCAGCGCAGCCACTGGTCGCGCTCACTCGAACCGACCGCGAAAGGCAGGTGTCGGGCGCGCAGGCGCGGGTGGCCGAACCGTTCGATAAACAGGTCCGGCCCGCCCATCCAGCCGCTGAGGAACCAGAACAGCTTGTCGCGCGAGCCGTCGGTGCTGGGCGGGTGCATGGCGCGGATGCCGGCGAATTCCGGCTCCAGTTCCATCAGGTCGTAAAACCGGTCAACCATCTCGCGCAGCTTGGTTTCGCCGCCGATGACTTCGTATAGGGTGCGTGCTTCATCATTCATAAAGCAATGATAGCGCATGGACGTATTGATGTGGATCAAGCATAGTGCTGATTCTGCGCAAAATGCGCCAACAAACCGCCATGATTGCCAGATGATCCGACGCCTTATCCGAACCCGACTGCGCGCCCGCAGTGCCGAGGAAATCGCCGACCTGCGCCTGGCTGCCTTGAGCTGGCTCGGAATCACTTGCTTTCCCCTGTATTACCTGATTTTCGGCTGGCTGGTGCCGCAGCCCTATGAGAACCTGGCGGCGCGCGCGATTGGCACCGCACTCGGGATTGGCGGCCTGCTGGCACGCCGGCTGCCGCCGCGCCTGCGCGACCGCTACACCATGGTGCTGGTGACGTATGAGCTTCCCTTTTTCTGCACCTTCATGTTCCTGATGAACCACGCCAACGTCACCTGGGCTCAAGTGGTGCTGGTGATGCTGGTGGCGCTGTTCCATTTTGACTTCCGCATGGCGCTGCGCCTTGGCGTGATCGGCATCAGCGCGGCCGTGCTGCTGGTCATCGCGCTGGGCGCCGGCGAGGTGCTGGCCACCAGGGAAGTGCTGCAATTGCTGCCCGTGCAGTTGTTCCTGGTCGGCTGGATGTGGGTGTTTTCCCAAAGCCGCAAGGCGCTGGAAGAGGAAAAGCTGGAAGGCCTGGGCGAAGGGCTGGGAGCTGTGGCGCACGAGATGCGTACTCCGCTGGCCAGCCTGGATGCCAACGTGCGTGGCCTGTCGCGCATGCAGCAACGCACCGGGCAGGATAATCCGGCGATGCACCAGGCGCTGGGACGCATGCAATACGAAGTGCGCCATATGAACCATATGATCGACCTGTTCCTGCTTAGCGCGCAGGCAGTGCGGCAAAAGCTGGACCCGCACGAAACCGTGTCCATGCTCGACACGGTCGAATCGGCCTTGCGCCGCTATCCTTTCACCGGTGAGGCCCAGCGCCAGCTCGTCGCGCTGCAGGTTCGCAGCGATTTTCGCTTCGGCGGCCAGAACGAACTGGCCATCATGCTGCTGCTGAACCTCCTGCGCAATGCGATGCAGGCGGTGCAACGCGCCGGCAAGGGGCGGGTCAGGATCGTGATCGACGGCTGCCGGCCGGTGCCGCGTGTTTTAGTGATCGATACCGGCTGCGGTATTGCACCGCAACATCTATCCAGGATATTCCAACGTTTCTTCTCTTATCCGGAGCATAATGGCGCCGGCATCGGCCTGGCATTGTGCCGCCAGGTGATGCAAGCGTGGAATGCTCGACTACATTGTGTCTCCCGCGAGCACGCGTATGCTATCTTTGTGCTTGAATTTCCCTTACAAGCAAGCCGTTGAACCATGAAACTGCCCGTTTACGCCCACCCCACCATGACCGTCCTGGTGGACGATAGCGATACCTTCCTCCATAGCCTGGTATTCCAGCTCGATCCAATGCAGGCCAGCGTGTGCTTCCACGACCCGCTGCAGGCGCTGGAATGGTTCAAGGCCAATGCCCGCAGCAGCGAGCTGCCGCTGCAGGTCGATTTCGACAATCCGAACCAGTCGGCCGAGCAGCGCAACGTGGCGGTGGACCTGGAGCAGATCTACCGGATATCCGGCCAGCGCCAGCGATTTTCCATTCCTTCGGTGCTGGTGGTCGATTATTCGATGCCGCAAATGAATGGCGTGGCATTTTGCCAGGCAATCCAGCACCTGCCCTGCAAGAAGATCCTGTTCACCGGCCAGGCCGATGAAAAGATCGCCGTGGATGCCTTCAACCGTGGGCTGATCGACCGCTACATCAAGAAAAGCGCGGACGATGCACTGGACCGGCTGGAAGAAGAAGTGGCGGCGCTGCAGAAGGCATTCTTCCAGGAGCAGTCCGAGACCCTGCTGGACATGCTGGTGCTGCATGAGTTCAGCTTCCTGCGCTGCGGCGCACTGGCCAAGGTGGTGCAGCAGTTGTACAAGGAGCACGGCTTTGTCGAGCATTACCCCTTCCCCAGCCCGAGCGGCATCCTGTTCTTCAAGGCCGACGGCTCGGCGCAATTGATGGTGGTGGAAACGGAACGCGGCTACGAATCGCAGGTGGAAATGGCGCGCGACAGCGGCGCCCCGCATTCGCTGGTGGAAGCGCTGGAAGAAAAGCGCATGCTGCCGTTCTTCCCGCCGGATGGCATGTATTCGGACGAAGTGGGCCAGCATTGGCACCGTTACTGCAAGGCGCCGCAGGTATGCAAGGGACTGGAGACCTACTACTGGGCCCTGTTCGAGATCGAGCCAGCCCTGCTGGATATCCAGCCTACGCCCTACGCAGAATTCCTGCGCCAGCACAGCCCGCCGATCGCGGCCTAATGGTTCAGCCCGTGTCCCACCATGGGGTCAGGCCCCACGGGACACGGGCTGTGCTGTGGTCAGGCTTCGCGCAGGGTTTGTAAAGGTGGGTGGTTCAACACGTTGCGCAGGCCGAGCCAGCCGCCGATGACGGCACAGAGCGCGCCTGCCAGCAGGCCTGCCAGCCAGACCCAGGGGCTGAAAGCCCAGGCGAACTTGAACTGGTAGGTTGCCAGGCCCCAGCCCATCAATCCGGCGCCGGTGGCGGCCAGCAGGCCTCCCAGGCCGCCTACCAGCATGAACTCGATCAACTGCGCTTGCGAAAGCTGGCGACGCGTGGCGCCCAGGGCACGCAGCAGGCCGGCTTCGCGGCGCCGTTCGTCCTGGGACCCCATCAGGGCTGCATATAAAACCAGCACGCCGGATACCAGGGTGAACGCGAACAGGAACTCCACCGCCTGGATCACCTGGTCAAGCACCGATTGCACCTGGCGCAAAATGCCGCCAACGTCGATGATGGTCAGGTTGGGGAATTCACGCGACAGTGCATTGCCCGCTGCCATGGCCTCCTTCGGCAGGTGATAGGAGGTGATCCAGGTTTGCGGCGTGTCGGCCATCACCGCTGGATTGATGATGACGAAGAAGTTCACTCGCATCGAACCCCATTCGAGCTTGCGCAGGCTGGTAACCTTGGCCTCTACCGGCGAACCTGCGATATCGAAACGCATTGTGTCGCCCAGTTTCAGGCCCAGTGTCTTTGCAATGCCCTCTTCGACCGATGCTTCGCCCGCGCTTCCGCCCATCGACCATTTGCCGGAGGTGACCTGGTTCTGCGCCGGCAGCTCCGTCATCGTGGACAAGTTGAATTCGCGTTCGGCCAGGCCTTTTGCGCGTTCGTCAGTGTAAGTTTCGCTGGTGACGGCCTTGCCGTTCACCGCCACCAGCCGGCCGCGGATCATCGGGAATAGCGGTACTTCCTTCACGCCGGCTGCTTTCAGGCGCGCTGCGATGGCGTCCTTCTGGTCCGGCTGGATATTGATAATGAAGCGGTTCGGCGCATCCGGCGGCATCGTATTGCGCCAGGCCGACATCAGGTCGCCGCGCACGACGGTCAACAACAGCAGCGCCATCAGGCCGAGCGACAGCGAGACCACCTGCACCACGGTGGCACCGGGACGGCGGCGCAGCGAAGTCACCGCGAAGCGCCAGGATTGCTGCGGGAAGGCGTTGCGCAGCGGCCGCAAAGCCTGCAGGCCAAGCCAGCCAATCAAGGCGAACACTGCGAAACCAAGCAGGAAGCCGCCGCCAGTCACGCCAGCCAGCTTGACATCGTTCGATTGCCACAGCAGGAGGGCGCCAAACGCGGCGATGCCCAGGCCGTAAGTCGCCAGCGCAGCAGGCTTTGGCGCTGCGGCTTCGCGCCGGATCACGCGGTTATGCGGCACGTTCCGCAATTGCAGGATCGGCGGCAGCGCGAAGCCGGCCAGCAGGATCATGCCCGTGGCCAGCCCCTGAAGCGCCGGCAGCATCGTCGGGGCAGGAATATCGGCGGCCACCAGGCTGCCGAGCAACTGCAGCAGCACATAGTGCGCGCCAAAGCCGACCAGGACGCCGAGCAGGCTGCCCGCCAGGCCAACCAGCAGGAACTCGACCAGATAGATCACCGTGACCTGGTTCTGCGTCAGCCCCAGGCAGCGCAGCATGGCGCAGGAATCGAGGTGGCGCTGCATGAAGCGGCGCGCGGCCATCGCAACCGCCACGGCAGCCAGCATCGCCGACAGCAGGCCGACCAGCGACAGGAAGCGATCGGCGCGGTCAAGGGTAGCGCTCATTTCCGGCCGCCCTTCTTCCAGCGATTCGATGCGCACTCCGCGCACGTTGTCTTTCTTGATCAAAGCCTTCAGCCACTCGCCATATTCCTGCGTGGGCTTGGAACTGGCGCCGGGGCCGGCCACCAGCAGCCGGTAGCCGACGCGAGAACCTTCCTGCACCAGGTTGGTCGCCGGCATATCGGACAATGCAAGGAATACGCGCGGCGCAAAGTTGATGAAGCCACCGCCACGATCAGGTTCCGCCGCAATCAGCTGCGTTACGCGGAACTGTTTGTCGCCCAGTTGCACGCTGCCGCCAACCGCGACGTCAAGCGAAGTTGCCAGAGCGGGATCGATCCATACGGTACCGGGTTCCGGCGCGGCAGGAGCCGGGGTGCCGATGCTTTCATTCGCCTGCGCGATATCGGTATTGACCTTGACGCGACCGCGCAGCGGGTAGCCCGGGCTGACGGCTTTCAGCGTCACCAGTACGGAGCGTACGCTATCACCCTGCCCTGCCTGCGCCATGCTGGGGAAGGCCAACGTATCGGCCACCAGCAAGCCGCGCTTCTGCGCCTCCTCGCGCCAGGCTGCGGGCACCGGATTGTCGGCAACGACCACCAGGTCGGCGCCCAGCAACTGGTGCGCATCGCGATTCAGGCCGCTACGCAGGCGGTCGATGAAGAAACCGGCGGCCGACAGCGCTGCCACTGCCACTACCAGCGCTACCAGCAGGAAGCGCAACTGTCCGGCGCGCCAGTCGCGCGCCGTCATCCTCAGGGCTTGTCGAAACATTGATTGTCAGACCACGTTAAAGGCGGAGAAATAGGTATCGACTTCGTCCAGGAACTTCTGCTTCTCGTCCGCTGGCAGGAAGGCTGCTTCGAAGCTGTTGCGCGCCAGCTGGTGCGCATGGGCCAGGCCCAGCGGCAGCGCGTCGAACACGGCGACGAAGTTGTCGTTCATGTAGCCGCCAAAGTAGGCCGGGTCGTCTGAGTTCACCATCGCCACCAGGCCGGCGTCAAGCAGGTCGAGCAGGTTGTGGTCTTTCATCTGGTCGAACACGCGCAGCTTGGTGTTGGACAGCGGGCAGACGGTCAGCGGCATGCGCAGCCCTGCCAGCCGGCGCACCAGCGCAGGGTCTTCCAGGCAGCGTACGCCATGGTCGATGCGCTCCACCTTCAGCAGGTCGACCGCGGTTTCGATATAGGCGGGAGGCCCCTCCTCGCCTGCATGCGCCACCAGGTGCAGTCCCAGGTCGCGGGCACGCGCGAACACCCGGGCGAATTTTTCCGGCGGGTGGCCGACTTCGGAAGAATCGAGTCCGACGCCGATGAATTTATCGCGGTATGGCAGTGCCGCTTCCAGCGTGGCAATCGCGTCTTCCTCGCTCAGGTGGCGCAGGAAGCACAGGATCAGCTTCGCACTGATTGGTCCTTCGCTGCAGGCGCGATGGATACCATTAATCACATCGCCAATCGGCACGCCGCGGGCAGTATGCGTCTGAGGGTCGAAGAAAATTTCGGCATGGCGCACATGATCGGCCTTGGCACGCTGCAGGTAGGCCATGGTCATGTCATAAAAATCCTGCTCTTTCAGCAGCACGCTGGCGCCGGCGTAATAGATATCGAGGAAGGATTGCAGGTTGGTGAAGGCATACGCAGCGCGCAACGCTTCCACCGACGGATAGGCCAGCTGGACGCCATTGCGCTCGGCCAGCGCGAAAATCAGTTCCGGCTCCAGGGAGCCTTCAATGTGGATGTGCAGTTCTGCCTTGGGCATGTTTTGCACGATGGAGCGCATTTGGGTAGTCATTTTTTGTTCTCTTTCACCGCTGATAAGTAGTTGGCATCTTACTCCAAGATAGTGTGCTGCAGAGTCGGGCCAGCCGTGCTACTGTGGTGCCATATGCGAGGGGATCAAGCACTGGCTTTACTACTGGCTTTACTTCTAGATCCAATAGAGCAATAATAAATTTCATCAACGTAAGATGCGTTTCGAGCCCGGCAACCATCCCCCCGCCGGCTAATAATGATCCAGCTCCGAGCCTCGGGCAATCCCTGGCAACTCAGGCAAGCTGGCAAAGCATTGAGCAGGCCTGCAGCCCACGCTAAGACTGCCGACCATGTGACTAGTAGATTTTTCATTAAAGGACATTCACATGACCATTTTTGACAACTACGCAGCACGGTATGAGCGCACCAAGGAAGAGGAAATGTCCCTCTCCGAGTATCTCGCGCTTTGCAAAAAGGACCGCCTGACTTACGCTTCGGCGGCGGAACGGATGCTGGCTGCGATTGGCGAACCGACCCTGGTTGATACGCGCAACGATACGCGCCTGTCCCGCATCTTCGCCAACAAGGTCATCAAGATTTACCCCGCCTTCCGTGAGTTCTACGGCATGGAAGACGTCATCGAGCAGGTAGTCGCCTACTTCCGCCATGCGGCGCAAGGCCTGGAAGAGCGCAAGCAGATCCTCTACCTGCTGGGGCCAGTCGGCGGCGGCAAGTCCTCGATTGCGGAAAAGCTCAAGCAGCTGATGGAGGAAGTGCCGTTCTACTGCCTGAAAGGTTCGCCGGTGAACGAGTCGCCGCTCGGCCTGTTCAGCGAGGCGGAAGACGGCACCATCCTGGAAGAGGATTACGGCATCCCGCGCCGCTACCTGCGCAATATCCCTTCGCCGTGGGCGGTCAAGCGCCTGCACGAATTCAATGGCGATATCAACCAGTTCCGCGTGGTCAAGCGCTACCCTTCGGTGCTGAAGCAGACCGCCATTTCCAAGACCGAACCGGGCGACGAGAACAACCAGGACATTTCCTCCCTGGTCGGCAAGGTCGATATCCGCAAGCTGGAAGACTACGCCCAGGACGACCCGGATGCCTACAGCTATTCCGGCGGCCTGTGCCTGGCCAACCAGGGCCTGATGGAATTCGTCGAGATGTTCAAGGCACCGATCAAGGTGCTGCACCCGCTGCTGACCGCCACCCAGGAAG
>CAMLSG010000124.1 GCA_946482635.1 uncultured Duganella sp.
GGGCCAAGACTCCTGTTCGTGTGCAGGTGAGCAGGAGTTCATAACGCGCTTTTTTCTTCACAGTGTTTGTTGCTATTCTGAAAATATGAACATACACTGGGCGCTCACCAACAATTGAGTCGCCGTCGTAGCGTATGAAGATTTTTTCATTGAAGTGTGTGAATTGCGGTGCAGCGCTTGAAGTAAAACAGGACATTGACGAATTCGCTTGCGGTTATTGCGGTGTGCAGCAACACGTCGAACGTGGCGGTGGGATCGTTTCGTTAAGGCGACTGGAAGACGCACTGGACGACGTAAAGCTGGGCACAAATCGGGCTGCATCTGAGCTTGCCCTTTCGCGATTGCATGCCGACGTGAACGCAATCTGCGCCAGGCGCGATAGCGAGATCAAGGCTTTGCGCACCGCCGATGAGAAGAATAATTCACTCATAGGATGGGGAATTATTATTGGCATAGGTCTTGCCATCTATGCGTATGGCTGGTGGTCAATTCCCGTCATTATTGGCGGACTGGTCTTTGGATCGTTCTTCATCAAGTCCGTGAAGAAAGACATAAGGATGATCGAGGCAAGGGCTGCGGCGAGGATAGAGCCGCTAAGAGAGCAGATTGCCCGCCATCAGTCGATTGTTGATTCATACGATTTCGGCACCCACGGCAAGCCGTAAACCGGTTCAATCACGAAGCCGCACGTGGTGATTTCCTGATACCCTATGTTCTCCTTCATTGAGAGGGCATAGCGTGGAATACAAGGACTACTACGCCACGCTGGGAGTCGCCAAGACTGCCAGCGAAGACGAGATCAAGAAGGCCTACCGCAAGCTGGTCCGCAAGTACCATCCGGACGTCAGCAAGGAAGCCGATGCCGATGCCCGCACCAAGGAGCTGAACGAAGCGTACGGAGTGCTCGGCGATGCCGAAAAGCGTGCTGCCTACGATTCGCTGGGCAGCGGCCAGTACCGCGCTGGCCAGGAATTCCATCCGCCACCCGACTGGAGCGCCGGTTTCGGAGGCGGCAGCGCCGAAGACTTCTTTGCCGACCTGTTCGCCCACGTGGGAGGGCAGCGCGGCCAGCGCCAGGGTTTCCGCATGCGCGGCGAGGATATCCACGCCGTCCTCGAAATCAGCCTGCACGATGCCTACAACGGCGCCCAGCGCGATATTTCGCTGGACCGCCAGCGCACGCTGAAGGTGAATATCCCGAAAGGTGTGACGGCCGGCCAGCAACTGCGCTTGAGCGGGCAGGGCCAGCCGGGGATGAACGGCGCCGAAGCGGGCGACCTTTACCTCGAAATCGCCTTCCAGGCCGATGACCGCTATCGCGTCGAGGGGCGCGACGTGTATGAGAAAGTGCCGATTCCGCCATGGCTGGCAGCGCTGGGCGGCGAGCGTGAAGTCAGCACGCCGTCTGGCCGCGTGACTGTAACCGTGCCGCCCAATTCCCAAGGGGGGCGCAAGCTGCGCCTGAAAGGGCGCGGCATTCCCGCCGCCAATAGCTCCGGCGCTGCGGGCGACCTCTACCTGATACTGGAAATCTTTGCCCCGCCGGCCGATACGCCCGAGCGGCGCGCGCTATACGAACAGATGCAACGCGAAATAGGAGGATGAGCGATGCCAAAGGAAGAGATTGTGGAAGGCGTGCCGCTGGAACACCAGGCGCTGACGCTGGATGAACTGGCGCGCGCTTGCGCCGTCGAGCCGGAATGGGTTGTGCATCACGTGCAGCGCGGCATCCTGGTCGGCCGCGAAGGTGTCAGCATCGAAACCCTGCAATTCACCAGCGTGGACTTGGGGAGGGCGCGTCGCCTGGCCCAGCTAGAACGGGATTTCGATGCGGACGAAGATTTGGCGGCGCTGGTAGTGGATTTGTGCGACGAAGTCCGCCGCCTGAAATCGCGCCTGCGCGCCGCCGGAATGGCTTAGCCGCCTGGCAGCTTAGCGTTGCTGGTCACGGCCGCCGCGATTGCCGCGGTTGCCGGTATTGCCTTCTTCCTCATCCATCAAGTCATCGCGGCTGCCCTGGCGCTGGCCTTGGCCGACGTCGCTCTGCTTGCTGCCGCGTCCCTGGTCGGATTGCTGGTTGCCACCGGTCAGGTTTTCGCGTTGACCTTGTTGGCGATTACCGCCGCCTTGGCCGGCTTGCCCAGCCTGGTTGCGCCAATCGTCCGATTGCTCAGTGTCCTTGCGTGGTGCCATGATCGCTCTCCTTTGTGGTTGAAGCAGAACCATGCTAGGCCGATGCAGTTGTCAAGCCTGTAGGTGCACACGCCGCTGGCCTGTAGGAATGTTTAGAAAGCGTCCGGCGGCAACGTATGGTCGATCTCGACGAATTTTTGGCGCAGCCATTTGCCGGCCGGGCCCAGTTCATCGTCACCGCGATGGATCACAAACAGCGGGTAATCAATTCCGCCGCCTTCCTGGCTATGCAGGTGCACCAGGCGGCCTTCAGCCAGGTCGCGCATGACCATGTGCTCGGGCATGTTACCCCAGCCGAGTCCACCCAACAGCAGTGCATGCTTGGAGCCGAGGTCGCCCAGCCGCCAGTCGCGCAGGCCCAGCACGCCGAAATCGCGCCCTTCGGTCAGGGGGCTGCGGTCGGTCACGACCAGTTGCAGATGCTCGCGCAGCACTGAGGTCGGGATCGGCGCCGCTTCGCGCGCCAGTGGATGCAAGGGCGAGCAGACCGGCACCATTTTCACGAAGCCCGCCGCATGGCGTTCGATATTGACCGGCGCCGTTGCGGTCATGCCGGCCACGCCCAGCTGGCAGCGGCGATCGGCCACCATCTGCGCCACAGCACCCAGGGCTTCCGTATGCAGGCGCAGCGAAACGGTCGGGAACTCGCGCTGGAATTGTTCGAGCGCGCGCACCAGCACGCAAGCCGGGAACATCACGTCGACCACGATGCTCAATTCGGCCTCCAGGCCCATGCCGAGCGCCTTGGCGCGCGAACGCATGCCGTCGACTTTGCTGGTCACCGCGCGGGCGTCGGCCAGCAGGGTCTTGCCGGCCTCGGTCAGGGTCGGCTTGCGCGTGCTGCGGTCGAGCAGGGCGATATTCAATTGCTCCTCGAGGTTGGCAATGGTGTAGCTGATGACCGATTGGGTGCGGTGCAAGGCACGCGCCGCGTGGGCGAAGCCGCCATGATCGATGACCGCGATGAAAACACGCAACTGGTCGAGGGTGGGAAGGCCGGGATCTCGCATATCAAGAAAATCGATAATTTCTATCGTTATAAAACCTATTTCATCGATAATAAACCCGTTCTAAGATGGCCGCAATCACCAACTTTCTTGGAGCAAGTTCATGGCAAACGTTCTCTACATCAACAGCAGTGTTCGTAACGCTGGTTCCCTGTCCCGCCAACTGTCGGCTGAATTCATCGCCAAGTGGAAGGCTGCCAACCCGGCCGACACCGTTGTCGAGCGCGACCTGGCGGCCAACCCTGTGCCGCACCTGACCGAACAAATGATGGGCGCCTTCTTCACCCCGGCCGAAGCGCGCAATGCCGAGCAGGCGCATACCGTGAAGGTATCCGACACCCTGGTTGACGAACTGATTGCCGCGGACGTGATCGTCATTGGCGCCCCGATGTACAACTTCTCCGTACCATCGTCGCTGAAAGCCTGGATCGACCACGTAGCGCGCGTCGGCCGCACCTTCCAGTACACCGCCAACGGCCCGGAAGGCCTGCTGAAGGGCAAGAAGGTCTATGTGTTCACCGCCAGCGGCGGCGTGTACAGCGAAGGCGCAGCAGTGGCATACGACCACCTGACCACCTTCCTGCGCACCGTTCTCGGCTTCATCGGCCTGACCGACGTGCAATTCATCCGCGCCGAAGGTGTAGCGATGGGCGAGCAAGCCGTCGCCGACACCCTGGCCAAAGCCCAGAAATCGATCGACCAACTGATCGCCGCGTAATACAGCCCAGCCCGTGTCAACCTTGGGGTCAGGCTCTTTGGTTGACACGGCCTCGGCCGCTACATAGCTGGGCTCGTGTCAACTTGGGCGCCTGACCCCAAGGTTGACACGGGCTCGGCCATTCAGTCTCCCCGTAGTGGACTTGGCAGCACCGCCCCGCCGGCCGTGCTGCCTTTTTTATCATTTGCTATCATTGCAAAATGGAACGCCACTATCACTTGCTTATCATCGATCCGCAGAACGATTTCTGCGATTTGCCACCACCTGCCGCGCCGACTTTGCCGGTTCCGGGCGCCCACCAGGACATGCTGCGGCTTGCCAGCCTGATCGAACAGGGCGGCGCCGGGCTTTCGGCCATCACCGTCACGCTGGATTCGCACCATCGCTATGACGTGGCGCATCCGACCTTCTGGCGCACTGCCGATGGTGCGGCGCCGGGGCCGTTCACCCAGATTTCCGCTGCCGACGTGCGGGCCGGCCGCTTCGTACCGCGCGATGCTGGCGCCTTGCCGCGCGTGCTGTCTTATCTCGATGCGCTGGAATCCGCCGGCCGTTATCAGTTGATGGTGTGGCCGGTCCACTGCGAAATCGGCAGCTGGGGCCACAACGTGCACGATGCGGTGCGCGCTGCCTACAATGCCTGGGAAGAGGACCGCCACGCCGTGGTGGCCAAAGTCGGCAAGGGTTCCAATCCCTGGACCGAGCACTATTCCGCCGTGATGGCCGAGGTGCCCGACCCAAGCGACCCGGCCTCGCAACTGAATCGCGAACTGATCGCCAGCCTGTCCCATGCGGATATCATCTACATCACCGGCGAAGCGGGCAGCCATTGCGTGAAGGCGACCACCGAACACATTGTGGACCATATCGATCCGCGCAAGCTGGTGCTGGTCACCGACTGCATGAGCCCTGTGACCGGCTTTGAAGCCCAATACCTCGAATTCGCGCAAGCGATGCAGCGCCGCGGCGCACGCCTTGCCACGTCGGCTGAAGTGCTCTCGGAACTGCTTGCCAACGCGGAGAACAAACAATGATCCCTGTCGTCCGCAGCCTGCTTGAAACAGACCTGTACAAGTTCACCATGTGGCAGGCCTTGCTGCATAGCCATCCAAGCGCGCATGCCGAATATGAATTCGTGTGCCGCAACCAGACCGCCTTCCCGCTGTCCGAGCTGAAGGAAGAAGTGGAGGCGCAGCTTGACCACCTGTGCAGCATGTCCTTCACCGAGGACGAGCTGAATTACCTGCGCTCCCTGCGCTACATCAAGAGCGACTTCGTTGATTTCCTCACGGTGTTCCGTTTCCAGCGCAAGTTCATCGAGGTGCGCGCGGATGGCGATACCCTGGTGATCCATGCCGAGGGGCCGCAAGTCCACATCATGGCGTATGAGATCTTCGTGCTCTACATCGTCAATGAGCTGTACTTCCGCCGCGTCGGCACGCCGGCCGCGTTGGAGGAAGGGCGCAAGCGCCTCGGCGAAAAGATTGCGCAGTTAAAGGCTTTCGGCACCAATCCTGCGCTGCGCCATCCCTTCGAGTTTTCCGACTTTGGCCTGCGCCGCCGCTTTTCGGCCGCATGGCACGATGAAGTCGTCGAGCGCCTGGCACGCGAGGTGCCGGAGTGCTTCAAAGGCACCTCCAACGTCTATATCGCGAAAAAGTTTGGCCTGATCCCGATCGGCACCATGGCCCACGAGTACATGCAGTCCTTCCAGGCCTTCGGGGTGCGGCTGCGCGAGTTCCAGAAAGCTTCGCTCGAGGCTTGGGTGCAGGAGTACCGGGGCGACCTCGGTATTGCGCTGACCGACGTGGTGGGCATGGATGCCTTCCTCAACGACTTCGACCTGTACTTCGCGAAGCTGTTCGACGGCTTGCGGCACGATTCGGGCGATCCGATCGTGTGGGGGGAGAAGGCTATCGCGCACTATCAGGCCTTGCGCATCGACTCCAATACCAAGCGCCTGGTGTTCTCGGACGGCCTGGACTTCGAAACGGCGTTCCGCCTGTACCGCCAGTTCGCCGACCGCATCATGGTGGGCTTCGGCATCGGTACCTGGCTGACCAACGATGTCGGCATCAAGCCGTTGAACATCGTGATGAAGCTGATTCGCCTGAACGGCCAATCGGTCGCCAAGCTGTCCGACTCTCCGGGCAAGACCCTGTGCAAGGACGAGACGTTCCTCGCCTACCTGCGGCAAGTGTTCAACCATCAAGCCTCCTGAGGATGGAAGCGCAGGCGGTAGTCGCCCGGCGTTACGCCGAGGCGGCGCACGAAAGCCCGCCTTAGGCTGTTCTGGTCGTGGAAGCCGCTGCGTGCCGCCACCCGCTTGAGCGGACTGGCGCTTTCCTCCAGCATGCGGCGCGCAGCGTCGAGCCGTGCGGCTTCGACGAAATCCGCCGGCGTTTCCCCTGTATCGCTCTTGAACGCGCGTGAGAAATTGCGCACGCTCATGCCGGCTTGCGCGGCCAGTTGGTCCACTGTCAGATCTTCTTCCAGGTTTTCCAGTACCCATTCCTGCACTTGCCGGATCGGGTCACGCTGCGCCGACTGGGCTACGAGGTGGGCGCTGAATTGCGCCTGGCCTCCGGGGCGCTTGATGAACATCACCAGTTCACGCGCCACGGCCAGGGCGACGTTGCGGCCAAGGTCTTCTTCCACCAGGGCCAGCGCCAGGTCCATGCCGGCTGTGACGCCTGCCGAGGTGTAGAGATTCCCGTCGCGCAGATAGATCTGGTCATGTTCGACCTGCACCTGTTCGAAGCGCCGCGCCAGCGAGGCGGAAATATTCCAGTGGGTGGTGACGCGCCGGCCGTCCAGCAGGCCGGCATGGGCCAGCAGCCAGGCGCCGGAGCACACGGAGCCCAGACGGCGCACCACCGCCGCCTGCCGCTGCAGCCACTGCGCCAGGCGAGGGTTGCCGGCGACGGCCTGCACTTCGTGGCTGCCGGTGACGAGCAGGGTGTCCACCGCGTGATCCAGCGTGTCGATGGTGGCCGTCGGCTGGAACAGCATGCCGTTGTCGGCGCGGACCGGGCCTTCTTCCAGCGCGACCAGGTCGAACTGGTAAGTGCCGGGCTTGCCGGACTGCCGGGCCGCTTCATGGAAGACATCCATCGGCCCGGCCACGTCGAGCATTTGGACGCCAGGAAAAACAAGTAAAGCGATACGCATGATTAGCCTGCCAGGAGTTTGCCGGTGTACAGCGAATATAAGGTACGCACCAGCAGCACGGCAATCGTCACGGTCAGGAAGGCAAGCAGCACGCCGGCCAGCACCACCACGCCAGCGCTATCGGCCACGGCGGCATATTTGATCGCAGCGTTCACCAGCGCAGCGATCGGGAAGCTGATAGCCCACCAGGCCGGGCCGAAAGGCACCGAACGGCGGAACACGCGCGGAGCCAGCACCAGGAACATGAACAGGCCAAAGTAGAACAGCATGGCGGCGAACATGTCGACGTGGTGCGTGACGTTGACGTAGGCCAGGAAGCCGACTTCGAACGGGGCGATCATCACCATCAGCGATGGCAGCATGCCGGTCGGCAGCGGGTCGCCGTGCACCAGGCGGCTGAAGATCATCACGTAGAAGACGATGGCGATGGCCGTGCCGATGCCAAGTGCGATCATGTTCATTTCATGGCCCCAGGCGCCGCCGGTGACGGCGATATCGAGCGAAGCCACGCCGGGAATCAGCCAGGCCGGCACCACATTGGCCAGCGTCATATTCCCTTGCAGGACGCGCGACACCACCACATAACCCAGCACCAGCGTGGCGACCGAACCGACAGTCCACACCAGTTTCTGGAGCTGCCCGCTCCAGGGCGCCACAACGCTGGAAAGCAGCAGCACGGCGATGGCGATCGTGCCGAAGAAGTTGCCCGCCACCGGGTGCGAGAATTCGGCCTTCACCGCATCGGGGAACGCAGCCAGTTTCGACAGGTAGCCCACGGCCAGCACCGCAAACACCAGCAGCGACAGGATGCCGACGCCATCGGCGACCAGCGTGCTGCTGCCGAACAGGTGGGCGGCGCCGCGCCAGGCCAGGGCCAGGCCAGCGATGCCCATGACGGAGCCAAACAGGTTGACGGGGAGGTTTTTGACCGAGGCGCTGCTGGTGGGCAGGGCGGAGGCGGTAGTGGTTTGCATGATTTTCATCCGATGGATTTGCGATGAATCCATTATCGGACGGCAAGCTTTTGGCCGATAGTGTGCATATGCATCATTTTCGGCCAACCCTGCGCCACCCTCGGCCAAGGCCATTCCTCCCGGGGCGCGCCGGCCCGACAATGGCCGCCCCCAAACAAGGAAAGGAAGAAAAATGCCCTGGATTCTGTTGACCATCGCCGGCTTGCTGGAAATCGCATTTGCGCTCGGGATGAAGTGGTCGCAAGGTTTTACACGCCCTATGCCGGGCGTGTTCACCTCGATGGCCGGATTGGCCAGCATCTACCTGCTGTCGCTGGCCTTGCGCACGTTGCCGGTGGGGACGGCCTATGCCGTTTGGACCGGCATCGGCGCGGTTGGCACGGCCGCGATGGGCGTGCTGTTCATGGGTGATTCGTCATCGCCCGCGCGCCTGGCGTGCATGGCCGCCATTGTCGGCGGCGTGGCGGGCTTGAAGCTGGTGTCGAACTAGGCTTCCTGCGCGCCGAAGCGGGACATGATGCGGTCGGCTTGCTCGCGTTGGGCGTCGTCGTCGACGTCGACAGACAGCAGGGCGGCCGGGCGATCCGGCTTGTCGGTATTGTCGACATCGTCCGGCGTAAGCGAATCCATGATGTTCTGCACGGCTGACGCGGTGGTGCTCAGCGGACGTGCTTCATGCAGGTTCAGTTGTACGGCCGAATTGGCAAAGCCCTCGGCCAGCAGGGCGCTGCGTGCGCCTTCTGCATCCGCGATCTGGCGGAAATTTCGGTAAATGGTGCTTGGCATGATAAGTCTCCTGTTTGGCGGGATTGTCGCGTAAGGCGCCGCAACGTGGCGCGCGCTTACTTGGCCTTTGCCTTGCGTGACGACCAGTGCAAATGGACGATCTGCCAGCCATCGCCATGCTGTTCCAGCACGGCGGTTTCGAGCCCGAAAAGGTGGACATCGGCATCCTGGTAGCTGCCGGTCGTTTCCGTTTCGCGCATCACGATCGCGGTCGCGCCATCGCGCCGTTCTTCGTGGCGCAGCACGCGTGATTTGGTCGTACGCAGGAAGGCGATGTCGCTGTCGAGATGGTGCGCGGCATATTCGTCGCGGCTATTTTCGGTATAGCCCGATTCGAATATCTTTACCTTGGGGCTGAGCAGCGACAGCGCCACATCGCGCTTGCCTTCAGCCAGCGCACGCTGGAACGCATCCATGGTTTCCGCCGGCGTGGCGGCCAATGCGGGCAGGCTGGCCGCGGCCAGCAGCAGGCAGGCGAGGATTCGCATCAGAACCCAGCGACGACGTTGGTGGTGTGTTCGACGCGAGGCGTGTTGGCGAAGTACTGGCCGACCATGCCGCGCCATGCCTGGAAGTCCTCGCTGCCGCGGAAATCGACGGTGTGGTTTTCCAGCGTTTCCCACACGATGACCAGCATATAGGTGTTGGCGCGCTCGATCACGCGTTCCAGCCCCATCGACTTGCAGCCTTTGGCGCGCTGGAACAGCGGCACGGCCTTCTGCACCGCCGCTTCAAACTCGGCACCCTGGCCATCCTTGATCTCAAATTCCGCCAGCTCGTAAATCATCGGGACATTCCTTTCGCAAAGTAATGCCCCGATTGTGCCTGAGTTGGATCAGAAGCGGTAGCGGGCCGTCACGCGGAAATTGCGTGGTGCGCCCGGCAGGTTAAGCAGCTTGCTTGACCCGTGGCCGGAAACGATGTATTCGCGGTCGAACAGGTTGTTCACGTTCAGCTGCACGTCGTAGGACGCGGTGCGGTAAGCCAGCATGGCGTCGACCACGGTGTAGCCTGGCAGCGTGGTGGTGTTGCCCGGATTGGCAAAGCGATCGCCCTGGTAGTTCACACCGGCGCCGGTGAACCAGCCGCCGCCCAGCGCCTTGTTCAACCAGATGTTGGCGCTGCGCTTGGGCGTCAGCGTCGGTTGTTTGCCTTGCACATTCTGGCCGTCGTCGCGGGCGATGGACTTGATGATTTCCGCGTCCAGCAGCGCCAGGCCGGAAGCCACTTGCCAGCCCTGGCCCAGCTCACCGGTGAAGGTCAGCTCCAGGCCATCGGTACGCTGGGTGCCGACCGGCATGACGGTGTTGGTGACCGGATCGGTCGCCTTGATGCCGGTGCGCTGCAGGCGGAACAGCGATGCGCCAACAGTCGCCTGGCCATCGAACAGGTCGACCTTGGCGCCTACTTCCTTGTTGGTGGTTTCTTCCGGTTCGATGGTGGCGTTGTTGGCTGCCAGTGCGAAGGTTTCACCCGAAGGCTGGAAGGACTTGCTGAACGAAGCGTAGTAGGAAACGGTGCCGCTTGGCTGGTACACCAGGCCGGCGCGCGGGCTCCATGCGCGGTCGGTGCGTTCCAGGTTCTTCTGGCCAACGCGGCGCTCGCGCGTCTCCTGGCTGAAATCGTCGTAGCGCACGCCTGCCAGCAGTTTCCACTGCGGCGTCAGCGTCGCCAGGTCCTGCACGTAGACGCTCTTGTTCTTCATGATGCCCAGGTTGTCGGTGCCTGGCGCCACGTTGGCTTCCAGTTGCAGCACCGGTAGCACCGGCTTGAACAGGTTGACCGTGGCTACATTGGTCTTGGAGCGGTTGACCTGGTCCTTGTCCTGCTTGCCGATTTCAATGCCGTACAGGAGCTGGTGCTGCATGCCGAAGAATTCTGCGCGCTGGGTCAACTCGGTCTGGTTGAAATAGCCGTCTTCTTCGCGGCGTACATTGCCGTGGGTGAGGGAAGCGGTTTGCGCTGCCTCATTGACGCTGCCCACCAGGGTGTTGTTGCGGTTCAGCGAGTAATCGTAGCGGCGGAAGGCATTGCGCAGCGACCAGTTGGCGTTGAGGCGGTGATCCAGCACCACGGCCAGCGATTTCACGCGCGCCTGGCTGAAGTCCGTGTCGCGCGCATTGGCGGCGCCGTAATAGGTGCCTGGATCCACGTCGACCGGAAGGCCTTTGTAGGATGGGATGCCGAAGTCGGTCAGGCGGCGGTCGGACAGGTATTCGCCCTGCACCAGCAGCGAGGTATCGGCGCTCAGCTTCCACAGCAGGGAAGGCGACAGCGCCTCGCGCTTGAGGAATTGCTGGTCGCGGTAGCTGTCCGAATCTTCCTTGGCGCCGGTGACGCGGAAGGCTACGCCGCTGCCACTCAGGTTGCGCGCCACGTCGAACTCGCCACGCTTCTTGCTCCAGCTGCCGAAGGTCACGCTGGCTTCGGTGCGGTCGATGCCCGGCTTCTTGGTGATGCGGTTGATCATGCCGCCCGAAGAACCGCGGCCGTACAGCACCGAGGCCGGGCCCTTGATGACTTCAATCTGCTCGATATTGGACAGGTCGCGGAAGTACAGCGCGTCGTCGCGCATGCCATCGATGAACTGGTCGGCAATCGCGGTAAAGCCGCGGATGGTCACCTGGTCGCGCTGGCCGTCGCCGTGCGACAGGCCCACGCCAGGGATGCCTTTTACCGCGTCTTCCATCGAGCTCACGCCTTTGTCGCGCAGCAGTTCCTGCGGCACCACGTTCACCGTTTGCGGAATGTCGCGCAGCGGCGCGTCGATCTTGGTGGCGCTGGTGGCGGTGCTCGGGTTGTAAGCGGCGTCACGGGCTGCAGTAACGGTGACAGAGGGGAGGGTGGCGTCTTCTGCGAATGCGGCGAAATGCGGCAAGGCCAGCGCAATGGCAAGCGCCAGCGGGGATTTGTTCAACGACATGCTATTTCCTAAGTGGCTGCGTAATGAGAATTGTTATCATTAGCAATTATGCGCCACCCAGGAAATTTGTTCAACGGTAAAACTTGTACTGGATCAAGCTTTAGCGTTCGCTGCGCCGGACGGTATCGGGCCCGGTTTCCCGCTGTTCGCCTTGCCGGTATTGCGGGCCGGTCTGGAAACCGTGCTCGCGTTCGCCTTCGTCGACACAGCCCGACAGAAGGTCGTCGGTACGGCCAGCCGATTCCGCCGATTGCTGGTTGCCTTCCTGTGATTGGGATAGATTGCGGCGGCCAGTGCAACCGGCGCCCATGGTCGCAATGCTGCTGGTGCCATCGTGGGTCTGCTGCTCCAGGCTGCGTCCCTTGTTGAGTGTGGACATGATTGCCTCCTTGTAGCTAGGGCCAAAGTTCATTGTAGGCCTGTGGGGAGGAATTGCCTAATTCTCGGTGTACTTGCGGAGCAGCAGGTTGAAGCGCTTGTTACCCTCGGTGCCCATCCAGTTCCAGAGGGTATCGACCTCATGGCGATGGGCCTCGTAAAAGGCGGAATTGGTCGCGATCCAGTTAAAGGATTTGAGCACGGGCTTCTCCAGCCGCACCAGTTGGCCCTTGTAGCGGTCGGCCACATACTTGTCGAGGTCGGTCGCGGTGAGCATCGGAACCACGAAGGCATCGATGCGGCCAAGCTGGAGTTTCTCAAAATTGCTCGGAACGGTAGGGGCGCCCTGGTCGATGATTGCACCGGCCTTCTCCAGTCGCACCGCATAGGACGAACCGAACATCACTCCCACCCGTTTGCCGCGCACCATTTCCATCGGATCGAGATCGTGAGGGTAGCCATCCTTGGCACGCACGAAGGCCGCCACGACCAGTGTGGTGGCGCGCTTGGTGTCTGGCTTGCCATGTGCATCGCGTGGGAGCACGATGCCGGGTTGACCATCGGCCGTGATGTCGACCGGAACGAAGTCCACCGCGCCGCTGATGAGCGAGCTGCGCAAGCGCATCACCGGCAGCCGCACCAGCTCGATCGCACATCCACCGCTGGCGGCAAACTCGCGGATCCAATCAACGTTGGCGCCGGGCGGATCGGGCACGGTGGGGCCATTTCCCAGCCAATATGGCGGACGGTGCTGATCGGGGTAGGCGTAACGGATCGTGCCGCAGGCGGCAAGCACGGGATTGGCAGCGAGTGCGAGGAGCGCAGCCGCAATGAAAGCTATGCATTTCATACTGCTACTATTCTAAGCCAACAGTACGGCGGCAGGCTGGGCAGAGTAGAATCGTAGGGAAGGAGGCGACTATGGAAACCACAATGCGCCCGATCCATCCGGGCGAAGTCCTGCTGGAAGAATTCATGGACCCGATGGGCCTGACTGCGAGCACGCTGGCAGGCGTGCTGCACCTGGAACCCGGCTACCTGACAGGCATCGTGCGGCAGGAGCGCAGCATCTCTCCCGCCACCGCGCAGCAACTGGCCAGCTATTTCGACACTACGCCTGAGTTCTGGCTCAACCTGCAAACCACCTACGACGCGCGCAGGGCCTTGCTGAAAGGGCGGCGCGCGCTAAAACGCACGCTGCATTGAATCACTGCGGCGGTCACTGGAGTGCCAGGGCAGGGAAGCAACCGAACGCACTTGTGTCGGAAAGCGCTCGGCGAATGAGCGGATCAGCATGTGTTCCACGCCGCACAGGGCGAGATAGGTGTAAGCCGAACCCTGGTCGAAAGCCAGGGCTGTGCGCACTGCCATGTCGAATCGTTCGGCAGTGCCGCTGTCGCTGCGTCGTTCCTGGTGACTTCGTTTTTCCACGCTGCCTCCTCGAGCAAGCGCTTAGGCTACTGCGCTTAAAGGAGTGTGGTCTGTGCGTCAGTCCACATCGTGCAACCAATAGCCTTTCATGGTGGGGTCGAGTTTGACGGCCGCGATGCCAACCAATAGCCCGATGCAGCTGGCGATGAGTGCTGTCGCTAGACTTGTGGACAGAACCAATTTCGTGAAAAAGGCGAAAAAGTAGGCGCTACTCAGGACAATCACGATTGGCAAGAACATCGGCTTGCGCCTGGTCGATTGAGCGATCGGCGTCGTGCTGGACTCTTTTTCTGCGAGGCTATGAATGGCGTCTGCAAGGAGCATTGCTTCACTGTCGGTTAGCGTGAGGTTGTTCTTTTGACTCTTGATCCGCACGTAGAGAGCCCGCAGTTGGCGAGCCCGTCCTTCTTGCTTTTGTTCAGTTTGCTCTTCGAACGACATCTTGGACCTCCGTTACTGGCCTAGAATTTGTTCCGCTTGTCGAGATTGGCTGTGCGAGAAAGCCGACGCTGAGGGCGGCAAAACCGTGAGACTTGCAAAGAACTTCAGGATTGGTCCCGGTCGCCATTGCGCGTCCCGTCCCCGCTCACTCATTGCCGCCAGCAGGAACATGAAACAGAATCCTGCACAAATCATACTCCACCACTTCAGGGATGAGCCGTCCGTGCTCGCTGCAAGACTCCGTACCGAGGCCTGGATTGCAATAATCAGGGCCCCGTACAGCCAGCCGACCGGATCGAACGCTTCTCGCCAGACAAATGGCGGTGACCACGATCCTCTCGCGACCGCAATCATCAGCCCCCAAAGAATGTAAAGGACGCCCGCACCAAAAGATTGGCAGCACGCCTTCGAAGATGAGCCATTTCATCTGGGCGTCTAGTGCCATCGTCATATCCCGTGTCTGCAGTAGACTCAGGATACCCACGAATCAATGTGTTCGATTGAGCTTGCTCAATGGGCGACCGCTTCAAGCCAGGTCGCGGGCGTCCACGTAAGCCCACGCAACAGTGCCGGATGCCAGCGTGACGCTATGCCGACGATACGCTGCTACCTCGTACTGGTCCGCTTGCTGCAGTTCCTCAGGCGTGACTAGCAGTACCGAGCCGGTGACTGAATCCATCTCGCTGCGGCTGCGCCAAATGATCGGATGGTGCGTCTTGCCGCTCGTCGCAACCACGGCAGGATCATCGATCTCCAGCAGCCCGAGCTTATACCCGTTCAACTTGTCCGCCATGCCTTCAAGCCTGCGTCCAAACGTCGCAAGCTGAACGCCTTCTTGTTGCAGCGTCCCATAAGAAAACAGCTTCTCAAACTTCTCCATCTCGCCTCCGATGCGAACATTGAATTGTTTTAATGATAATGTAACGCGGCTGTCAACCATTCAAATACCAATACCGGAGCAAAGAATGCGACAAGATATCCAGCCACGTTTCCGATCATTCCTGCGTGTGTTCAGCGGCCTGCTGCTGATGGCCTCCGCAGGCTTCGCGGCCGCAGAACCATGCCGCAAGATCAGTACTGAAGCCGAGCTTTCCAGCTACACCCAAACACAGGGAACCCTGGCCACAGTAGCCAGGGATATCTGCTATGCCGAGGGCACAGCGTGGGAAGAGAAGTCGCCAGCCGGCGCTTACGACGTCACGCTGGACCAGCGCTTCGACTTCTACCGTCCCGCTTCGCTGCCAGCGTCGCAAAGGCTGCCCTTGATCATCTGGGCGCATCCGAACGGCATGACCGATAACCTGCCGCAGCAGGGCGATCTTTATCCAAAGCTGGTAACGCCCGCGCTGGCGCTGGGCTTCGCGTTTATGTCGGTCGAATTCCGCCATCCGGTTGCGAGCCAACGGTATGGTCAGCCGCCCAATCTCGATATACCCAACACGGACATCGCTCGCGCAGTGCAATGGGCGCGGCACCGCTCCGGCATGCTCGGCATTGATGCCACGAATATTTTCATCGTCGGCCAATCACGCGGCACGCTTGGGCTGATGAATGCCTTGTCGAAGAACCTGGCCGATGACCAGAGCCCGTTCCCATACCAGACCAAGTCTTCGCGTGTCAGGGCCGTATATGCGGTGCAAGCGCAAACCAGCTACGAGAAAGAACAGGTCAAGCAGACCTTTATCCACCCGGACAGTTGGCTGGCATTCGATGAGCTCTACGCAAACTTTCACCAACCGGGCAGTGCGATCAACGAAATCACTACCGACGATCCGCCTATCGCGATGCGCTACGAGCGCATGCCGACCGACCAGTCGCTGCAAACAGTCGTGCCACTGCATCTGCCAGCGCAGAACGGAAGCTGCGCTTATCCGGAGGGATGCTTCGACTTCCATCATCCGAACTTCGGCCTGAAACTGCACTTGGCATTCA
>CAMLSG010000125.1 GCA_946482635.1 uncultured Duganella sp.
ATCGACGCGCTGGCAGCGACGCTGCAAGCCTGGCGCAAGGACGATCCGGAGCTGGTCGTTGTCGGTGCCGGCGACATGATCGGCGCCAGCCCGGCCATGTCGGCCATGTTTGCCGACGAGCCGACCATCCAGGCGCTGAACCTGCTTGGCATGCGTGCCACGTCGGTCGGCAACCATGAATTCGATGCCGGCCGCGTGGAGTTGGTGCGCCAGGCCAAAGGCGGCTGCGCAACTTCGCCGCGCCCCGACAAAGCCTGCCAATTCAACCCATCCTGGGATGGCGCGAAATTCAGCTACCTCGCCGCCAACGTGATCGACACCCGCAGCAACCAGACCTTGTTGCCGGCTTACCGCATCGACGAAATCAAGGGCGTGAAGGTTGCCTTCATCGGCACCGTGTTGAAGGACACGCCGGAGCTGGTGGCGGCAGGCGGGATCAGCGGCCTGCAATTCATCGACGAGGCGCAAGCGGTCAATCGCTTGCTGCCTGAATTGCGCGCGCAAGGCGCGACCGTATTCGTAGTGCTGATCCACCAGGGCGGCCATACCAAGGCGCGCTACGACCAGCAGTACTGCAGCGACCTCGATGGCGACATTGCCGATGTGGTCAAGCGCCTCGATCCTGCCGTGCGCCTGGTCGTGAGCGGCCATTCGCACAACGGCTACCTGTGCCGCGTCGACGGCAAGCTGGTGACGCAGGCCGAAAAATTCGGCCATATGCTGTCGCGCATCTCGCTGGTGGTGGATCGCCAGACCGGCGCCGTGGTCGATGCCAGCGCGCGCAATATTGTGGTGGAGCCGGGCAAGTATGCCGGCATGCCGGAAGTCGATGCGCTGGTCGCTTCCGTGCGTGCGCGCAGCAGCGAAGAATTGAACAAGCCGGTGGCGAAAATAGCTGTGCCGTCGATCAGCAAGACCCTGATGTCGAACGGCGACGAATCGCCGCTGGGCCAGGTGGTGGCGGATGCGATCCTGGCATCGTCGCGCAAATGGGGCGCGCAGATTGCGTTCACCAATACCGGCGGCATCCGCACCGCGCTGGACGCCGGCGCGAACAACGTGGTGAATGTGGCGCAGACCCAGGTCGTGCTGCCGTTCGGGAACGAGATCGTGGTGATGAACCTGACCGGCGCGCAGATTTTCGCGCTGCTGGAAGGGCAGTGGAGCGGTAGCGAATCCGAAAAACGCGGCCTGCTGCAGGTGTCGGAAGGCTTCACCTATTCCTGGGACATGCGCAAGCCGAAAGGCCAGCGCATCGTGCGCGACAGCGTCAAGCTGAATGGCGTGGCGATCGATGAAGGCGCCAGCTATCGCGTGGCCGTATACAACTTCCTGGCCGAGGGCAATGACGGTTTTGTGACTTTCCGCCAGGGCAGCAACCAGGCCGCGACCGGCGTGCGCGATGTCGATTCGCTGCGCAGCTACCTGGTGCGCCTGGAGCAGGACAATAAGCCGGCCGGTACTTACGGTGCCGTTCCGCGCATTATTCGCATCAAGTAAAGAAAGGAAGGCTATGCGCCGCTATCTCCTCGCAGCCGCACTGGCTGCATGCTTCACCAGCGCCCATGCGGCTTTCCAGATCCCGGGCTTTGAGCTGGTGCAGACCGCGCCGGTAGAAACCGCGCTGAAAAGCGACGACCTGCGCGGCCCGGTCGAAGTCTGGACCGAGCTGTTCGACAATGCGAAGTCGGAGATCTGCATCGGCCAGTTCTACATCGCCAGCGTGCCAGGTGCGCCGTTCGAGAAAGTCATCGAGCGCCTGGAAGCAGCCGGCAAGCGCGGCGTGAAGATCCGCTTCCTGGTCGACAAGAAGGGCGTGACCGGCTTGTCCGACAAGGCAACCGTGGACCGCCTGCGCGCAATTCCAAACCTGGAGATGCGCGTACTGGACGTGAGCCAGCTCACCGGCAATGGCATCATCCACGCCAAATACCTGACGGTGGACCATAAGGTTGCCTTCATCGGCAGCCAGAATTTCGACTGGCGCGCGTTCACGCACATCCATGAAACCGGCCTGCGCATCACCGATGCCAGAATTGTCGGCCAGGTGCAGGCCATCTTCGAGCAGGACTGGGCCGCGCAAGCAACGCTGGCTGAGGGCAAGGCAGTGGCGCCGCTGCAGGCCAAGGCCGCCATCCTCGCTGGCGCACCGCCAGCCGCCGCGCTGGCAGCTGCGCTGCCGACGGACGCCAACTTCCTGATCGCCAGCCCGGGCGGCTTCAACCCGGCCGGAGTGGCCGATTCCGAAGTCGTGCTGCCGGCGCTCCTGGCCGATGCAAAGCAGGAGATCCGCGTCTCGATGCTGGATTATGCGCCCCTGAGCTACGGACCGAATGGCACGCGCCCGTTCTACGCCGTGGTCGACAACGCGCTGCGCGCTGCCGCGACGCGCGGGGTGAAGGTCAAGCTGCTGGTGTCGAACTGGAACCTCGAGAAGCCGGCCATCCAGCACCTGAAATCGCTGGCCATCCTGCCGAACGTGGAAGTGCGCGTCGTGACGATTCCGAAAGCCTCCACCGGCTTTATCCCATTCGCCCGCGTCTGGCATAGCAAGACCCTGGTCATCGACGGCAAGCTGGCATGGGTCGGCACCAGCAACTGGGCCGGCGGCTACTTTGACCTGTCGCGCAATATGGAAGTGGTGATGCGCAACGAAGCCATGGCCAAGCGTGTCTATGCGCTGCAGGAGCAGGCCTGGAGCTCGCAGTATGCCGAGCCGCTGGACATCAACAAGGATTACCCGAAACCGAACAAAGGGAAAGAAGAATGAAGAAACTTGCACTGATCGCCGCGCTGTCCGGCGCCTTCCTGTCCACCAACGCCATGGCCTGGGGGAATGCCGGCCACCGCATCGTGGGCGCGATCGCGGATAACCTGATCAAGGGTTCCAATGCCGAGAAGCAGGTGCGGGCCCTGTTGCAGCCGGGGGAGGACCTGGAAAAGATCGCCAACTGGGCCGATTGCGTGAAGGGCACTTTCTGCGGCCCGCAGACGCAGGAAATGAACGACTACGTGGCGGCGCATCCTAAGCATAGCGAATACCACTACACCGACGTGCCGTTCCAGCTGACCGAGTACCACCTGCATGGCGCCGGTACCTCCGAACATGACGTGGTGCAGACGCTGCAGCAGTGCATCGCGACCTTGCAGGGCAAGGGCGACGGCAAATTCACCAAGCGCCAGGCGCTGCTGATCCTGACCCACCTTGCTGGCGACATCCACCAGCCGCTGCATGTCGGCGCGGCTTTCGTCGACAAGGAAGGAAAGTTCGTGGTGCCGAAGTCGGACAAGGAAATCGATTCCCTGAACATCTTCGATTCGCGCGGTGGCAACAACCTGCAGATGGATGAAGCAGCCCTGGCGGCAGCCAGCGCCAAGAGCGGCATTCCTGCCGGCGACGAAGCGCCATCCAAATACCCGACCAAGCCGTTCCACTCCTACTGGGACACTACGGTGGTCGATTACGCCATGCGCCGCAGCAGCATGCGCACGGTGGACAAGTTCAGCCAGTGGGCCATCGACGGCAAACCGGTTGTCACGCTGCCGAAGGGCGATGCCATTACCTGGCCAGAGCAATGGGCCAACGATTCGCTGGTGGCAGCCAAGCAGGCCTACACCGATGTGAAAGTAGGCGTGGCAAGCAAGCAGACCAGCCGCAGCGGCGATACCTACACCGTGTGGGCGATGACCGTGCCTGACAACTACCCGGTGCCATCGTCCGCCCTCGCGCGCGAGCAGTTGATCAAGGGCGGCTACAACCTGGCAGGCCTGCTGCAGAAAATCTGGCCGTGAGCAAGTGAGAGATTTGGCAGGGGAATCGTCAGTTACACTGCTCTCGCAAAGGAGAGAGCACAATGAACAACGGTTTCAGGATTTCTCTGCTGGCTGCCCTGTTCGCGGCACAGCACGCGGCAGCGGCCGACAAGATGGATGGCCTGGCGGCTTGCGTCAAGGCGGCCGAATATCGGCTGGAAGACGTCAAGCGCTGGCCTGCCGGCATGCAGTACCGGACTGTTGAAACGGCAAGCGGTGCGGAAAAGGTCAGTGTGCGGGATGGCTTGCGCGCGCTGGTTTTCGCGGGCGCTTCCGTCCCCACCGCCAACCTCAAGATCGAGCGATCGGCCCCTGCTGAATTCGAGTCAGACCGCAAGGCGATCCGCGCGCAAATGGAACTTTTGGCATCGCGCTATCGCGGGAATGACAAGCCCAAGGGTCTGGAAAGCGCGGAATCGGCAGGCATCGAAGTCTTGACACTGGAAAACCCCAGCTACTCGCCCGGGCATTCGGTCGGCATGTACACCCTGCTGTACCCGGCGGGACAAACCATCGCCACCATTTACATGTTCGGCCAGCCGACCGGAGAAGGCGCGGCCTACAACAACCTGGAGGAGTTCCGGGCCTACCGGACACGCTTCCTTGCCGCCATCGGCAGTTGCATGCAGAAGTCCTAAGGCCGGAACCACAACTCGCTGCGCTGGAGCGGAGTCTCGGGCGGCAGCGCGGGGTTGTGCAGTTCGATAATGTGCCGCTTGCCGATCTGGGCCCGCTCCACCAGTGGGCCTTTGTGTTTCTGGAACAGCGCAACCAGCGAGCCGTCTTTCACCATCATCTCCATGCCAGCCCGGATACGTTCCGCAAGCTTGTCGCCTTCCGCATCGCGCCGGACGAAGAAATAGCGGGGCAGGGGATAGCGCAGCATCAGCGTCGGCTCAATCACGATATCGCTGTGGGACTTGCGTATGACATCGTATTCGCGCGGCGCCTCGTCCACTGCGCGCGGGAAGAAATCGAAGCGGCCTGCTTCCAGCATGCCAAACAGGCTGCCGGGGCGAGGCGATTCCACTACGCTGATGCCAGCGGCGGACAGCACCGCCGTATCAGCCCAGCCCTTGCCCTGGCCCGCACTCAGGTGGCGCAAATCGGCCAGCGTGCGTACTGCGGCGAAGCGTGGCAGGTCGGCTTTGCGCACCAGCAGCAGGCGCATGCCCATCAGGCCACGGTCTATCGGTATGCGGATCGGCTGGAATTGCGTTTCGAGGTCGCGCTGGGTGGCGCGGGCAATGATGTTGATTGCGCCATCGGGGCGGCCCAGCTCTTGCAGCATGCGCGGCACCGATACCGGCTCGCGCGAAGCCGATAGCAAAAATGGGCCATACCTGGCAGTCGTCTTTTCCATGGCCGTTTGCAACACGATCCAGTCGAAGCCCTTGCTGGTATCGAGTATCGAGAAATAGCGCGGATAAACCAGGCGCGTTGGCGGGTTCTCACCCGCGTGTGAGGAAAGATGCAGGCCCAGGCAGCACATTGCCGTGGGCAACAATCTCCGCAAAATCCAGGCACGCCTTCTCATGAGTGGGGCTCCTTGCTCCTTGAAATATAAACCTGCCACTCGCCGGGCACAACAGTGATGCGTGTTGCGCACGGCATACCGGCTGGGCTCGATCCTGGCCGGCCTGCTGATAGCATCAAAGCTCGGTTTTCACGAGGGAGGGCATCATGGCACGCAAACTTGGTTTGGCGCTGGCTCTTGCCTGCGCCGCTGGCAGCGCCTGCGCGGAAGATTGGCAATTCAGTTACACCGGCTTCAATGAGAATGGGGTATTCCAGCCGGACGCACGTGTCGATGGCGGCTTCCGCGGGACGGACCTCGACCTCGATGGCATCATTTCCCTGGCGGAGCTGACTGCACTGTCCATCGCAGGACGCGACTACCTGGAAGGATGCCTGAGCTTGAGCGACCCTTATTTCCGCTGCGAGATCGGTGCCTTCAGCTATAAGTTGTCGGGACAGTTGACGATTGACGCGAACTGGTGGGGAAATGACGAGGCATTCTCCGGCTGGGGCGCTGGCTTTCGCACCGGCGACCAGTACTCGCAGTGGAGCTATGGATGGGAAGACTGGAGCCGCACCTGGTACTGGACCAGCCGGACTGCCTTCGCCATTACGCCGGCGCCGGCAATACCGGAACCTGCGACGTGCCTGATGTTGCTGGGGGGATTGGCAACCCTGGCCGGCTGTAGCCGGCGCAGGGCGAAGGAGGGCGCGCTTAGCGCGATTTGACGAACGGTACGCCGATGGCTTTCGGCGCCACCGACTTGGCCATCAGGCCGGCCAGCACGATCACGGTCACGACATAAGGCACCATCTGGATCAGGGCGCCCGGGATGCGGCCGATCACCGGCAGGTCCACGCCTTCCAGCTGGATCTGCACGGCGCCGAAGAAGCCGAACATCAGGCAGCCGAGGAAGGTGTAGACCGGGCGCCAGTTGCCGAACACCATGGCCGTCAGCGCCAGGTAACCGGCGCCGGCCGACATGTCGCGCAGGAAGAAGCCGGACTGCACGATGGCCAGGTAGGCGCCCGAGAACGAGCACAGGATGCCGGCGATCAGCATGGCGGCGTAACGGGTGCGCTCCACGGAAACGCCTGCAGCATCGGCAGCATGCGGGTTCTCGCCGCAAGCACGCAGGCGCAGGCCGAAACGCGAGTGGTACAGGAACCAGTGCACCAGCGGCACCAGGATGAAGGCCAGGTAGACCAGCACGGAATGGCCGCCAATCAGTTTGGTATAGAACCAGCCGAGGAAGGGCACATCGGCCACGGCAGCGCTGCCCGGCAGCACCACGTCGAACAGGCGCGCTTCGCCCAGGTCAGGGGTACGGCCGCCTTGCTGGAAGAAGTATTGCGCGACCACGAAGGTCAGGCCGCTCATGGCGATATTGATGGCGATGCCGCCCACCAGCTGGTTGCCCTTCTGGGTAATGGCGACGAAGCCTTGCAGCATCGCCAGTGCGACGGACACGCCCATGCCGGCCAGGATGCCGAGCCAGGGATTCTGGGTGGTAAAGGCGACGGCAGCCGAGACAAATGCAGAGGCCAGGATCTTGCCTTCCAGGCCGATGTCGATCACGCCGGAGCGCTCTGCGAACAGGCCGGCCATGGCGGCGAAAATCAGCACCGGCGCATTGCGCACGGTGGAGACGAGGATGGAGCCCAGGTGGAGATCTTCGAAAGTCATGGTCTTAACCCTTGCGTGCTTTGAGCAGCTTGATGATGGCCGGGGCGTACAGGTATTCCATCGCGCCGCAGAACAGGATGATCAAGCCCTGGATGAAGATGAAGGTTTCGGTCGGGATGTTCGGTTTTTCCAGGGACAGGTCGAAGCCGCCCTGGGTCAAAGCGCCGAACAACACAGACGACAGGAAGATGCCGACCGGATGCTGTCGGCCCATCAGTGCAATCGCGATGCCGACGAAGCCGGCGCCGCCCACGAAGTTCAGCGACAGGTAGTGGGTAGAACCCATGATGGAATTGACCGCGCCGAGACCGGCCAGTGCGCCCGAGATCAGCATGACCAGGATGATCATGGCGCTGATCTTGACGCCGGCGTAGTGCGCGGCGTGCTGGTTCAGGCCCAGCGCGCGGATCTTGTAGCCCCAGGCCGAACGCCACATCACAACGCCGTAAATGACCAGCGCGATGATGGCGAAGAAGAAGCCGATGTTGAGTGGGGTCTCGCCCAGGATCGGGAACCAGGCGTTCAGGCGCGGCATTTCAGCGGCGGCCGAGAACACGCGCGACGCGGTGTTCTGTTCGCCGGCCGGGATCAGGTACTTGACGATGATGAAGTTCATCAGCGAGGCGCAGATGAAGTTGAACATGATCGTGGTGACGACGATGTGCGAGCCGCGCTTGGCCTGCAGGTAGCCGGGAATGAAGGCCCACAGCGCGCCGAACAGGGCGGCGCCGATGATGCCTGCCGGGATCAGCAAGTACCATGGCAGGGTTGCGTCAAAGGCCAGCATGGCCAGCGTCACACCAAGGCCGCCGAAATACATCTGGCCTTCGGCGCCGATGTTGAACAGGCCGGCCTGCATCGCGATCGACACGGCCAGGCCGGTGAACACCAGGGTGGAGGCGTAGAACAGCGTGTAGCTCAAGCCTTCCGGGTTGATGATGGCGCTGTTGATCAGGATCTGCATCGACTCCAGCGGATCTTCGCCCATCAGGTGGATCGCAAGCGCGGCCACCAGCATGGCAGACAGCAGGTTCAGGATGGGCAGGACAAAGCCGGTTGCCCAGCGTGGCATATCGTTCGTGGTCATGGTCAGTGCTTATGCATGCCACCCATCAGCAAGCCGATGCGGGTGGTGTCGAATTCGTCGATTTTCAGTTCGCCGGTGATTTTGCCGCCGCACATCACGAGGATGCGGTCGGCCAGGGCGCGTACTTCTTCCAGTTCCACCGATACCAGCAGGATCGCCACGCCCTGGTCGCGCAGGGCCAGCAATTGGGTGTGGATGGATTCGATGGTGCCGATGTCGACGCCGCGGGTCGGCTGCCCGACCAGCATCAGCTTCGGCTTGGCCAGCACTTCGCGTGCGATCACCACCTTTTGCTGGTTACCGCCGGAGAGCAGGCCAATGCGCAGGTCCGGGTTGGCGGGGCGCACGTCGAACTCTTTCATCAGGCCGGCGCAGCGCTGCGCGATGCCCTTGAAGTCGATCAGGCCCCACTTGTTCTTCACCTTGTCCTGGTAGCCGAAGAAAGTGTTCTGCATGACGGAGAAGGCCTTGATCACACCGTCGCGCAAGCGGTCTTCCGGCACGTGGCCGATGCCAAGTTCGCGGAACTTGGTCGGCAGGCCGTCGGCATCGCCGCTTTTCGGGAAGGGTAGGGCCTTGCCTTCGAAGTCCACTTCGCCGGAAGTCGGCAGGCTCATGCCGGACAGGATTTCCATCAGCTCGGACTGGCCGTTGCCGGACACGCCTGCAATCGCCACGATCTCGCCGGCGCGCAGGGTGAAGTTGATGTCCTGCAGCAGCTTGACGCCATTGTCGTCGGACAGTTGCAGGTTCTTCACTTCCAGCACTGCCTTGCCTGGGTTGTATTCACCGCGCGGCAGGTTGTTCTCGATCGGGCGGCCGACCATCATCTGGGCCAGTTCTTCCTTGGTGGTGTCGGCAGTCTGCACGGCGCCCACCACGCGGCCGCCGCGCATCACGGTGACGGTGTCGGTAATGTCCTTGATCTCCTGCAGCTTGTGGGTGATCAGGATGATGGTCTTGCCCTGTTCCTTGAACAGCTTCAGGATTTCGAACAGCGATTCGGTTTCCTGGGCGGTCAGCACGGCGGTCGGCTCGTCCAGGATCAGGATGTTGGCCGAACGATAGATCTGCTTCAGGATCTCGACGCGCTGCTGGGCGCCCACGGACAGGTCGTGGATGGTGGCCAGCGGGTCGACGTCCAGGCGATAGCGTTCGCAGATTTCGCGCAGCTTCTTTTCGACGGCAGCGCGGTGCCCGCGCAGGCGGAAGCCGCCCTCGCTGCCCAGCATCACGTTATCGAGCACGGTCATGTTCTCGACCAGCATGAAGTGCTGGTGCACCATGCCGATGCCGAGACGGATCGCTTCGTGCGAGTTGTGGATGTGCTGCACCTTACCGTCCAGCAGGATCTCACCGCCATCTGCGCGGTAATAGCCGTAAAGGATGCTCATCAAGGTCGACTTGCCGGCGCCGTTCTCACCCACCAGGCCATGGATGGCCCCTTTGGCGATGGAGAAACTGACGTCCGTATTCGCCTTCACCGCCCCAAAGTGCTTGGAGATATTGCGGAATTCTACTGCTGGCGTCATAAGGATTTTCGGTCTTATTTACTGAAAAACGCGCCGGACGGGCATTCCCGTCGGCGCGTTCTCTTTATTGGAACTACTGGTTAAGCCGGGCAAGCGGCGTTGGTGGTGCGGATGTCGATGACCTTCACTTTGCCATCGATGATGTCCTTGCGCGCGCCCATGACCTTCTTCTCGATCTCAGGCGTGATCACCTTGCGGTTGTTCTCGTCCAGCGCCCAATCCACGCCGCCTTCCTTCAGGCCCTTGGCGGTCACGCCGGCCTTCCAGGTGCCGTTCTTCATCTGCATGAAGGAATCGTACACGGCGTTGTCCACGCGCTTGACCATCGAGGTCAGCACGGAGCCCGGGTACAGGTGGTTCTGGTTGGAGTCGACGCCGATCGACAGCTTGCCCTTTTCCTTGGCAGTCTGCAGGGTGCCCATGCCGGAACCGCCGGCCACAGCGAATACCACGTCCACGCCGCGGTCAAACTGGGCACGCGCCAGCTCGCCACCCTTGGCAGGGTCGTTCCAGGCGGCGGAGGTGGTGCCGACCATGTTCGAGATCACTTCGGCTTTCTTGTCGACCGACTTGGCGCCTTGGGCATAGCCGCAGGCGAAGGTGCGGATCAGCGGAATATCGATGCCGCCGATGAAGCCCAGCTTCTTGGTCTTGGAAGCCATGGCGCCGGCCACGCCGACCAGGTAAGAACCTTCTTCTTCCTTGAACGTCACGGAATTGACGTTATTACCTTGTGCTACGCCGTCGATCAGGACGAAGCGGACATTCGGGAATTCTTTTGCAACTTTCTGGACTGCCTGGGTCTGGGCAAAGCCGATCGAGGCGATCAGGTCCAGTTTCTTGCGGGCCAGGCCGCGCAGTACCTGCTCAGCCTGGGTATCGCTGCTGGCTTGCACTTCGATGAATTTGATGCCGGTTTCCTTCTGGAAGCGCGAAGCGCCTTCGAAAGCGGACTGGTTGAACGACTTGTCGAACTTGCCGCCAGCGTCGTACACGATGCCCAGCTTCGGATCAGCCGCGTTTGCGCTGGCTGCTACCGCAACTGCGGCGATCATCATGCTAAGTTGTTTGATTTTCATGTAAGGGCTCCGTCGAAGTTCGTTATTGTATATTTTTATGGAGTGCCTCGTTCCGCTTTTTCGCGGCAATCCCTGCCACGGCACCTTGTAGCTTGCCAACAACGCACAAATGCAAATTTTGTACATGTACCCTTGATTAATTCTTGGGCACGTAATCAAACTGCAATCACTTGTTCCTGCAGTCGAATCCGCTTCTCACGGCATGGATTCGTGGCTCACTACTATGCAGCAGGCGCTATATGTATGGCAAATACGTTTTTGCTTACTTATTTATATGCAAGTCAACTAAATAAGGGGTTTCTCGTAAGTAAGAGAGGGCATTTGCTTTCGTGTTAGGATTCGCGCCATTGCAACATTACGTTACTTTTCTTTTAAAGATTGGAACATCGGGTATGGATAAACGCCTCAAGCACTCCCTGATTGCACTGGCCGTGGCCGGCGCATTTCCCCTTCACGGCGCGATCGCGCAAGAAGCCACTACCACCACCGAAGAAGTGAAAAAGCCGGGCCAGCTGGAGACCGTGATCGTTACGGCACAGCGCCGCGCTGAAAACATCAAGGACGTGCCGATGGCAATCGCCACCCTGAAGGGCGAGAAGCTGGACGTGCTGACCTCCGGCGGCCAGGATATCCGTTTCCTGAACGGCCGTTCGCCATCCGTTTCCGTTGAGTCCGACTACGGCCGCACTTTCCCTCGTTTCTATATCCGTGGCCTGGGCAACACCGACTTCGACCTGAACGCTTCCCAGCCGGTTGGCCTGGTGATGGACGACATCGTGCAGGAAAACCCGATGCTGAAGGGCTTCCCGGTGTTCGACGTGGACCAGGTGGAAGTGCTGCGCGGCCCGCAAGGCACCCTGTTCGGCCGTAACTCCCCAGCCGGCGTGATCAAGTTCGACTCCGCCAAGCCGGTGTTCCGCCAGGAAGGCTATGTTAACGTCGGTTTCGGCAAGGATCGCGTGCGCAACTATGAAGGCGCCTACAACTTCCCGATCAACGACGTACTGGCCACCCGCATCTCGCTGCAATCGCAGCATCGTGGCGACCGTGTTCACAACGACCGTCCAGGCGCGCCAACCACCGATTTCGAAGGCTACAAGGACAATGCGGGCCGTATCCAGTTCCTGCTGAAGCCTAACAAGGACTTCAGTGCGCTGCTGAACGTGCACGCCCGCGACATGGACGGCAATGCCACCCTGTTCCGCGCCAATATCCTGAAGAAGGGCACCAATGAGCTGGTCGACAATTTCGACTACAAGTCCTACCCGACCGACGGCGGCAATGAGCAGCACCTGAAGAACAAGGGTGTGAACCTGCGCCTGCGCTGGGATACCCCTGGCCTGACCTTCCACTCGATTACCGGCTATGAAAAGCTGGAGTTCTACAGCCGCGGCGACGTGGACGGCGGCTATGGCGCCTCCTTCCATCCGCCGATGGGCCCAGGCTTCATCCCGTTCCCGGTCGAGACCGCCGACCTGATTCCTGACCACAAGCAGCTGTCGCAGGAATTCCGCGTCGAGTCGAACAACAAGGGCCCGCTGCAGTGGATCGCCGGCGTGTTCTACTTCGACGAGCATATCCAGATCGATTCGATCTCCTTCGATTCCTTCACCGCCGGCAATCCGCAGAACGCGGCTTACGCGACGCAGCAGCAGGACGCCAAGTCGTACGCGGCCTTCGGTACCATCAACTACACCGTGAACGAGGCGTTCAAGCTGCGCGCCGGCCTGCGCTACACCAAGGACAAGAAGGACTTCGTCGCAACCCGTGTTGAGCCGCCTCAATCGGCTTCCAATACCCTGAATAACACCTCGAACAATGTGAGCTGGGACCTGAGCGGTACCTACACGGTGGACAAGGATACCAACGTATTCGGCCGTATCGCCACCGGCTACCGCGCGCCTTCCATGCAGGGCCGCCTGTTCGACCTGACTTCCAAGCCATCGCAGGCCGATGCTGAAAAAGCGGTGTCTGTGGAATTCGGCGTGAAGCAGGACCTGTTCGACCGCCGTGCGCGCATGTCGGCCACCGTGTTCAACTACCGCATGAAGGACAAACAGCTGACCGCCGGTTCCGGCACCGTCAACATGAACCAGCTGATCAACGCCGACAAGGTGACCGGCCGCGGCGTGGAACTGGACCTGCAAGCCAACCTGAGCGACGCATGGGCCGTGACCTTCGGCACCAGCTATAACGACACCGAGATCAAGGACCCGAACCTGTTCGTGCAGCCTTGCGGTGGCGGTTGCACCGTGCTGGATCCGACCACGGCGATCTCCGGCGGCACCGTTGCCCTCATCAACGGCAACCCGCTGCCGCGCGCGCCGAAGTGGCAGCATAACTTCACCTTGCGCTACAGCCAGCCGCTGGGCAATGGCGAGATCTACGCCTACACCGACTGGGCATACCGCACTTCGTACAACTTCTTCCTGTACGAAGCAGCCGAGTACAAGGCCAAGGAACTGCTGGAAGGCGGCCTGCGCGTGGGCTATCGCTGGAACGACGGCAAGTATGAGCTGGCAGCCTACGGCCGCAACATCACCAACCGTATCCAGGCGCTGGGCGCGATCGACTTCAACAACCTGACCGGTATCGTCAACGAACCTCGCACCTACGGCGTGCAGTTCAAGGCGAACTTCTGATCGGCTGATCGGCCTCGCAAGACGCGCACTTCGGTGCGCGTTTTTTTTTGTATCATGGTGCCTTCCTTGGGGGAGGGGAGATGCAAACTGCTGTCAATATGTGGCCGCTGCTTGGCGTGGCCGTGATCGTGCTTGGATTCCTGCTGCGGCTGCACCCGGTGCTGGTAGTTGTCGCGGCTTGCTTCACCACTGGCTTCGCCGCGTTCATGCCGGTCGAGGCGCTGCTTGCCTCGCTCGGCACAGCGTTCGTCAAGACGCGGAACCTGCCGATGATTTACCTGTTGCCGCTGGCAGCGATCGGCTTGCTGGAGCGCTTCGGCTTGCGCGAGCATGCGCAGGCGGCTGTGGCGCGCATGCGTTCGGCGACGGCAGGCCGCTTGCTGATCGTTTATCTCGCGGTTCGCGAGCTTTCTGCCGCAGTGGGCCTGACTTCGCTGGGTGGCCATCCGAACATGGTGCGGCCGGTTGTGGCGCCGATGGCGGAAGGGGCTGCGCAACACCGCAATCCTGAACTCAGCGACGACCAACGCCAGCGGGTTCGCGCCATGGCTGCCGCCACCGACAACATCGGCCTGTTCTTTGGCGAAGATATCTTTGTCGCCTTTGGCGCCATTGTCCTGATGCAGACCGTGCTGCGCGCGGAGGGTATTGAAGTCGATCCGCTGCATATGGCGCTGTGGGGCATTCCGACGGCGATCAGCGCCTTCATCATCCATGCGTGGCGGCTGCACCGGCTGGATCGCTACCTGGTGCCAGCAGGCGGAGGCCGTGCATGATCATCCGCGTCGAATACTTCTATTATTTGCTGGGCATCTTGCTGGCATTGGTCGCCCTGATGTCCTTTGGCGACCGCACCAATCCACGCCGATGGACTACGGGCCTGTTCTGGGCGCTTTACGCCATGGTCTACCTGGTTGGCGAGCGCCTGCCTCCGGCGATGGTGGGGCTGGCGATGATCGTGATGGCGCTGCTGGCCGGTTTCGGTGGCGTCAAGAGCGGAAAGCCCGACGTGTTGCCCGATGACGCGCGCCGCACAAGTGCCGCGCGGCTTGGCCACAGGCTGTTCGTTCCGGCCCTGGTGATACCGGCGGTGACGATGGCCGGCTCCACGCTGCTCAAAGATGTACGCTTTGGCGAGCTGTTTGTGCTGGACCAGAAACACCTGACGCTGGTCAGCCTTGGCTGCGCGGCAGTGGTCGCCGTTGGTGTCGCCTGCTGGATGACGCGTTCCACGCCGCTGCAGGCCGGCCGCGAATCGAGGCGCCTGATTGATGCCATGAGCTGGATGATTGTGCTGCCTCATATGCTTGCCGTGCTTGGGCTGTTGTTCAGCGAGGCAGGCGTGGGCAAGGCGGTGGCGCAAGTGACGACAACTTATATCGGCCTGGATTCGAAGCTGGTTGCCGTGGCGGTGTATTGTGTCGGCATGGCGCTGTTCACCATTGTGATGGGCAATGGCTTTGCCGCCTTCCCGGTGATGGCGGGCGGTGTTGGCGTGCCGGTGCTGGTGGCTAAATTTGGCGGCAACCCCGCTGTGATGGCGGCGATTGGCATGTTCAGCGCTTACTGCGGAACGCTGATGACGCCGATGGCGGCGAACTTCAACATCATTCCGACTGCGCTGCTCGACCTGACGGACCGTAATGCCGTGATCAAGGCGCAGGTGCCGACGGCCTTGCCGCTGCTGGGCGCAAATATCATTCTGCTGTACTTCTTGCTATGAAAACTGTTCTGCTGACGGGCTTCGAGCCATTTAATAAAGAGCCTATCAACCCGGCGTGGGAAACCGTGCGGGCGCTGGATGGTTGGGGCGAGGTCGGATTTCGCGTCGTGGCGCGCCAGCTGCCGTGCGTGTTTGGCGATGCGAATGCGGCCATGGCGGCGCTGATCGATGAGTTGCAGCCGGCGCTGGTGATTGCGGTTGGCCAGGCTGGCGGTCGGGTGGACTTGTCGGTTGAGCGGGTGGCGATCAATGTGGACGATGCGCCGATCAAGGACAACGCGGAGCGGCAGTTGGTGGATGAGCCCATTGTGCGGGGTGGGCCGGCAGCGTATTTTTCCACATTGCCGATCAAGGCAATTGTGGCGGCGTTGCGGGCGGCTGGCTTGCCGGCGTCGGTGTCGCAGACTGCGGGAACCTTTGTTTGCAATCATGTGTTCTACGGATTGATGCACGTGGTGGCGGGCCGTGATGATGTGAAGGCTGGCTTCATCCACATTCCGTATTTGCCGGAACAGGCAGCGCGTCATCCGGGCGCGGCAAGCATGTCGCTGGAGCAGATGATTGAAGGAATTCGTGTTGCGATCCGTACCGCGCTGGCTTCGGATCGCGATGCGGTTGCGGCTGGTGGTGCTACGCACTAAAACCGGTAAACCAGTGTCAGACCCAAGGGGTCTGACACTGTCTGCGCGCCGGCCGACGGGCCTAAGACCTGGTTTACCGGTTTTCAGCGGCAGGCGGGCGCAGGATGTTGAGGAAGGCGCGCACGACGGGCGCATCGTCCAGCGTGGTGTAGG
>CAMLSG010000126.1 GCA_946482635.1 uncultured Duganella sp.
CGAACATGGCCTTTGGTCCGGTGGACATCAAAGACTCGACTGGCAAGGTGATCGTTCCTGCCAATACCTCTGTGGTGTATGAACTGAAGGTGCATAGCTTCAACACCTTGCCTTCGCCGATTCCGCCGCAGCCGGTATTTACCAGGACCAATCTCCCATCAACCGGTACGGGCCCGGCCACCGTTGCCAAAAACCTGGTAACCATCCAGTACGCGGGCTACCTGTACGACAGCAACAACCCTGGCAATGGCTACAAAGGTACGGAGTTCGACAATTCCAATGGTAAGCCGTTCTCCTTCCTGCTGGGTGTGGATAGCCGTATCGCAGGATGGGACCAGGGCATCGTAGATATGCAAGTGGGCACCAAGCGCCGGCTGCTGATTCCTGCCAGCATGGCGTGGGCACAGTACGGCCTGAAGAACGACGCTACCGGACAATACCGCGTGCCACCTAGCACGGCCGTAGTGTATGAAATCGAGGTGACCGCGATTAACGCTACGCCGCCGGCACAGTCCACGCAGCCTGCATTCCAGAAGATCGATGTGGCCGCCGGTACTGGCAGCCTGGTGGCCGCCACGGGCAACACTCTGACCGTGCATTACTCCGGCTACCTGTACGACGACAGCGTAACTGACAAGCGTGGCCTGCGTTTCGATACTTCGCGCACTACCGGTGCCCCGTTGTCCGTCAAGCTGGGCACCAACGCAGTCATCCAGGGTTGGGAGCAGGGCTTGCTCGGCATGAAGGTGGGCGGCAAGCGTACCCTGATCATTCCGGCAGACCTGGCTTACGGTTCCACGGCCAAGACCAATATCCCAGCGAACTCGCCACTGATCTTCGATGTTGAAGTGACTTCCATTACCCAGTAACTGGCTGGGAAGCAAAAAGAAACGGCCTTCGGGCCGTTTCTTTTTTAGCGCAGCATTTCCAGGTGCGGAATTCCGTCCTCATCGTAGGGCTCGCCAACGGCCTTGAAGCCAAAGCTGCCATAGAACTTTTCGAGATGGGCCTGGGCGCCGATGCGGATGCGGTGGCCGGGGTGCAGCGCTTCCGCATTGCGGATGCCTTCGGCGATCAGCTGGCGGCCGGCGCCGCTGCCGCGCGCAGCCTGGGTGGTCAGCACTCGGCCCAGCGACATTTCCGGATATTTGATGCCCGGCGCAATGCAGCGCAGGTAGGCGGCTAGTAAGCGCTTGCCTTCAAGCGTCTGCCAGCCGAGCAGGTGGTAGGCGGCCTCGTCATAGCCATCCATATCCGAATAAAAACACTGCTGTTCGATCACGAAGACCTCTTGCCGCTGTCGCAGCATTTCGTATAGGTCTGTGTTGGGAATGCTGTTGAAGTCCAGCCACTGCCATTCAATCATTTGGTCGCCTCGCTTGATAGGAGGCGACCATTCTATGCCAGCTTAGTATTCGACGCGGAGCTCGCCGTTACGGATGGCAGCGGCCAGTTCGGCCTTCACTTCAGCGCGGGTTTTGCCGCGGGTTGGAGAGGCAAAGTCCAGTGGATACAGCTCGCCGCTGAAGACTTCGCCTCGGCGGATGGCGGCGATGGTCTCAGCCTTCACTTCCGCGCGGGTTTTGCTGGATACGAAGCTGGTGTCGGCCTGGTAGCCTTCGCCGCTGTTGGTGTCGGATGGTGCTGCCTGGGCGGTAGCGGAGAGGGCCAGGGCGGCGGTAGCGATGATGGTTGCAATTGCTTTCATGATGTTTCTCCTCTTGAGTGGGCCCAGCCGCCACGGCTGCCGAGCCCTTGATTGCTTATACGATAGTCAGGGTGACGTCGATGTTGCCGCGTGTCGCGTTCGAATACGGGCAGACGATGTGGGCGGCGTTCACCAGTTTTTCTGCAGTGGCGCGATCAACGCCTGGCAGGGAAATCTTCAACTCCACTTCGATGCCGAAGCCGGTTTCGATCGGGCCGATGCCGACAGTGGCGTTGATCGAAGCGTCAGCCGGTACGGCGATCTTGTCGCGGCCGCCAACGAACTTCAGGGCGCCAATGAAGCAGGCCGAGTAGCCGGCTGCGAACAACTGTTCCGGATTGGTGCCGAATGCGCCATTGCCGCCCAGTTCTTTTGGAGTGGTCAGCTTGACGTCCAGGGCGCCGTCGCTGGAGACGGATTTGCCTTCGCGGCCGCCGGTGGAAGTTGCGTTTGCGCGGTACAGGATGTTGGAGATCTTTGCCATGATGTTTTTTCCTTTTCGTGAGTAGTGAGCGATTAACTAGCGTGCTATTTGTTTCCAATTTCCGGGGCGTTGTTTGCTGCCCATGCCCACACTATAGATAGTGTGCGATTTAATTGCAAGCTATTTTTGAAAATTTTTTCGCTCACTTTGAACTCACTCGGTTTGAGCCAGCAGTTGCTGGATCCGCGCTTCGGTTTGTTCGTACTGCCCCTCACCGAAGTGGGTGTACACCACCTGGCCCTTCTTGTTGACTAAATAGAAAGCTGGCCAATAACGGTTGTTGTACGCATTCCAGGTGGCATAGCGGTTGTCCTGGGCCACGGGATAGCGTATGTCGAATCGCTTCAAAGCGGTGCGCACATTCTCGGTCTTGCGCTCGAAAGCGTACTCCGGCGTATGGACGCCGACCACGACCAAGCCCTTGTCTTTGTACTTGTCGTGCCATTGCACGACATGCGACAGGGTGTTGATACAGTTTATGCAGTCATAGGTCCAGAAATCAACCAGTATCACCTTGCCACGCAGTTGTTTCATGGTCAGCGGTTCGCTGTTCAGCCATTGCGTAATGCCGCTGAACTCGGGCGCTTCAAACGGGGCGGTTGCGGCACTGGCGCCGGCGCTGGCGCCAACCAGGGTGGCTGCGGCAGCCAGGAATTTCAGGTAGTTCTTCATCATCACAGTCCTTTCAGGGTTGGGAGGTGTTGGGCGGCCCACGAATAGGCCAGGGTGTCGTATTGCAGGTAGATCGCGATGGCGGTGGCGATCACCAGCACGCCGAATACTTGCTGCAGGCGCTCTGCGTGGCGGGCCACGGAACGCACGCGCTGGGTGGCGTACTGGCCCCCATAAATAATCCCGAGCATGGGCACGGCAGCGCCGATGGCGTACAGGGTGAGCAGCAGGGCTGACCACGCCGGGTCCTGTGCCTTCACCACCAGTACCAGGATCGAGGCCAGTACCGGGCCGGCGCATGGGGTCCAGACCGCGCCCAGCGACACGCCGAGCAGGAAAGCGCCACCGTTGCTGCCGTCATCGGCACGCGGCGCCGCGCTGGCGCTGCGGTTTGGCAGGCGGGCCAGCAGCCATTCATACGGCGCCGGCCACAGCCGGAACAGGCCGGACAGCGCGAGCAAGGCGATGGCGGTATTGCGCAGCACCTCCTGCGCCACTTCAATGGTGGCCGAGACTACGCCCAGCAGCATGGCGAAGCTGGCAAAGCTCAGGATGAAGCCGGCCACGATGAACAGCGGGCGGCGGCGGTTGCGCTGGTTGACGCCGGAGCCCAGCAGGATGGGCAGCATCGGCAGTACGCAAGGCGAAGCGATGGTCAGCAGGCCGGCCAGGAAGGCCAGCGGAGTGTCGAGCGGGTTGGTCATGGTCGGCTCCGTGTTTTGGAATGACTCCATTGGACCGCCCGCAGGTATCTGGCATATGTCGCGCCACCCCCGCCAGTGCAATGTATTGTGTACCTGGTCCGGCTGTACACACTGGGATACAAATCTGTGCCAGGCATTGGGTATCATGGCTTCATGGAAAACCAAGACCACATCCTGATCGTTGACGACGACCGCGATATCCGCGAGTTGATCGGCGCCTATTTACAGAAAAACGGCTTGCGCACCTCGCTGGCAGCCAACGGCCGCCAGATGCGCGCCGTGATCGAAGAAGACACGCCGGACCTGGTCGTGCTGGACCTGATGCTGCCCGGCGAAGACGGGCTGGCGCTGTGCCGCGACCTGCGCGCCGGCAAGCACAAGGCCATACCGGTGCTGATGCTGACCGCGCGCAACGACGAAACCGACCGCATCATCGGCCTGGAAATGGGCGCCGACGATTACCTGCCCAAGCCCTTCGCCGTGCGCGAGCTGCTGGCGCGCATCAATGCCGTGCTGCGCCGCACGCGCATGCTGCCGCCGAATATGCAGGTCAACGAATCGGTGCCGATGCTGGCTTTCGGCGACTGGCGCCTGGACACAGTGGCGCGCCACCTGCTCGATGCGGACGGCACCCAGGTCGCGTTGAGCGGCGCCGAATACCGCCTGCTGCGCGTGTTCCTTGATCACCCGCAGCGCGTGCTGACGCGCGACCAGTTGCTGAACCTGACCCAAGGCCGTAATGCCGACCAGTTCGACCGCTCGATCGACCTGCTGGTGAGCCGCGTGCGTCAGCGCCTGCGCGACACGGCGCGCGAGCCGCGCTACATCAAGACCCTGCGCAGCGAGGGCTATGTATTCTCGGCCGCTGTAACGCTGGCTGCAGGAGAGCCGTGATGCGCCTGCATTGGCCACGTTCGCTGTTCGCGCGCCTCGCCTTGCTCTTGTGCCTCGGCGTGGCAGTAGCGCAAGGCTTGTCGTTCTGGCTCACCATGCGTGAGCGGAACGAAGCGACCACCAATATGATGATGGGCTATATCGAACGCGAGGTCACCACCTCGGTGGCCCTGCTCGACGCCTTGCCTGCCGCGCAACGTGCAGAGTGGCTGCCGCGCCTGGCGCGCCGCAGCTACGAATTCAGGCTGGAGGAGTGCGACGAATCGCTGCCCCACCTGGACGTGCTGGAAGCTAACGCAGTGCGCTCGTTCGAAGAAGGCGTTGGCAAGCAATACAAGCTGACGGTGCATCAGATTATCGGTGAACACGAACGCTATCAGGTGCACCTGCGATTGAGCGACGGCATGCCGCTGACGATCGACTTCCGCCCCATGCGCAACGTGCCGATGTCGCCCTGGTTTGGCGCCCTGATGGTGGCGCAGCTCGCGGTGTTTGCCCTGTGCTGCTGGCTGGCGGTGCGCCTGGCGACGCGGCCCCTGCAGCAGCTGGCGCTGGCTGCCGATGCACTAGGGCCGGACATGCAGGGCGCCCACCTGCCGGAAAGCGGTCCATCGGAAGTGGCGCGTGCGGCGCGCGCGTTCAACACCATGCAGCAGCGCATTGCCGGCTATATGGCGGAGCGCATCCAGATCCTTGCCTCGATTTCGCATGACTTGCAGACGCCGATAACGCGCATGCGCTTGCGGGTCGACATGATGGACGACGAAGCGCAGCAGGCAAAGCTGCGGCAGGACTTGCAGGCCATGGAACAACTGGTGAAGGAAGGCGTTGCCTATGCGCGCACCCTGCACGGCACTTCGGAGGCCGCGACGCGCATCGACCCTGACGCGCTGCTCGACAGCATGGTGCATGACTACACCGATGCTGGGCAGGACGTTACGCTGCATGGCGCGGTGGGCCGCGCAATGGAACTGCGGCCGCAGGCGCTGCGGCGCGTGTTGGGCAACCTGATCGACAATGCGCTGAAATTTGGCGGGAGCGCGGAAGTACATGTGGCGCCGGATGCGGCGCGCGGAAACGGCATCGTGATCCAGGTGCTGGACCGCGGCCCGGGCATCCCGGCGGAATCGCTGCAAGCGGTCTTCGAGCCCTTTGTGCGCTTGGAATCCTCGCGCAGCCGCGAAACCGGCGGCACGGGCTTGGGCCTGGCGATTGCGCGCCAGCTGGCCACCGCGATGGGCGGCGCATTGACGCTGCACCAGCGCGAAGGCGGCGGGCTGGAGGCGCGGCTGGCGCTGCCCGGCTAAGTTCAGACCATCGCGCAGTCGAAGCCTTCCAGCACGTTGACGATATTGATGCCCAGCTCGCGCCGGATCGTCCCGCCTTCAAGCTGGAAGGTGGTAGGAAATCCGAGCCAGGCCAGGCGCTCGCCCAGGCGCAGGAAATCGGCCGATGTGAGCCCGAAGCCGCCATGCTGCTCGCCCTGGAAGATATTGCCGCCCAGTGCCACGACCAGCGCCTCCGGCCGGTACATCGACAGGCGCACGCAAGCCGTTTCCAGCGCAGCGAACCAGGCCTGCGAGCTGGAACCAGGCGCCAGCGGGATGTTGACGTTGTAGCCAAGACCGGCGCCCGCGCCTGTTTCGTCGGCATGGCCGCAAAAGTAGGGAAATACATGGCGCGGGTCGGCGTGGATCGACAGGCAAAGCACGTCGGAGCGCTGGTAAAAAATACCCTGTGCCCCATTGCCGTGCTGGTAGTCGAGGTCGAGGATGGCAACCTTGGCCATCCCGTCATCCAGCAGGTGCTGGGCGGCCAGCGCCGCATTATTCAGGTAGCTGTAGCCGCCGCAAAAATCGGCGCCCGCGTGGTGGCCTTGCGGTTGCGTCAGCACAAAGGTACCTCGTTCACCGACGCGCAAGGCATGCGCCGCATTGACCGCGCAGTCGGCGCCGCCTTTGGCCGCGCTCCAGGTACCTGCACCGATGCCGGTGACGGTATCCATCGAATACAGGCCAAGCCGGGCCCGGAAATCTTCCGGCTCGATGTCGGTGCGCATGGTGCGTATGGCAAGCTGCTGCGGGACGACCACCGGGTAGCCGACGAATTCGTCCTTCGACTGCGACTCGCTCCACGCATTGCGCAGGAAAGCCAGGTAACGCGGGCTATGCGTACGTTCAAGCGCGGTAAGCGGCACGCTTTGCGGCGTCACGATCTGGCCCAGCCCGCGCCGTTCCAGTTCGGCTTGCACTGACTTGACCAGATTGTCGGTGCCGCCGAACTGCTGCGCGTGCTGTTCGTTAAAGAAGGTGAGCAAGGGTCAGGTGCAGTGATTCGGGCACAGGTTGCTGGCGCGATAGGCCTTGACGTAATCGTCGAAGCTGCCGGTCTGGGTACGTTCCAGTTGCTCCTGCTCCGCGATGGAGACGCGCGCCATTTCGGTGAAGCGCGCAACGTCCTCCGCGCTTGGCGGATGGCTGCGGAAATAAGCTGCATGCTGCTCGCTCTGGTGCAGGCCGAAGGCGGTGAACGATTTGCCGTTCTCGCGCAGCGCCTGCAGCACCCGCGCCGAAGGGGTGAGTTCCGGATCGTGCAGCTTGGCTGCCTGCGCCTCCAGGGCCGCCATGTGCTCGCGGCCGCCGTGTTCGCGGTCCAGCAATTCCGCCACCGGCTTGAAGCGCTCCAGCATGTCCAGGCCCCATTGCTTCAGCGTGACCTCTTCGCCGTCGCGGGTCAGGGTCAGGCCAGGGCGTCGGCCGTCCTTCACCGTGCGCGCGAAATTACGCGCCAGCAGTTCGCCGTGCTCCGGCGTGATCAGCGGGCTTTCTTCCAGCGCGGCGAACAGCAGGAACACGTCGAGGAAACGGCCGGTCTGCACGTTGATGCCGACCGGTTCGAACGGGTCCACGTCCATGCAGCGCACTTCGATGTACTGCACGCCGCGGTTGCACAGCGCCTGGATCGGACGCTCGCCGGTATTGATCACGCGCTTCGGACGGATAGTCGAGTAATACTCGTTTTCGATCTGGATCACATTGGTCGACAGCTGGACCCATTCGCCGTCTACCTTGGTGCCGATCTTCGCATACGGCTCGTAAGGCTGGTTGACCGCCTTGGTCAGCGTGGCCACATAAGAGTCCAGGCTGTTCTCGTGCGGGTGCAGGCCGGATTGCGCCTCGTTCTGGTAACCCAGGTCGCTCATGCGCAGGCTGGTCGCATACGGCAGGTACAGCGTATCGCCGGACAGCTTTTCCAGCTTGTGCGGGCGGCCGCGCAGGAAACCTTCGGCCAGCGCCGGCGAAGCGCCGAACAGGTACATCAGCAGCCAGCTGTAACGGCGGAAGTTGCGGATGGTCGCCAGGTAGGCCTCCGACTGGTAGGCCTTGGGCGTAATGTTGGACGCACCTTCATTTTCGGCCAGGATGCGCCACAGGCGCTCATCCAGCGAATAGTTGTAGTGGATGCCGGCGATGCACTGCATTGCCTTGCCATAGCGCAGGGCCAGGCCGCGGCGGTACACGTGCTTCAGCATGCCCAGGTTGGACTTGCCGTACCACGCGATTTCGATGTCTTCCTCGGCCGGCAGTTCGCACGGCATGGACTGGCTCCAGATCAGCTCATTGCCCAGCTTGGTGTAGCTGAAACGGTGGATGGCATCGAGTCGTTCCAGCGTGGCCGCGATGTCGTGTTCCGCCGGGGTGATGAACTCCAGCAGGGTCTCCGCATAGTCGGTGGTGATGTGCGGATGCGTCAGGGCCGAGCCCAAGGGCAGTGGATGGGGCGTGTGCGCCAGGTGTCCATCGGGCTGGACACGCAAAGTTTCTCGCTCAATGCCGCGCAGGCCGCCGCCCAGCACTGCACGGTGCTGATCGTCGGCCAATAAGGCCAGGCGGCGAGTCAATAGATTGGACAATTTGCTTCCTTTCCGATGCAGCAAATCAAATTGGTGCGAGATTAACCGAAAACCGAAAAGCGCGTACGATGGCCCCCAAAAACGGCCCGGAAGCCGCATGTTGCCGTATTTTAACCGGGGCGGCGGCCGCCGCTGACCCGTTCGATGCCGGCCAGGTCTTGCCAGCTTTGCACATCAGTGTAACCGGATGACAACAGCAGCGCGCGCACGGCGGCCGACTGGTCGTAGCCATGCTCCATCAGCAGCCATCTGCCTGGTGCCAGCCTGTCGGGCGCCCCGGCAATGATGGTGCGCAGGGCGCTCAGGCCGTCCGCAAAATCGGTCAGCGCACCGCTAGGCTCGAAACGCAGGTCGCCTTCCGACAGGTGGCTGTCGCCATCTGCAATATAGGGCGGGTTGGAGACGATCAGGTCGAACTGATCGCCCTCGACCGCCGCGTACCAGTCGCTATGCACGAAACGCACCGCTGCGTTATTGCGCTGCGCATTGCGCGCGGCCACGGCTAAGGCCTCCTGGCTCACGTCCAGCGCAGTCACGCTGGCATCGGGCCGGCTGTGGGCGATGGCGACAGCGATGGCGCCGCTGCCGGTACCCATGTCCAGCGCCTTGCCGCACGGCGGAAGCCGCACCAGCGCCAGTTCCACCAGCAGTTCCGTATCGGGCCGCGGGATCAATACAGCCGGGGTGGTCTCGAAATCGAGGCCGAAGAACTCGCGCTGGCCAACAATGTAAGCCACGGGTTCGCCATCATGGCGGCGCTGCAGCAGGGACGCCACGCGCGCTGCCTCCTCCGCGCTCAGCACGCGGTCGGATTGCGTAATCAGCGCCGTGCGGCTGAGACCCAGCGCATGGCAAACGAGGATGCGCTGGTCGACCGGATCGAGCAAAGGCTTGCGCTGCAAAGCGCCAAGCGTGATACCGGCCGTCACCTGGTCTTTCATGCGCGCTTACGCAGCACCAGCCACGCGGTAACGATGGCCAGGATGCCGAACCAGATGCAAGACCACATCGGGATCACCAGGCCCAGGAATTTCTCGTTCGCATCCTGGCACAGGCCTTCAGCGTAGAACAGCCAGGGCAGGTATTCCGAGGTAGGGATTCTGTTCAGCATCGTTTCCATAGGATCGATGCCGCAGGACAGGCCTGGGTGGGCCAGGATCCAAAGCTGCTTGATAGCCACGCCCATGCCGCCCAAAGCGCCCAGCAGGCCAACGCCGGCAGCAACCTTCGGCTTGGAAGTAAAGGCACCGATCAAAGCCGCCAGGCCGATCGCGATGAACAGGTAGCGCTGGATCACACACAGCGGGCAAGGCATCAAGTACAGCACATGCTGCAGATACATTGCCGCACCGATCATGCCAAAGCTCACAAAGGCGATCGCCAGCAGTACGTTACGGTTGCTCATCGTCATCAAGTTATCTGGGTTAAAAGTCCGCCCAATTCTCGCACAAAGCGCAGGTGCAATCCTTAAGCTGCCATTATTACGGCCGAGCCCGTGTCAACCTTGGGGCCTGACCCCAAGGTTGACACGGGCTCGGCTGTTAGTCACCGAGGGCGGCCAGTTGCTCGGCCTGGTGTTCGGTGGTCAGGGCGGTGGTCAGTTCGTTCAGGTCGCCGTCCATGATCATGTCCAGCTTGTACAGCGTGAGGTTGATGCGGTGGTCGGTCATGCGGCCTTGCGGGAAGTTGTAGGTGCGGATGCGCTCGCTGCGGTCGCCGGAGCCGATCAGGCTCTTGCGGGTGGCGGCTTCCTTCGATTGCTGTTCGCGCAGTTGCACGTCCTTGATGCGCGCCGCCAGCACCTTCATTGCCGAGGCTTTGTTTTTGTGCTGCGAGCGGTCGTCCTGGCATTCCACCACGATGCCCGACGGCAGGTGGGTGATGCGCACTGCCGAATCGGTCTTGTTGATGTGCTGTCCGCCGGCGCCGGAGGCACGGAAGGTGTCGATGCGCAGGTCGGCCGGGTTGATGTGGACGTCTTCCACTTCGTCCGCTTCCGGCATCACGGCTACGGTGCAGGCGGAGGTGTGGATGCGGCCCTGGGTTTCGGTCGCCGGCACGCGCTGCACGCGGTGGCCGCCGGACTCGAACTTCAGCTTGGAATAGGCGCCGTTGCCGATGATGCGCGCGATCACTTCGCGGTAGCCGCCAAGGTCGCTCTCGGATGCCGACACAATCTCCACCTGCCAGCGCGAGCGCTCGGCAAAACGGGTGTACATGCGCAGCAGGTCGCCCGCAAACAGCGCCGATTCATCGCCGCCGGTGCCTGCGCGGATCTCGAGGAAGATATTGCGCTCGTCGTTTTCATCCTTCGGCAGCAGCATCTTTTGCAGGTCCAGCTCCAGCCCTTCCAGGCGCGCCTTGCCGGCCTCGATTTCTTCCTGCGCGAATTCCTTCATGTCCGGATCGGACAGCATCGCTTGCGCGTCGTCGATATCGCCCAGCACCTGCAGGTAATCCTTGTACAGCGCCACCAGCGGCTGCAGCTCGCTGTGCTCGCGCGTCATCTTGCGGTAGCTGTCCATATTCGACGTGGCGCCTTCGGACATCAGCAGTTCGTCCAGTTCGACCAGGCGGTTTGCCAGTTGGTCCAGCTTGGCCAGCATTGATGGTTTCATTCGGGTCCTATGCGGAAGGAAGCGCCAGGCGGCGCGGAAAAACGGGAGAGGGGCCGCGCATGCGGCAGCGGGAGGCGCCGCTAACGGCGGCCGCGGAATAATTGTGGCAGCAGTTCGGCCAGTTGGGCGCGCTCGTCGCCCTGTGCGCGGTGCAGCGCCTGCTGCGGTCCGTGCATGAATTTTGCGGTCAGGCCGCGCGACAGCGCTTCCAGCACCGCATCGACTGATTCGCCCTTGGCCAGCAGCTTGCGGGCGCGTTCCAGTTCCAGAAGGCGGATCGTTTCGCCGTTTTCCTGCAGGCCCTGGATCACCGGCACCACGGCGCGGTCGTCGATCCAGTGCATGAAGGATTGCACGCGGGTTTCGATAATGGCTTCGGCTTGTGCCACGGCGGCCTGGCGATTTTCCATGCCGGTCTGCACCACCTTGCCCAGGTCATCCACGGTGTACAGGAAGACGTCGTTCAGACGGCCCACTTCAGGCTCGATATCGCGCGGCACGGCCAGGTCGACCATGAACATCGGCTTGTGGCGCCGCGCCTTGATGGCGCGTTCCACCATACCCAGCCCGATCAGCGGCAGCGACGAAGCGGTACAGGAAATGACGATGTCATATTGCTGCAGCTGGTTGCCCAGTTCGGCCAGGCGCATGGCCTTGCCGTTGAAGCGGTGCGCCAGCGCCTCGCCTCGCTCCATGGTGCGGTTGGCTACGGTGATCGATTTCGGATTCTGCGCGGCGAAGTGCGTGGCGCACAGTTCGATCATTTCGCCGGCGCCGATGAACAGAACGTTCTGCTCGGAGATCTTGTCGAAGATGCGCTGCGACAGGCGTACAGCCGCCGCTGCCATCGACACGCTGTGCGCGCCGATTTCGGTGGTGCTGCGCACTTCCTTGGCCACTGAGAAGCTGCGCTGGAACAGCTGGTGCAGGTAGGTGCCCAGGCCGCCGGCTTCGTCGGCAGTGCGGATCGCATCCTTGATCTGGCCCAGGATCTGGGTCTCGCCCAGCACCATCGAATCCAGGCCGGAGGCGACGCGGAAAGTGTGGCGCACGGCATCGTGCTGCGGCAGCATGTAAAGGTGCGGGCGCAGCTCCGAGTAATTCAGCTTGTGGAAATCGGCCAGGAATTGCGCGCCGGCGTCGAGCGGGTTGGCGGCATTGCTGGCGGCGTACAGTTCGGTACGGTTGCAGGTGGACAGGATGGCTGCTTCGTCGCCGCCTTTTGAATCGGCGCAGGCAAACCAGTTGCGCGCAGCGGCGACCGCCGTACCAAGCTGCTCAGGCGCGAACGCCAGCCGTTCGCGCAGCGCGACGGGTGCAGTGGTGTGGTTGAGGCCGACGGCGAGAAGTTGCATCTTGGTCCAGACGGAAGATTCCAGACGCCATTATACCTTGTGCGGGTTTCCCTCTCAGGAACCCAGCTTTTCCAGCCGGTAGCCGTAGCTGTACACCGGCACCAGGCGGAAGCCGTTTTCCGGCTTCAGCTGCAACTTGTTCCGAACGCGGGAAACGTGGGTATCCATCGTGCGCGATGGAACTTCGGTTTCGCGGATCCAGACCGCTTCATGGATATAGGCGCGCGACAGCGGCCGGCCGATGTTGCGGAAAAACAGCAGAGCCAGGTAGAACTCTTTGTGGGTGACGTCCAGTACTTGCCCATCCATCAACAAGCGGCCGGGGCGGGTTTCGAACACGTACTGGCCGAATTGCAATTGCTCGGCCCCGTTCTGGCTTGGATAGGCACGCCGCAATTGCGCCTGGACGCGCGCCACCAGCTCGGCACGGCGCAGCGGTTTGACCAGGTAATCTTCGGCGCCGGATAGCAGGCCGGCCACGATATCGTCTTCGCCGGAACTGGTGGTCAGGAACATCACCGGGCCGTTGTCCGGCAGTTTTTCGCGGGCCTTGCGAACCACCTCGGCAGGGTCCATATCGGTAACCTGCCAGTCGAGGATCAGCATGTCGACGCTGTCCTTGCGCATATTGGCCAGCAAGTCCTTGGCCGTCTGGTAGCCATGGCAGGCATGACCAGCAGAAGTCAGGACCTGGCAGATCAGGTCCGCCTGGCTTCGGTCAGCATCAAGGACAACGATTCTCATGGTTCTTTACAGCAAAATGTTAAGAAGCAGTCACACGAATATAACAGAGTTTTACAAGAAATAGTTACCAATTTGATCAAAGATTGCCAAAAAGCACTATTCTGAGGGGTGTCGTGTCAGGCTGTTCTCTCATCACACGGTACACTGCTTGGGCGGCTAGCACAATGGAGCGGATGTTCTTTTGCAAGCTGATTGGGGAGCGAAACCATGAAAAATGACTGGACTGTGTTGCCCTCCACCGAGGCGGACATCGATGAAGTGCGCGAGCGCTGCCGGCGCCTGGTGCGGCGTCGCGCGGCGGTGTCGGCCGGTGTGGCGGCGGTGCCGATCCCGGGTATCGACGTGGTGTCGGACCTGCGCCTGTTCACCCAGCTGATCGATGACGTGAACCATGAATTTGGCCTGTCGCCGGCTCAGATTGACCGCATGCAGCCGAAATTGAAACTGATTGCGTATGAGGCGGTGATCAGCCTTGGCGGGATGCTGGTTGGGAAAGTTGTTACGCGCGAACTGGTCGCGACGGTGTTGAAACGCAGCGCCGGCAAGATCGCGGCGAAGCAGGCGGGCAAGCTGGTGCCTATTGCTGGTCAACTTGCGTCAGCTACTATTGGTTTCTTTGCCTTTCGGCAGATTGGCTACCAGCATGTGGAGGCTTGCGCCAGGGTGGCCAGGCAGGTGCTGGCAGGGGCGGAAAACCGGTAAACCGGTGTCAGACCCACAGGGTCTGACACCGATATGCGGCCGTCTGACACTGGTTTACCGGTTCAAGCGTCCGGCAGCACCACATTCACATCAAGAACTTCCAGGTTGCCCTGGCGATCGAGCGAAATCTTGATATCGTCCGCCGACACCTTGGTGTACTTCGAAATGACATCAACCAGTTCTTTGTGCAGCGCCGGCATGAAATCCGGACCGGCGCGGCCATTGCGCTCGCGCGCGATGATGATCTGCAAGCGCTCCTTCGCCGCAACCGCCGTCTTGGGCTTGTTCTGGAACAGGAAAGAAAGCAGGGCCATTATTTAGCTCCAAAGATACGCTTCAGGAAACCAGGCTTTTCATAGTCGGTAAACTTCAGCTCAACTTCTTCGCCCAGGAAGCGCGACACCACGTCGGTGTAGGCTTCGGCCACATCGGTTCCCTTGAAGTGGATTGCCGGGTTACCCTGGTTGGAAGCATGCAGTACTTGCTCCGATTCAGGGATGATGCCGATCAAAGGAATGCGCAGGATCTCTTGCACGTCTTCAAACGACAGCATCTCGCCCGCTTCTACGCGCTTCGGCGAGTAACGGGTGATCAGCAGGTGTTCCTTGACCGGTTCGCCGCCAGACTGCGCGCGGCGCGACTTGGCCTGGATGATGCCCAGGATGCGGTCGGAGTCACGCACCGACGACACTTCCGGGTTGGTCACGATCAGGGCTTCGTCGGCGAAGGTCAGCGCCATCAGCGCGCCGTGTTCAATACCGGCAGGCGAGTCGCAGACGATGAATTCGAAGTCCATCTTGATCAGCTCGGCCAGCACGGCTTCCACGCCGTCTTCGGTCAGGGCATCCTTGTCGCGGGTCTGGGACGCCGGCAGGATGTACAGGTTTTCGCAGTGCTTGTCCTTGATCAGGGCCTGGTTCAGGGTCGCTTCTTTGTGCACCACGTTGATCAGGTCATACACAACGCGTCGTTCGCAACCCATGATCAGGTCCAGGTTGCGCAGGCCGACGTCAAAATCGATGACGACGGTTTTGTGGCCGCGCATGGCGAGGCCGGTGGAGAAGCTGGCGCTGGAAGTCGTTTTGCCGACACCGCCCTTGCCGGACGTAACTACAATAATTCGTGCCACAAAGAATCCTTTACTGTTCTGTTATTTTGCGGAATTGACAGATTGTATATCCAGACTCTCGCCCTTTAGCCGGATTTGTACCGGTTTGCGTGCGTTTTCGGTCGGGAAACCATCTTCAAAAGTACGGTAAACACCTGCGATCGAGACCAGTTCCGGGCTCATCGACATAGCGAAAATGCGGGCCGAGGCGTCGCCGGAGGCGCCCGCCAGGGCACGGCCGTTCAAAGTGTTGTAAACGTGAATACTGCCATCCGCGATGATCTCGGCGCCGTTGTTGACGACGGCCATCACGATCAGGTCGCCGCCGCGCGCGTAAATGCGCTGGCCGGCCCGGACCGGGGTGTCGATGATCATGGTTCCGCTGAATGCTGGTGCCGCCGGCGTGGGTGCCGGGGCCGGCGCAGGCGCCGGAGCTGGCGCTGGCTTCGGAGCAGGGACCGGCGCTTCTTCGCGCTTGCCGCTGTCCAGTTGCAGGCCGTGTTGCTGGATTTCTTCCACCATGTCCGGCTTGGCGTTGCGCACGGCAACCGGGTTCAGGCGGTATTTTTTCAGGAGGGCGATCGTTGCCGCCCAGTCAATGCGTTCGCAGCCAGGCGCCAGGTCACCGACGTCGATGACCGCCAGGTCCCCCTCGAAGAAATCGGAAACGCCGCCAGTCATCTCATGCATGGCGGCGTCGAGGGCGACGAGGTCGCTCGTGTACATGATGGCGGACACGGCGACAACGGTGGAAATCTTGATTTCGATAGGCTTTTGAAGCTTGCTTTTCGGCATAACAATCGCAGAGTAACGGGCATGGCCCAGGCTGGGTGCATTGTACTTTGCTTAAGCTTGCTTGGGGAGG
>CAMLSG010000127.1 GCA_946482635.1 uncultured Duganella sp.
CAGCAGCGCAGCCCTGTTGCGCCAGCAAGCCCAGGCCAGCGCCCTGGCGGCCCGCGAAACGGGCGCCGGCGCACAGCTCGCAGCAGCCGAGGTTCCGCAAGCCCCCTTGCTTGACGCCCGCGCCGCCATGCTCGCAGCGGCAGTGCGCCCGGCCGCCAACCCGCCGCAGCCAGGCAGCACGCCGGCAGCGGCCACCCGCAGCGCCGCCAGCGAAGCATTGAGCGCTGCACTGGGCGCCCTGCAAGGCCAGGCCGCCGACAGCACTGCCGCCCCGCTCACCGGCAAGGACAGCGCCAGCCTGCTGGCCGACAGCCAGCGCCAGCCGGCCGATGCCGGCGCCCTGCCCGGCTTCCGCAGCGTGCTGGCCAACACCGCCGCGCCCCAGGCGGGCGACGCGCTGCAGCTGAGCGGCAGCCCGGAACAGTGGCAGCAGCCGCTGCGCGCCGCCCTTGGCGACCGCCTGCAACTGCAACTGGCGCGCAATGACGAGCGCGCCGTGATCCGCCTGGAACCGCCGAATATGGGCAGCGTGGAAATTTCCGTGCGCCACAGCGGCGGCACGCTGCAAGTGAACATCGCCGCCAGCCACAGCGAAGTGCTGCGCCAGCTCAACACCATCGGCGATGCCGTGCGCCAGGACCTGTCGCAGCGCCAGTTCGGCGAGGTGGCCGTCACGGTTTCTTCGAGCAACGCGCGCAGCCTGGCCGATGGCGGCCAGCAGCACCAGCAGGAGCAACAACGCGAGCAGCGCCAGCCGGGCCGCGCCCTGGATGACAGCGATGCCGGCACCACCACTTTTGCCATGTTGGGCGAACGGGAGTAAGCATTAGATGAATAAGAAACTGGTTCTGATCGTGGCAGCCGTGCTGCTGGTAGGCGCAGGCGCCGCCGGGGGCGCCGTCTGGTTCATGAAGGGCAAGGCCGCCGAGCCAGCCAAGGCGGCTGCCGAGGAAAAGAAATCCGGCGAACCGCTCAAGTACCTGACCATTGAAAAAGTCATCGTGATGATGCGCCGCCAGCCGGGCGATACGGTGCCGCACTATATGTCGGCCGACCTCGTGATCTCGACCACGGCCAAGCAGGAAAAGGAAGCCAAGGAAGCCTTGCCGCTGCTGCGCAGCGTTGCCGTGCGCGCCCTGTCGGCCTTGCCGATGGAAAAAGCGTCGATGATGACCATTGACCAGTTTGTCGAGGAATTGAACAAGGCTTACGATGAAGCCTACGCCAAGGAGGCGCGCGAGCGCCCCTTCCAGCAGGTAATGATCGGCAAGTTGATCCTGGAGTAAAGGCCATGGGCTTGGTGGACACGGTGGCAGATCCCTATGCCGAAAGCTACGCCGCAGCCAGCGTGGCTGACGAGCAGAAGCACCTGCTCGCCTATGCGCCGCTGGTCAAGCGCATCGTGCGCCAGCTGAATTCGCAGGTCCAGGGCGCGATCGACCGCGACGATATGGAGCAGATCGGCCTGATGGGCCTGCTTGAGGCGCTGCGCCGCTATGGCGAACCGGATACCGGCTTCGGCAGCTATGCTGCGCTGCGCGTGCGCGGCGCCATCCTCGACGAGCTGCGGCGGCAGGACTGGCGCCCGCGCGCCGTGCGCCAGCAAAGCCACAAGATGCGCGATGCGGTGCGCGAGCTGACGCGCAAGCTGGGCCGTGAACCGGGCGAACAGGAAATCATGACGGCGCTCGGCCTCGATGCCGAGGGCTACCAGGCTTACCTGCTGGACGAGAACGCGGAAACCATCGCCAGCTTTGATGAAATCCTGCAGGACACGCTGGCCGATACCGGCAGCGTGGCCGGCCCGGAAGAACAGCTGATGATACGGCGCAGCCTGGAACAAGCCTTGAACGGCCTGGATGAACGCGAGCAGCGCGTGATCCAGATGTATTACGAGTTTGAGCTGAGCTACAAAGAAATCGCCGCCGTGCTGGACCTGACCGACGCCCGCGTCTGCCAGTTGAACAAGCAGGCCCTGAACAAGATGAGAGCGGTGCTGGCGGCCTGAGCCGAAGCACCAGGAAAGACCAATCGAAAGGCATAAACCATGCAGCAATTATTCGGCATCATGATCGTGTTTGGCTCGGTGTTTGGCGGCTACGCCATGATGGGCGGCCATTTCACCGCGATCTGGCAGCCGCTGGAGCTGCTGGTGATTGCCGGCGCCGGCATCGGTGCCTTCGTCATCGGCAATCCGCGCCACGTGCTGGCCGAGACCATGACCCAGTGCAAACACCTGATGTCGCGCAAGAAGTACGACTCGGAATTCCAGCGCCAGTTGCTGCTGCTGATGTACGAACTGCTGCAGCTGGCTGCCGGCGGCCTGAAGGCGCTGGACGCCCACGTCGAAGCGCCGCGCGAATCGCCGCTGTTCCAGCGCTACCCGCTGATCCTGGACGAGCCCAAGCTGCTGGCCTTCATCGTCGACAACTTCCGCCTGATGGCCATGGGCAAGATCAATGCCCACGAACTGGAGGGCGTGCTCGAGCAGGAACTGGAAGCCATCCACGAGGAACTGACCCAGCCGGCCAAGTCGCTCGGCAAGATCGGCGAAGCGATGCCGGGCTTCGGTATCCTGGCCGCGGTGCTGGGCATCGTGATCACCATGGGCACCGTGGGCGAAGGCGCTACCTCGGCCGAGATCGCCGAACACGTGGGCGCGGCCATGGTCGGTACCTTCATCGGTATCTTCTTCTGCTACGGCGTGCTGGACCCGATCTCCAACATGCTCAAGCAGCTGGTGAGCCAGGAAGCATCCACCATGGAGTGCGTGAAAGTGGTGCTGGTGACCCACGTAGCCGGCAAGCCGCCGCTGCTGGCGATCGACGCCGGCCGCCGCCTGGTGCAGCTGAACATCAAGCCAAGCTTCGCCCAGCTCGAAGGCTGGATCAATGCGATGGAAGGCGGCGACGAGCCGGAAACGACTTCGCGCCGGGGAGGTGGCCGTGCTAAAGCCGCATGACAAGCACCATGAGCAAACCATCGTCAAGCGCGGCGGTGGCAAGCACAAGCACGACGAACATGGCGGCGCCTGGAAAGTCGCGTTTGCGGACTTCTGCCTGGCCCTGATGTGCCTGTTCCTGGTGCTGTGGCTGATGGCCGTGCGCAACCAGGAATCGCTGGAACACGTGCTGACCCAGGCCGACGGCAGCAAGACCGACGTCGGCAAGGGCGTGATGCCGGAACAGGTGGGCGGCCCGCGCGGCAGCCTGATCGAGCGCTTCCCGATGCCGCGCACCGGCAATACCGATGTGGACGGCAACGCCACCCAGGGCTTCAACAAGAGCCCGACCAACACGGCGGAAAACCGGGTGCGCTACGAAACGCCGGAAGACCTGAAACTGCTGGCCAAGACGCTCACCAGGATGAGCGAGGAAACCGGCCTGGCCAGCAATCTTGAATCGGTGGTCACGCCATATGGCTTGCGCGTGATGTTGCACGATACCGACAGCCAGGGCATGTTCGTGCGCGGCTCCGCGGTCCCGACCGACAAGTTCGCGCGCCTGCTGCAGAACATGGGCCCGCTGTTCGCCCGCATGGAAAACCAGATGCTGATCGTCGGCCATACCGACTCCTCGCAGTATGCCGACACCAGCTACAAGGCCTTCTCCAACTGGAACCTGTCCAGCAACCGCGCCATGGCGGCGCGTTCCCAGCTGCTGGCCGGCACCATGCCGCAGGAGAGCGTGCTGCAGGTGGTCGGCATGGCCGACCGTGCGCCGCTCGATGCCAAACGGGCCGATGCTGGCGTCAACCGCCGGATTGAATTGCTGATCCTGACCAACACGCAGGCGCATGCGATCGCCGATATGTTTGGTATGCCGAGCAGCAAGACTGCTATCATCCGGGAATCGGATTTGCCCGAACCCGGCCTGTTGCAGCAATTGCGACAACAACTGCTGCCTGGCAAGGGGAAAAGCAATGGCAATTAATGTTAAGTCAAGAGGCAACCGTATGAGGATTTCCGGTTCCACCCCAGGCACCCCGGTGCAGACCGTGGCCGACAGCGCGCCGGCCGAAGCGGCGCGTCCCAGCGCGGCCCCGGCCGCCCAGCGCGAGCTGGAATCGGCCGTGCTGCAACCGGCAATGAAAGCCATGCAGGAAATGGGCGACATCGACCATGAACGCGTGGCGCAACTGCGCGACGCGCTGGCCAAGGGCGAGCTGCCGTTCGACGCCGGCAAGCTGGCCGGCCTGATCCAGAAGTTCCACCGGGGCGAGCAGTGAAAGAGTTGTCAAGGCAAGAAGCCATGAAGATGCTGCTCGACGGCATCAAGGCAGACTTGCAAAGTTACCAGCAGATGCTGGACCTGATTGCCCAGCAGTTTGAGGCTGCGATCCGCCACCAGAGCGAACGCCTGGGAGAAATCGCTAAAGAAATCGGCGCTTTGGTCGATGTGCTGGAAGCGCGCCGCGCCCAGCGTGTCGAACTGGCGACCCGCCTGGTCGGCTCCCAGCCTTCCATGGAACAAGTGTTCACCCTGCTCAAGCCCGAAGCGCGTGCGCGCCTCGAAGCCGACTGGGCGGAACTGGAAGGCATGGTGCAGACGGCGCGCGAAATGGGCCGCCGCAATGCTGACCTGCTGGCGGAGCAATACACCATCATGCAGCGCGTGCTGCATGGCGACGATCAAACCTATGAGCCGGTCTGAATTCACGTCTTTCAGGGCGTTTACGCAAGCCACAGCGCCTACCCGGGCCACGGCAGCCACCGCGAGCAATATGAGCGCCACGCGCCCCGCATTGCCTGCGGCCTTCAGCCCAAGCCAGGCCGCCAATGCCGGTATGGCAGGCTCAGCCACGGCCGCTGCCACCGGCGCCACCAGCGCCACCTTCCGCCAGGTGCATGCCGAAGTCGCGCGCTATATTGCCGCGGCTGATGCACCGTCGACCAGCGCATCCGGCGCCGGCAGCGCGCTGACTGCCGACGGCGCCGCGCTGCGCGCGCGGATTGCGGCGCGTGCCATTGGGGGCAGCGAAGCGCCGGCTGAAGGCAGCATCCCCAGCGAAACGCAGCAAGCCTTCCTGGAAGCGATCCGCCCCCATGCCGAAGCCGCCGCTGCCCGCCTCGGCGTGGCGCCGGAACTGGTGGCCGCCCACGCGGCGCTGGAGTCAGGCTGGGGCCGCCATGCACCGGGCAACAATATGTTCGGCATCAAGGCTGGCGGCAACTGGCAGGGTGCGGTGCAGGCGCTGGCGACCATGGAAGTGGAAGATGGCGTGGCGCACACCCGCAACGAGCGTTTCCGCGGCTATGGCGATATGGCCGGCTCCTTCGAGGACTATGCCGGCATGCTGCTCGACAATCCGCGCTACCGGCGCGCCCTCAACACCGGCAGCGATGCCCAGGCCTTCGCCCACGCGCTGCAAGCCGGCGGCTATGCCACCGATCCCGCCTACGCCGACAAGCTGGGCCGCGTGGCGGCCAGCATCAAGGCAAGTCAGCAGGCTCTACAGTCCCCGCCTCAATAACGCGCGCCCGGATCTGGGTGCCGCTGCTGTTTTTCACACGGATGATGGCGCCGCGCGTGCCATTGTCCAGCGCTTCCCCCGCCATCGACACCTCGATCTGTTCGCGCCTGGCGACGATACGCACCTGGTCGCCGCGCTTGACCAGTTGTGGTGCCGCCAACATGTTCTGCCGGATCACCTCACCGGCGCGGATGGTGCGCCGCGCAGCCATGCCTTCCAGCTCGCCGAGGTCGGAAAAAGTATCGGGAATCAAGGTGATATCGTGGCGCACCCGCAACAAGTCTATAGGCGACAGAATTTTTCCGGAAATTAAATCGGTGGCAGCAACTGCAACGTTTGCCGACACCTTGCCCTTGGCAAGGAACTCATAGCGCCAACCTTGCAAGCTTGGGCAAATCACCACGAAGCGCATGCGCGCAATGCCGCGCGGGTCAAGGCTCTCGACCCGCATCCCAGAGGGACAGTCCGGAATCGCGCGGTTTGTCCTTACCACTTCGACATCGAACTTCGGCTCAGCCCAGCGTTGACTTTCTGCATTGGTTTGCAATTGCTTTTCTGCAGCTAGTTTCACTTTGCTTAGCAATTCTTCCATTGTTGAAGCAGTTGCAACTCTGAAATTTAAAATTCCTACAAGCAATAATCCGCCAAAAACCTGTACAATAGGATTGTTGGGCATGGGCAATACCTTTAGACTGTAAATTCGCTGGGACATTACCAGAGGAGAGTAACAATGGCTATCAATTTCAAGGACGCCGTCGGTTTGCATGCGGATGCATTGCAGCTGCGTGCGCAACGTACGCGCGTCCTGGCATCGAACATCGCCAACGAGAATACGCCGGGCTATTCAGCACAGGATATCGACTTCAAGGAGTCGCTGGCGCGCGTCGAAGCGGAGCTGTCCGGTGAGCCCATCCTCGAGGGAGACGGCGAAACCAAGTTCCGCGTGCCCTACCACCCCAGCGGCGACGGCAACACCGTCGAAATTGGCGTGGAGCAAGCAGCTTTCTCGCAAAATGCAACTGACTTCGCAACCAGCCTGACCTTCATCAACATGAAGTTGCGCGGCATCGCCAAGGCCATCAACGGCCAGTGACCGTCGGATTAACTGATCCCAAGGGGAAACCCATGAGCTTTAAAGATATTGCGCAAATTGCCGGTTCGGCGATGGCGGCGCAGACAGTGCGCCTGAATACCGTCGCCTCCAACCTGGCCAATGCCGACTCCGTCGCCGGCAGCGAAGCGGAAACCTACCGCGCCCGCAAGCCAGTGTTCGCCACCGTGATGGACGACAACCTCGACGCCGCAGCCGGCGGCCGCGTGCAAGTGCTGGACGTGGTCGAATCGGCCGAGCCGCTGCGCAAGGTGTACGAGCCAGGCAACCCGCTGGCCAATGCCGACGGCATGGTGTTCTACCCGAACGTCAACCAGGTGGCCGAGATGACCGACATGATGTCGGCGTCGCGCGCTTTTGAAACCAATGTGGAAGTGCTCGGCCGCATTCGCGGCATGCAGGCTTCCCTGCTCAAACTCGGTGAATCCTGATGGAAACCAACCTGTTCACTAACGCCGCGGCGCAAAACAGCAACCCGGCCGGCGTAGCGCTGAACGGCGCCTCCAACGAGGGCCGCGACATGTTCACCAAGCTGCTGGTGGCCCAGATCCAGAACCAGGACCCGCTGTCGCCGCAAGACCCGTCCCAGTTCGTCCAGCAACTGACCCAGCTGTCGCAGACCGAAGCGCTGCAGAACCTGGCCAACCTGACCACCGCCAATGCCTCCGTGCTGCAATCGATGCAAGTGCTGGCGATGGGCGCACAGGTCGGCTCCGACGTCATGGTGCAGTCCAGCCAGGTTACGCTCGACGGCCACAAGGTGACCGGTGAAGCCACCCTGGGCAGCAGTTCGACCAAGACCAGCCTGGTCCTGACCGGCAGCAACGGCCAGCAATATGAAATCGTCATGGGCACCCTGCCCGCAGGCACCCACCAGTTCACCATCGACCCGGCCGCGCTGGGCCTGCCTGCCGGCAGCTACGCGATGCGCGTGGCCAGCGAGAGCAACCCGAGCGCGCCGATTGCCGTGCTGGGCCGCCTCGACAGCGTACAGGTCGGCGCCGCCGGTAGCGTTACCGTCAAGATTGATTCCGTGGGCGAAGTATCGCCTTCCGCCATTACCGCATTCCGGGGCAAGACCCCGACTTCCGCCATTTAACGAAAGGTCCTCGCCATGAGTTTCGATATCGCTTTGTCCGGCATCCAGGCCATCAACGAGCAACTGGGCACGATTTCCAACAATATCGCCAACGCCGGGACCTACGGCTTCAAGTCCAGCCGCGCCAACTTCGCCTCGCTGCACGCCGGCGCGCAGCCGACCGGCGTGCACGTCGGTTCGACCACCCAGTCGATCGGCCTGAACGGCGGCATCCAGGCCACCAACCGCGGCCTGGACGCCCTGATCAATGGCCGCGGCTTCTTCGTGGCCAAGGATTCGACCGGCCAGACCAACTACACCCGCGTCGGCATCTTCACCAAGGACGCCACCGACTACCTGGTCAACAGCGCCGGCGCCAAGGTGCAGGGCTTCCAGCTGACCCCGCCAAGCATGGTGGCCGGCCCGATGGGCGACATCAAGGTGCCGACCAACCTGCTGACTGCCAAGGCCACCACGAATATCGATTTCGTCGCCAATATGTCGGCCGACTGGACTGTTCCGACCGGTAATATCACCACCAAGCTGCCGAACGCTACCGTCACCCCGGCCGTGGTGCCCGATGCAAACATGTACAACATGTCCAAGGTCACCGTGGTGCACGACTCCCTGGGCAATGAACACACCGTGACCCAGTATTTCGTGAAAGACGTGGCAGCGCGCACCGTGCAGGTGTATTCGGCCGTGGACGGCACCGACCTGGGCGCCGCCGGCGGTTCGCCCTACACCCTGACCTTCGACACCAGCGGCCAGCTGGACCTGGCGGCCAACGGCGGCGCCTCCTATGCCCACAACTTGAGCTTCGCCGCCGCCCCGGCAGCCGCCATGACCGTCGAGATCGACTACACCGGCACCACCTTCCAGAAAGGCGAATCGACCACCTCGACCAACGCCGCCGACGGCTATGCAGCCGGCAGCTACGTGGGCGTGGAACTGGACCAGCAAGGCAATGTGGTGGCCAAGTATTCCAACGGCGAGAAGCAAGCCATCGCCCGCCTGGCCATCGCCACCTTCCCGGACGAAGACGCGCTGACCCCGGTCAATGAAACGGCATGGACCGCCAATGTCCAGTCTGGCAACGCCAACCTGTCCGAAGCCGGCCAGGGCGTGGCGGGTGCGCTGACGGTCGCTTCGCTGGAAACCTCCAACGTCGACGTCACCTCGGAGCTGGTGAGCCTGATGACCTCGCAGCGCAACTACCAGGCCAACTCCAAGGTCATCACTGCAGAGAACGAGATGCTGCAGTCGCTGATGCAAGCCCTGTAAGCGAGGCGAACTGAATGGACGCGCTGATCTACACCGCGATGAGCGGCGCCGAGCGGGCCATGCGTGGCCAGCAGGTGCACGCCAACAACCTCGCCAACCTCGACACCAATGGCTTCCGCGCCAACCTCGAGCTGGCGCAGGCTGCCAAGCTGCCCGGCTACGGCTACGACGACCGCCACATGTCGCAGATGCAGTCCAACGCCGTGACCGACCGCCAGGGCGCGCTGCGCCAGACCGGGCGCGAGCTGGACGTGGCCGTTTCCGGCCCCGGCTACTTCGCCGTGCAGGGCCCGACGGGCGAAGCCTATACCCGCGCCGGCGCCATCACGCTCGATGCCGACGGCACCCTGACGGTCAACGGCATGCAGTTGCTGGGCGAAGGCGGCCCGATCACCCTGCCGGTGCACCGCAAGGTGGAAATCGGCCAGGACGGCACCGTCTCCATCCTGGGCCCGACCGCCAATGCCGAGATGCAGGTGATCGACAAGCTCAAGCTGGTGCGCGCCGAAGCGTCCGAGCTGACCAAGAATGAAGCGGGCTTGCTGGTGGCGCGCGACGGCCAGTTGCTGGGCACCGACCCGACCGTGCAGGTCAAGGCGGGCCACCTGGAAGGCGCCAATGTGACGGCCGTCGAGGAAATGGTGGCCACCATGAGCCTGAATCGCACCTTTGAAATCCAGATGAAATTGTTCAAGGCCGCCGACGACATGACTACGGTCGGCAACAAACTGATTAGCGGCTAAACAGGAGAGTTACGATGAATCCAGCAATGTGGATCAGCAAGACCGGCGTGCAGGCGCAAGACGCGAAACTGCAAGCCATCGCCAACAACCTGGCCAACGCCAATACCGTCGGCTTCAAGCGCGACCGCGTGGTGTTCGAAGACCTGTTCTATTCGATCGACCAGCAGCCGGGCGCCCAGCGTGCCGACAACAATACGCTGAACCCGTCCGGCGTGCAGATGGGTAACGGTACCCACCTGGTCGGCACCCAGAAGATTTTCACCAACGGCAATGTGCAGACCACCAATAACGCGCTCGACGTGGCCGTGATGGGCAATGGCTTCCTGCAAGTGCGCCGCCCGAACGGCGAGCCGGCCTATACCCGCGCCGGCCAATTGCAGGTCGACAAGGACGGCGTGCTGGTGAATTCCTCCGGCCTGCCGCTGGTGCCGCAAATCACCGTGCCGGCCAATGCCACCGCCATCACCATCGGCGAGAACGGCACCGTGTCCGCCACTATCCCGGGCAACACGACCCCGACCGAGCTGGGCCAGCTGACCCTGACTTCGTTCATCAATCCGACCGGCCTGCAAGCGTTGGGCGAAAACCTGTTTGCCGAAACGCCGGCCTCCGGTGCGCCAACTGAAGGCCGCCCCGGCGACGCCCAGTTCGGCAAGCTCAAGCAAGGCGCACTGGAAGGCTCCAACGTGCAGGTGGTGGAAGAGATGGTGGACATGATCGCTGCCCAGCGCACCTACGAAATGAACACCAAAGTTCTGACTGCGGCGGATAATATGCTGCAGTACCTGGCACAGGCCGCACGCTGATGAAAACCGCCCTGCCCGCGCTGGCCCTGGTCCTGCTGGCTGGCTGCTCCAGCCTGCAGCCGACCGTGCGCCCGGCGCCTTTCGACGAAGCGCCTGCCCTGGCGCGTTCCGCGCAGCCGCGCGGCACCTCCGGCGGCGTCTTCAATCCGGACAGCAGCATGTCGCTGGTGTCGGACAGCCGCGCCTTCCGCGTCGGCGATATCGTCACGGTGATCCTGCAGGAAACCACGCAGGCATCGAAGAGTGCCGGCACCACCCTGGCCAAGGATTCCAGCGTCGGCATCGCCTCGCCCAGCCTGCTGGGCAAGACGTTCCCGAAAGCCGGCGTCGATATTTCGGCTGAGCGCGGCTTCAAGGGCGATGCCCAGAGCACCCAGCAAAATGCGCTGAGCGGCGCGATCACCGTGATCGTGCAGGAAGTGATGCCGAACGGCCTGCTGAAAGTGGCCGGCGAAAAAGTACTGACCCTGAACCAGGGCGAAGAATTCGTGCGCCTGCGCGGCTTCCTGCGCGCGGCCGATATCGATGCCAACAATATGGTGTCGTCGCAGCGCATCGCCAATGCGCGCATCGCCTACGGCGCGCAGGGCACCCTGGCGGATGCCAACCAGCCGGGCTGGCTGACGCGCTTCTTCCTTGGTCCTTTGATGCCATTTTGAGGTATGACTATGTTCCGCATCCAAACCGGCAAAGCACGCGACGGCCGCAGGCACGTGTCTGACCCTGCGGGTCTGACACGGGTTTACCGTTTTGTGGCAGCCCTGCTGCTGGCCATCGCCCTCCCCGCCAGCGCCGCCCCCCAGCTGCGCAACCTGGTCGCCATCGAAGGCGTGCGCGACAACCCCCTGGTCGGCTACGGCCTGGTGGTCGGCCTGAACGGCTCCGGCGACTCGACCCAGGTCAAGTTCGCCAGCCAGTCCGTGGTCAATATGCTCAAGCAGTTCGGCGTGAAAATGCCGGACGGCGCCGACGCCAAATCCAAGAACGTGGCCGCCGTGATGGTGTCCGCCGTGTTCCCGCCCGGCTACCGCCGCGGCCAGCCGATCGACGTGACCGTTTCCTCGCTGGGCGACGCCAAGAGCCTGCGCGGCGGCTCCCTGCTGCTGACGCCGCTGAAGGCTGCCGACAACGAAGTCTATGCACTGGCGCAGGGCAATGTGGTGGTGGGCGGCCTGTCCGCCTCCGGCAAGAGCGGCTCCTCCGTGACCGTCAACACCCCAACCGCCGGCCGCATCCCGAACGGCGCCGTGATCGAGCGCGAAATCGCCACCGATTTCGCCACCAAGCCATCGGTGCACCTGTCGCTGAAACAGCCGAATTTCGAGACCGCCACCAATATCGTGGAAGCCATCAACCGCAAGTTCGGCGACGTCGCCAGCACCGCCGACGGCACCGGCATCGACGTGCTGGCGCCGGAAAACCCGACCCAGCGCGTGGCCTTCATGGCCAAGCTGGAAGCGCTGCCGATCGAAGTCGGCCAGGACGTCCCGAAAGTGGTGTTCAATTCGCGCACCGGCACCGTGGTGATTGCCGACGGCCTGCGCGTGAAGGCTGCCGCCGTCACCCACGGCTCGCTCAAGGTGGTCATTTCGGAAAGCTCGAAGGTCAGCCAGCCGGCGCCCTTCAGCCAGGGCCAGACCGTGGTGACGCCGCAATCGAACGTGGCCGTGAATGAAGCCAAGCCGCAGATGTTCAAATGGCCCGCCGGCGCCAAGCTGCAAGCCATCATCGACGTCGTCAACAGCCTGGGCGCGACGCCCGACGACATCATGGCAATCCTGCAAGCCCTCGACCAGGCCGGCGCCATCGAAGGCGAACTGGTGGTGATCTGATGGACAGCCGCTTCGCTCCCCTGCCGGTACGCAAGCTGGACATCGGCGCCGAGGACGGCAAGCTCGGGCAGGCCGCGCCCGCCCCGCAGACCGAAGAATCGCGCTACCGCGACAAAGCCACCGACGCGGCCGTCAAGTTCGAGAGTTTCTTCATCGCCCAGACGCTGCACAAGATGCGCGACGCCACCAAGGCCATGGCCGATGACGACAGCATCTATAAAGACTCGATCAACAGCGACATGCTGGACATGGCCGACAATATGGTGGCTGACCAGCTGGCGGGGCGCCGCGCGTTCGGCGTTGCCGACGCCATCCTGCGCCAGTTGTTGCCGGCGACGCCGCCTGCCGGGGTTTCCCATCCGGAAATTTCAGTTTTATCCAAGAAAAATCCGACCGACGCTTAATCTCCCCACCGGCGCGGTCGCCTTTACTCGTTAACGGGCCAAGATGCCATTGAGCAACGGCCCAGCCTAAGGGAAGATTGCACCATGTCGATTATCAACAATGCACTGTCCGGATCGTTGGCCGCCCAGGCCGCCATTAACACGACCAGCCAGAACATTGCAAACTTGCAAACAAAGGGTTATACCCGCCAGGGCGTGCTGCTGTCGGCAGTGGCCCCTGCGACCGGCTCCGGCGGCCCCGGTTTCGGCGTGGAAGTGAGCAAGCTGCTGCGCTTCTCCGACTCCTACAAGAGCCAGCAATTGTGGCGCGCCAATTCCGAACTCGGCTTGCGCACCCAGTCCCAGCCCTATTTCACGCAGCTCGAGCGCGTGATGGGCGACGAACAGACCAGCCTGTCGAATGGCGTCGACCAGTTCTTCCGCGCCCTGAACGCGGCCGGCGTGGACCCGGTGTCGACCCCGCTGCGCCAGCAGGTGCTGACCGCCGCCAACGCCATGGCGCAATCGTTCAACAGCATCTACAACGTCACCCGCCAGCAGCAAGTGTCGATCACGCAGCAGCGCGACGCCATGCTGCCGCAACTGAATACCCTGAGCGCCAATATCGCGGCCCTGAACAACCGCATCACGCAAGCCGGTTCGCTCGGCACCAACACTTCGGCCCTGGTCGACGAGCGCGACCGCGCCATCGACTCGCTGGCCAACCTGGTCTCGGTGGAAGTACTGGAGCAGCCGGACGGCACCCGCAGCGTATCGCTGCGCAGCGGCCAGCCGCTGGTGGTCGGCAACCTGGCCGGCACGCTGTCGATGAATCCGTCGACCACGCCAGCCTCGCTGGAGCTGAAATTTGCCGGCACCACTTTCGGCCTGGACGACACCAAGGTCGGCGGCCAGCTCGGAGGCATTGGGGACTTTGAAAAAAACACCCTGCAGCCATTGCAGCAATCCCTGCTCGACATGGCCAACCAGCTGGCCACCAAGGTCAACAATACACTCGCCGCCGGCTACAAGCCGGACGGCCTGCCAGGCCCGCCGATCACCGCCACGCCTGGCACTGCCCTGTTCTCCTTTAACGCGACCGGTGTCGGCGGCATCCTCGGCCTGGTTCCCGGCATCCAGGCCCAGGACCTGGCATTCTCCTCCAACGGCGCGCCAGGCGACAGCAAGAACCTGCAGGACCTGATCGCCATCAAAGGCCAGCCTGTCACCCTGGCCTCGATCGGCACCGTCCTGATCGGCGACGCCGACACCCAGCTGGTCGGCAAGCTCGGCATCGACAGCGGCCAGAACCAGTCGCTGTTGGAAACTGCGAGCACCATCCGCCAGCAATCGGAAGACGATTGGGCCGCAACCAGCTCGGTCAACAAAGACGAAGAGGCGATCAACCTGGTCGAGTTCCAGAATATGTACCAGGCGAACATGAAAGTGATCGCCGTTGCCAACACCCTGTTTGACGCCACCTTGGCCTTGTTCTGAGGAAGAAAGAAATGCGCATCGCCTCCAGCCAGTTCCAGGCATCCATGAACCGCTCGCTGCAGATCAACCAGACGGTGATCGCCAAGCTGACCGAGCAAATGGCCACTGGCAACAAGATCCAGGTACCCTCCGATGAGCCGATCGCCAATGTGCGCCTGTCGCGCCTGCGCCGCGAAGAGAACATCGTCAGCCAGTACGTCGACAATATCAGCGCGGTCAAGATCCGCCTGTCGAAGAACGAAACCTACCTGAGCTCGATGGTGCAGGACATGGGCGCGGCGCGCGACCTGTTCGTCTGGGCATCCGACGGCTCCAACACGCCCGCCGACCTGAATTCCATGGTCAACAGCCTGGTGGCCCTGCGCGACTCGCTTTACTTTAACGGCAACACCAAGGACCAGGAAGGCAAGTACATTTTCTCCGGCACGCTCACCTCCACCGCAGCGCTTTCCTATGACGCGACCCAGCCGCTGGGCTCGCGCTACAGCTACACCGGCAACAACGGTACCCAGGAAGTGGTGGTTGGCAATGGCATCACCCAGCCTGCCAACGTCACCGTGGACGGCATGGACGACTACCTGAACCAGTTGGACACCGCGATCAGCATGCTGGGCAGCCCGACCGCCAGTGCCAATGATCCGGTCCTGCAAGGCGTGCTGAAGACCGCGCTGGACGGCACGGACACGGCGCTGGGCATGATCTCGAGCAAGATCGCCCAGTTTGGCGGCGCCCAGAACGTGATGGAAACCCTGGCCAACAACCATGGCAACGTCAGCCTGTCGAACAAGATCGCCATCACCGATATCGCACAATTGGACTACGGCCTCGCGGCCACCCAGCTGTCTGGTTACAATAGCGCCTTACAAGCGACCTACCAGGCATATTCCAAGGTCAGCGGCCTGTCGCTGTTCAACGTACTGTAAATATCATGGAAATCGCCCAGCGCCCCAGCACTACCGGCCTCTCCACCCGCGCCACCGCCAATCCGGCGGCCGGCCAGGCCGAGAACCCGCCGGCAGACGCCAGCGCGGCGATCGACCAGGCCGCTGCCCCCAAGGCGCCAGCGCCCCTGCGTCGCGGCCTGAGCAATATGGACGCCCCGCTGCAGAACGACGTCTCGGGCGCCCAGCAAGCCATTGATTTCCTCGAACAGAGTGCAGCCCAGCTGCGCGCGCTGAAAACCGACATCGCCGCCAAGCTCGCCACGCGCACCATGCGCGACGGCCAGGTCGAACAGCGCGTACGCCAGTTCAGCGAGACCTGGCGCAACCGCAGCCAAGCGTCCGGCGGCACGCTCGACGCACAACTGAATTACTCGAACCAGCCAGCGACCCAGCGCTTCACCGTGCGCGGCATGACGCTGGCCAACCTGCGCAACGGCGCCCGCGAAACCTTGGCCATCTCGGTTGGCGGCGGCACCGCAGGGCTGCGCTCGGTACACCTGGCGCCCGGCCTGTCCGACGCCGAAATCATTTCCCGCTTCGACCAGGCGATGGCCCCGGCCGGCGTGCGCGTCTCGCTGAACAA
>CAMLSG010000128.1 GCA_946482635.1 uncultured Duganella sp.
TGCAGGATGCTGGTCATGCTATGCCCGCCGCCGATCGAGCGGTAGACGAAGCGGTTGAAGGCCTTGTCCAGCGCCTTGAAATCCAGCTGCTCCTTGGTCATCAGGCTGGCCAGGTAATACAGCCCGATCGCGGTGCGGAAAAAGCCCGTGGACTCGCTGGCTGTCAGCCCGCAGCGGGTCACCGTCAGGATCTTCTCCTGTAAAGCAGCGTCAAGTTTTGGATGGTGTGCTTGCATGTCAAAGGAACTATATAGCACTTTTGTCCAGATTTGTTCCTTGCGCGGGGGTATCAACCTTGTTACCCTTGAAACTTTAGTGCTAAACCAAGGCCGGCAGCGCACTTTTCGTTCCCCGGAATGTGCATCCTGGGGCGCAGAATGTGCGGGCTATCGCATACGGGCAACCGATATGTCGCGCATTCAATACAATGCCATCATGTGAAAAGGGGTTAGCGGAGCCACCATGCAATTGCGCATCAAGAATTTATCGAAGACCTATGCCAATGGGGTCGTCGCGCTCGACAATGTGTCGCTGACCATCCCGTCCGGCATGTTCGGCCTGCTGGGCCCGAACGGCGCCGGCAAGTCGACCCTGATGCGTACCCTGGCCACCCTGCAGGAATGCGATTCCGGCTCGGTGTTCTTCGGCGACCTCGATGTGCTGGATGAAAAGGACGAAATCCGCCGCCTGCTCGGCTACCTGCCGCAGGACTTTGGCGTCTATCCCAAGGTCACCGCCTATGAAATGCTGGATCACTTCGCGATCCTGAAAGGCTTGTCGAACCGTGCCCGCCGCCGCGAAGTGGTCGACGGCCTGCTCCAGCAGACCAACCTGTTTGAAGTGCGCAACCAGCGCCTGGGCGGCTTCTCCGGCGGCATGCGCCAGCGTTTCGGCATCGCGCAGGCCCTCTTGGGCGACCCGAAACTGATCATCGTTGACGAACCGACCGCCGGCCTGGACCCGCAGGAACGCGTGCGCTTCCACAACCTGCTGTCCGATATCGGCGAAGACCGCACTGTGATCCTGTCGACCCACATCGTGTCCGACGTGGCCGACCTGTGCGCCAACATGGCCATCATCAACAAAGGCAAGCTGATGGTGGCCGGCGCCACCCAGCAACTGATCGATGACGTCAGCTGCAAGATCTGGGCGCGCTTCATCGACAAGAAGGAGCTGTCCTATTTCCAGCAGCGCCACGCCGTGATTTCGACCCGCCTGATGTCCGGCCGCACCCTGATCCACGTCTACAACGACGACGATCCGGGCGACGGCTTCGAGGAAGCACTGGGCGACCTGGAAGACCTGTACTTCGCGACCATCCTCGGCCGCCACGACGTCAGCAAAGCCTGCGACTGACCGGGGCCGCCATGTTTGCCATCGCCCTTTTTGAAGCGAAGCAGCGCCTGAAGCTGTTCTCGACCTGGGTCTACTTCGGCATGTTCCTGCTGCTGGCCGTCCTGTGGATGGCCGCTGCCGGCGGCGTGTTCAAGGAAGCCATCGTCAGTTTCGGCGGCCGCGTGTTCATCAATGCGCCGCGCTCGATCATGCTGACCTCCTCCTTCCTCGGCTGCATGGGCGTGATCATCGTCGCCGCCATGATGGGACGTTCGGTGCAGCAGGACTTCGAGTACGAAACACACCACTTCTTCTTCTCCGCCCCGATCCACAAATTCCAGTACATGCTGGGCCGCTTCCTCGGCGCCTGGCTGGTGCTGTGCGTGGTGTTTGCTTCGATCCCGCTGGGCGTGTGGCTTGGCACGCAAGTGCCGGGCATCGATCCCGAGCGCCTTGGCCCGTTCAACCTGCTGCATTACCTGCTGCCTTACGCGCTGTCGCTGCTGCCCAACCTGTTCATCTTCGGCGCCATCTTCTTCGTGCTGGCGGCGCTGACGCGGCGCATGCTGCCGGTGTACGTGTCCAGCGTGGTCATGCTGGTCGGCTATATCGTGGCGCCGGGACTGGCGCGCGACCTCGATTACAAGACGCTGGCGGCCCTGATCGACCCTTTCGGCACCACCGCCGTGATCCGCCTCACCGAATACTGGCCGATCGCCGAGCGCAATGTGCGGCTGGTGCTGCCGGAGGGCGTATTCCTGCTGAACCGCGTCATCTGGTCCTCCTTTGCCCTGGTCGCGCTGCTGCTTGGCTACTGGCGCTTCCATTTCGTCAGCACGGTCGATAGCGGCGCCGCGGCGCGCACCGACAGCGACGTGCCGGCCAGCCTGACCCAGGCTGCCGTCTCCACCAACGAAAAGCCGGACTTCAAGGCCCGCAGCCTTGGCCTGCTGCTGATGCGCTTCAGCTACCTGAACCTGCGCGAGACAACCAAGAACATCTACTTCTTCGTCATCGTGCTGGCCGGCGTGCTGACCATGTATGCAGGATCGCTGGACATGGGCTCGATGTACGGCACCGGCACCTACCCGGTCACCTACCTGGTGCTGGAAATGGTGACCAACACCTTCTCGCTGTTCATGCTGGTGGTGACCACCTTCTATGCCGGCGAAATGGTGTGGCGCGAACGCGAGCACCGCATGTCGCAGATGCTGGACGCGATGCCGGTGCCAAGCTGGCTGCCTATCCTGTCCAAGCTGTTTGGCCTGATCGGCGTGCAGGCGCTGCTTCTATTCATCGTGATGCTGGTCGGGATGTCGATCCAGCTGTTCCGCGGCTACTTCAACCTGCAGCCCGGCCTGTATTTCGAATGGCTGTTCACCGTGCAGCTTCCCGCCTGTGCACTGATCGCCGTGCTGGCGATTGCCACCCAGGTGCTGGTAAACCACAAATACGTGGCTTATTTCGTGATGATCGTCTACTACGTGGCCACGATCGCCTTCGCCACCCTGGGCCTGGATCATCCGCTGCTCATGTACGGCGTAACGCCTGAACTCCCCTACTCCGACATGAACGGCTTCGGCCACTTCATGGCGCGTGAACGCTGGTTCGAGCTGTATTGGGCCGGCGCAGCCGTGATGCTGATGGTACTGACCGTAGTGTTCTGGCCGCGCGGCACCAACGAAGAATGGCGCCAGCGCGTCAGCCTGGCGCGTCATGCGCTGACATTGCCGGTGCTGGGTGCATTCGGAATTGGCCTTGCGCTGTTCCTCGGCGCCGGCGGCGTACTGACCTACAGCCTGTGCGTGAGCAACTTCAAGACACACTACGGCCGCGACGCGCTGCGTGCCGATTACGAGCGCAAATACAAGCAGGTACTGGAAGCTGCGCAGCCGCGCATCGTCGATGTGCGCCTTGGCCTGGACATGTATCCCGAACAGCGCACGCTGAAGGTGAAAGGCTGGTACCAGCTCGAAAACAAGACCCGGCAGCCTATCAACACCATTTACGTGCAGCAGGATACCGATGCCGACCTGCAGCCCCTGCAGTTCGGCCGCAAGGCATTCCGCGTGCTGAACGATACGGAACTGGGCTTCTACAGCTATCGCCTGGAACAGCCGCTGCTGCCGGGCGAAAAGATCACGCTCGACTTCGTCCTGAGCTACGAACCGAAGGGCATCTTCAACCTCGGCAAAACCACGCCGGTGATGAATAACGGCACCTTCTTCAACAACACGGTGCTGCCGCACATCGGTTACCAGCGCCATGCCGAACTGACCGACCCGCGCGACCGCAAGAAGCACGGCTTGCCGGCGCAGGAACGCAAGTTGCCGCGCGACGATCCGAAAGGCCTGTCCAGCAACTACCTCGGCGCCGATGCCGACTGGGTCGGCTTTGAGGCGACCTTGGGCACCTCGGGCGACCAGACTGCCGTGGCGCCGGGTTCGCTGGTCAAGGAGTGGCGCAAGAACGGCCGCCGCTACTTCCACTACAAGATGGAGCAGCCGATCCTGAATTTCTACGCCTTCCAGTCGGCCCGCTACGCGGTCAAGCACGACTGGTGGCAGGACGTGGGCATCGAGATCTACTACCAGCCGGGCCACGAATACAATCTGGACCGCATGGTCAAGGGCGTCAAGGATTCACTCGACTATTACACGCGCAACTTCAGCCCATACCAGCACAAGATCGTGCGCATCGTGGAGTTCCCGCGCTACGAGCGCTACGCGCAATCGTTCCCGAACACCATTCCGTATTCGGAGGCGGTAGGCTTTATCGCGCGCGTGGATGACAAGAACCCGAAAGACATCGACTACCCCACCTACGTCACGGCGCACGAAGTGGCGCACCAGTGGTGGGCGCACCAGCTGGTGGGCGGGAATACGCGCGGCGCCACGGTACTGAGCGAAACCTTGGCCGAATATTCCGCGCTGATGGTGATGAAGAAGAGCTTCGGTCCGCAGCGCATGCGCCGCTTCCTGCGCTATGACCTGAACAAATACCTGTTCGGCCGTGCTACGGAAAACAAGAAAGAGCTGCCGCTGGCCGATAACGAAGACCAGGGCTACATCCACTACCACAAGGGCAGCCTGGCCATGTACCTGCTGGCCGACATCGTGGGCGAGGCCAAGGTCAATGAACTGCTGGCGGAACTGCTGCGCAAGTATTCTTACCACGGCGATCCGTATCCCAGCGTAACGGTGCTGGTGGACGGTTTGCGCCGCATCGTGCCGCCTGACCAGGCTTACCTGGTCGATGACCTGTTCAATTCCATCGTCCTGTTCGACAACCGCATGGTTGCCGCCACCGCCGAAAAACGCGCGGACGGCAAGTACGACGTCACGCTGACCGTGCACGCCGCCAAGCTGCGCTCGGACGAACTGGGCGCGGAAAAAGAGATTCCAGTGCACGACCTGATCGAAATCGGCGTCGACGACAAGGATGGCAATGCCCTGCTGCGCGAACGCAAGCTGGTCGACCGCAACGAATCGACCTTCAAGCTGGTGGTCAACGGCCGCCCGGCCAAGGCAGGCATTGATCCCGACAATAAACTGATCGACCGCAAGCCGGACGATAACCTGGGAAATGTGGAAATCACGTCGCGCTAAGGTGGCTTAACGGTTAGACAGCGCACTTTGCGCCGCGCCCATGCTTGCTAAGCTTTCCCCCAACTGAAAGCGAGGCAATCATGGGCATCCTGAGCAAGATTTTCCACAAGATTTTCCCGTCGTCGCATCAAGAGGCCGCCCCATCACCGGCCTCTGGTGCGCCCTCAACCGCCGCCAGCGGCCCCGCCGCAACGCCGGCGCCTATCCCGACCCAGCCGGCTCCAGCGCCAGCCGCTGCGGAACCGGTCGATGTCGAAGCCATCCTCAATGCCAAGGCCGCCCAGGCCGGCCAGCCGCTGAACTGGCGCACTTCGATTGTCGACCTGCTTAAGCTGCTGGACATCGACTCCAGCCTGCAGGCCCGCAAGGAGCTGGCGCACGAGCTGCACTACACCGGCGATACCGGCGATTCGGCGGCCATGAACATCTGGCTGCATAAGCAGGTCATGCACAAGCTGGAGGAAAACGGCGGCAAGGTGCCCGCTGAGCTGAAGGGGTAGAATGGCCGGATGAATTCCATCCGACGCGCGCTTGCCGGCGCCTTACTGGCAACTTGCACCCTGCCGCTGCTGCCTGTGCACGCGGCCGATAAGACCTATGGCACCCATGGCATGGCCCTGTTCGGCGGGCAGGAAGGCTTGTACGCCTCCCACCTGCCGATGTTCCATGCCCCGCACGACTATCAGGTCATCCTGCAAGTCCACATTGCCGACCAGGCCACCGATGCCGCCCTGCGCACGCGCCTCGACGGCAAAGACATGCTGTGGACCATCGACCCGGAGAAATTCGAACTGAGCACCCTGGCGCCGGAAGCCAAGGCGCCGCGCAAGGAATTCAAGGCCGACCTGGTACAGGGCCACTTTGAGCGCGGCGGCAGTACCCAGTACAAAGCTGCCACGGTAGTAATCGACAAGGTGCTGGTATTCCGCCAGCTGGACGACAAGCCGCGCAACGCCGGCATGGCGCGCTATATGCAGGTCGGCAGCGGCGCCCAGCGCTTCCTCGTCAAGGAAATCGACAGCCGCCCAGACTTCGACCATATCGTGGCTTACCACGCCGCTCCCGGCGCTCCGACCGCCCCGGTCCAGGTACGCAAATGGGGCATGAAGGCGGCCGGCAACGACGCCCTCGCAATGGCGCTGAAGGCCAATATGGCAGCCATCGGCGGCACCATCTACTTCGAAACCGGCGACCTCAAATGAGCGTGCCGCAGGCATACGAAGGGCTGTGGCGCCGCAAGGGCATCTGGCGCGCCAACGGCAGCAGCGACCTGGTGACGCCGGTGTGGTGGTTCCAGGCCGCCGATTTCCATATCGACCTGCGCATTCCGGTCGACCGCAAGGCCACTACCGGCTTTGCGGGCACCACGGTGGTGGAAGGCGAGCGTTGCGAATGGCGCCCGGAAATCGCCTATCCTTTCGTCAGTCCCGAACTGGACGCCGGCTTCATGCGCTTCGACAGCGAGGATGCCTTGCACGAGGCAGGCGTGGATGGGACGTACAAGGAAGACTGGTGGCGCGAAGCCGGCGGCCCGGTGAATGCCGGCCGCACCATGCTGGAAGACGGCCGCATCCAGTACGAAATCGCCTGCGGCGAATTCCTCGCCCGCGCAACGGGCAAGCCGCACAAGGCGGCCGAGATCACGATCTGGCGCTGCACGCCTGCCGGCCTGTGGCGCGTCATCGCGTCCACCACGGCGGCACGCGAAAACGTGCTGGTCGAAACGCCTTAAAGACTCAGCAGGCTGCCGCTGCGGAACGGCTTGTTGCCGGCGATTTTGGCTACATTCATGCCGCGGATGACGTAGCGATGCGACAGGCGCGTGAACAGCACGCCGTCCACTTCCGCTTTCAGCTGCGTGGTGTCGCCGCTGACCGGGTCGAGCAGGTCGGCAATCACATCGCCGGCACGCACTGCATCGCCGACTTCCTTCAGGTAGACCAGCATGCCGGCATGCGGTGCATCGAGGCGCTGCGTGCCTTCCAGCGGAGTCGGCGCACAACCCTGCTCCGGCACTTTCACATCACCTGCATCGACGATGCCTCGCACGTGGAGGTAACCGATGATGGCATCGGCATCGCGCGCCGCCAGCTCATAGCTGACCGACACCTCGCCCCGCAGTTCGACTGTCGCCGCCATGCAGGCGGATGGAATCGGGTAGCCCGGGCCAAAGTGCCCTGCCAGGTCCCACCACAGGCGACTGCATGCTTCATCAAACGGTTCACCGCCCGCGCCAGCGGTATGCAGCACCGCGCAGGCGCCCATCAGGTTGGCCAGCGGCTGGGCCGTCTCGCACAGCGAGCTACCGACATACAGGTGCAGCTCGCCCTCGTTCTCGCAATGCAGGTCGAGGACGATATCGGCGTCGATGGCCATTTCAAGCAGCGACTTCTTGAGCGTGGTGGCATCCGACGTGGGCTGCCACTGCCCGACCAGCTCGCGCAGGTGGCGGCGGATGGTGCGCACATTGGCATCGGCATCGCTGCCCAGTTGCCCTTCCAGCCTGGCCTTGAGCTGCTCGAAATAATGCGGATAGCCGCGGTTGAAGTTGATGCCGTTGCTCAGGTCAAAGCGCCCGAACGGGCGCTCGTTGATGACTTGCGCCAGCCCGATCGGGTTGGCCGCCGGCACCAGGATCACCTCCCCCTTCACCTTGCCCGCCGCGTCCAGCGCCTGCAGCCGCTGACGCAGCTCGTGCGCCACCAGCATGGCCGGCACCTCATCGGCATGCAGCGCCGCCTGGATATAGGCCTTGGGGCCGCCCGGCTTGCCGAAGTGGTAGCTGGTCAGTTCGTAGTACACCGTGCCGTATGGCGCGGAGAGCGGATGTTTGATGGTTTCCATGTCTGCCATCCTACCAGTTCATGAGGCAAGGCGGCACCAGCAAGACCAGCGCCAGGACCAGGTAAATGAGTTGCAGCGGCACCATCCAGCGCGCCCAGGTCAGCCACGGAATGCGCGCCAGCGCCAGCACGCCGACCGTAATGCCGGAAGTCGGGATCATCGGCGTGGTGAATTCGCCGAACTGGAAAGCCAGGATCGCGGTCTGGCGCGACACGCCGACCAGGTCTGCCAGCGGCGCCATGATCGGCATGGTCAGCGCGGCCTGGCCGCTGCCGGAGTGAATGAAGAAATTGATCACCGACTGGATCAGGAACATCTTCTGCGCCGAGAAGATCGGCGAAGACGAGGCCACCAGCGGCATCAGGCCATGCAGCATGGTGTCGATGATATGGGCGTCGCGCGCCAGCACCATGGTGCCGCGCGCCAGCGCGATCACCAGGCCGGTGCCGACCAGGTCTTTCGAACCCTGCACGAAGGCCGCCACTGCCTCATCGGAATCGAGGCGGCCGATCAGCGCCACCACGATGGTCATGGCCAGGAACAGCGCGCCGATCTCCTCGATGAACCAGCCGAACTTGACGACGCCGAATACCATGCCGCCCAGCGTTGCGGCAAACACCCACAGCACTAGGCGATGGCGCGCGGTCATGCCTTCAAAGCCGCTGAAATCGACCACGCCTTCGGCGCGCTTTTCGATATCGAGCAGATAGGTCGGGCTTTTTTCGGGATGGCGCTTGACGCGCGCCGCGTACCACATCAGGAACACGATGGTGACCACGGTGGCAATCAGCCACACGATCACGCGATAGCCGATGCCAGAGAACAGCGGCACGCCCGCAATGCCTTGCGCGATGCCCACGTTGAACGGATTCAGGAAAGCGGCGCAGAAGCCGACCTGCGAGCCGAGGAAGGGAATCGACACGCCGGTGATGGTGTCATACCCGAGCGCCAGCGCCAGCGGCACGAAGATCAGGATGAAGGGAATCGCCTCCTCGTTCATGCCAAAGGTGGCGCCACCGATCGAGAATAGCGTGACGAACACCGGGATCAGGGCCATGCGCACCACGTTCGAGCGCGAGTGCGCCCTGGCGATGGACTTGATCATGGCATCGATGGCCTGCGTTTTGTGTAGCACATTGAAGGCGCCACCCGTCAGCATCACGAAGCCGATAATCAGTCCTGCTTCCGCGAAGCCCTTGATTGGCGCCATCAGCAGCGCCGCCAACCCCTGCGGCTTGCTTTCGATGTAGTGGAAGCTGCCCGGATCGACCAGTTGCTTGCCGTTGACGAGATGGGTTTCGTACTTGCCGCCCGGGACCAGCCAGGTAGCCAGCGCAATCAGCGCCAGGATCGCGAACAGCAGGACAAAGGTATTGGGGAGCTTGAGCTTCTTCATTGGTTGGGATACAGGTAATTGCAGCTTTGGTCAGCCGGATCGCGGGCCAGGATGCGGTCGTACAGGCCGGTTCGCTCGGTGACGGTGCGTTCGACGTCTTCCTGCAGCAGCAGGCGTGCGGCGACCTGGCGTGCGGCGGCGGCACGGGTGGCGGCGATGAAGGCGTCGCGGGTGGCGTAGCGCGCCTGAAGGCTTGGGCGCGGGTCGTTGGCGGCCTTGCGCTCGGCTTCGGTGCGGGAGAACGGGACGAAACTGCCGTCGTAGCGCGACGTGGCCCAGGCAAAGCCGGTCTCCGGCGCGCGCAGGTTCCAGCCGGTGTGGGTGCCGAGCGGCGCCTGCAGTTCAACAAGGCGCACGCCGCCGCGGTCGTTGCCGTCGGCGTCCGGCGCCGGAACGCGGGTCTCGAACGCCATTTTCTGCGCCGGCGGCACCAGGTCGGCAATGCCTTGCGACAGGAAGCGCGCACCGTAATCCAGGCGCGGCTCGCGCAAGTTCTGCTCCGGCGGCGTGAGGCCCGGCACGGCAGGGAAAGCCTTGCGGTAAGCATCGACCGACACCAAGGTGCCGTCTTCCAGGCGCGGATAGGCGCTGGCGGGCGGCGGCGTGCCTTTGCTGGTCCAGCCATCCAGCGCTAGCATCAGGGCGCGCAACGAAAGGTAGTAGTTGGTGGTCGAGACGCAGGCGGTAAACGGAGCGCGGGTGCGCGAACGGCCGACATAATGCTGGGCGCCCATCAGGCCGTACACGCGCACGTTGGGTGCCGGAGCGACGTCGCCCACGCCATCCGGCGCTGTGGTCAGCAGCGATGCGCCGCGGTTCCAGAATTCGGCCGAGGTGTTCGCGATCAGGAGCTTCGGCGCCCGGCCATACTTGTCCTTGGCGTGGTCCAGCGTGGAGGCCACGCGGCCGGTCACCGGGTCGCGCGTCGGCGTGCTGGTGAACGGGAAGGCGTCGGTCGGGTAATCATGCTCTTCCAGCATCGACGGATGGCGCGTGACCTGGACGAAGCGGCTGTTGAAGCCGCCCGAACCACCTGCGCCTGGCACTTCCAGCAAGGCGCCGTCGAACACCATGCGGCCCTGCTCGTCTAGGTTCAGGCCATCATGCAGCATGCGGCCAATCAGGCGTGCCGACTGGCTGTAGCCGAACATCAGCATCGTCTTCGGCAGCGAAGCGCCTTCCACCTGGTTATCGCGGAAATACGCCAGCAAGTCGCGGATGCCAGCCAGCCCTGCACCGGTCACTTTCGGGTCTTTTGCCTCATAGCGTACTTCGTAAATCATGCCGGGCTGGAAGCCGCCTTGCAGCTTGATGCGTCCCGGGCCGCCCGGCTGCTCCGGCGCCACGAATTCCCAACGGCTGCGCTCGACCGGGCGGCGAATGTCGCCCTGGTGCGTGCGTTCAGTCAGCACGGCTTCGGGATCGTTCGGCGTGGCAGGCTCGTAGCCAATGCCGCGCAAGCCGGCGTAACTTGCCACCTCCGTGGGGGCGTCGACGATAAATTCGTTCGAGGTCAGGCCGCGCGGGCCTTTCACCACGGGCGCCTTGAATATGAGGGGCTTTACTCCGGCGGGCGATGGCGCCACGTCCCAGGTCCAGGCCGAGAACAGCATGCTGAAACCGTGGCGCATCATGAAGCCGTCGCCGGCATCTTCCGCCGTCGTGGGGTCGTTGTTTTTTGGCGCCTTGCCATTGAACTGGCCCAGCACGACGATATTGCCGCGGTTGTTGACGTCATACACCAGCGTGCCGGTCTTGCCGCTTACAGGCCGCAGCAGCACGAACTCGCTGGAGAATCGCACCATGCCGCGCTTGTCGCGCGGGGCGCGCTTCAGGTCGACGATAGGCAGGTTGGCGGTGGCCTTGGGATTGAGCGAGAAGTAAGCGATGCCGCGCAGCTTTTCATACTCGCCGGCCTCGCCGAACTTGACGCCCGGTGCGAACGGCACGCGTTCGGTGATCTCGATGCGCTCGACAGCAGCCTGCGATGCGCCGGTTGCAAGCATGATGGCAGCGATCGCCGCCCAGCGGGATTTCTTCATGGTGTCGAATAAAGTAAAACGGGACCGCGCGGGTCCCGTTGGTTTATTCCGCTGCGGCGGTTTTCTTGGCGGCTGCCTTTTTCGCTGCCGGCTTTTTGGCTGCAGCTTTTTTGGCTGGAGCCTTTTTCGCCGCTGCTTTCTTGGCGGCTGGCTTGGCGGCCGGTGCTGCCTCGGCCGCGCCCTCTGCGCCGTCAGCCTTCGCTGCCGTCTTCTTGGCCGCAGCACCCGGTTTGGCCTTGCGCTCCTCGAACTCGAAGCTGATCTTGCCATCCTTGCCGCGTACCAGGAAGGCCTTGAATGGCCGGCGGGTACGCTGCGAGATAAAGCCCGGCAGCAGGTCGGTCTTGCCTTCGTTGAGCAGCTTGGCCATCTGCTCCGGCAGGATCTCCTGTTGCAGGATGATGCGGCTGGAACGGAAGTCGCAAGTCTTTGGCTTGGCTACCTGGTTCTCGCAAGTATAGGCCAGGCCCATCTCGTACACGCCGCCGGCGCATTTCGGGCAAGGGCCGAGCGGCGTCTGGCCGGTGAAGTCGACGCCTTCGCCGTCTTCGCCTTCCTCGTCGTTCTGGCCGAAGTCGAACTCCAGCTTGAAGTTCTTGATTTCTTCATCCTTCACGATGCGCAGGATGGCGGCGAACGGACGGCCCATCTTGGAGCGGAAGCCCTGCAGCGGGCCGATGGTACGGTCGCGCAGCAGCTGTTCCACTTCCTCGATTTCGAACTGGCGGCCGCCAGGCACCTTGGTCATCGAGAATTCGCACTTGGTGCAGGCGAAACGGCGGTAGTTTTCCTTGACTACGCCACCGCAGTTCGGGCACGGCGTCTTCAGCGTTGCGTAATCGCCCGGAATGGTGTCGTTGTCGTATTCCTTGGCGCGCTTGACGATGATCTGGGTCATCTGGGCGATTTCGCGCATGAATTCTTCACGCGAGATCTTGCCCTTTTCCATCTGCGACAGCTTGTATTCCCATTCGCCGGTCAGTTCCGGCGCGGTCAGTTCGCTCACGCCCAGGCCGCGCAGCAGCGTCATGAGCTGGAACGCCTTGGCGGTCGGCATCAGTTCGCGGCCTTCGCGCAGCAGGTATTTCTCGCCCAGCAGGCCTTCGATGATGGCCGCGCGCGTTGCCGGCGTGCCCAGGCCCTTGCCGGCCATCGCATCGCGCAGTTCGTCCGAGTCGACCAGCTTGCCCGCGCCTTCCATTGCCGACAACAGCGTCGCTTCGGTATAGCGTGCGGGCGGCTTGGTCACCAAGCCGTTCGGCGTGACTTTTTCGGTCAGGACTTTCTCGCCCTTGGCCACCGGCACCAGGTTGCCGCCGCTGCCTTCTTTGTCGTCGTCGCCGGCTGCGTCCTTGCCGTAGATCGCCATCCAGCCCGGATTGATCATCACCTTGCCTTCGGTCTTGAACTGGTGGCCAGCCACTTCGGTGAAGCGGGTGGTGACCAGGAATTCCGCGGCCGGGAAGAACACCGCCATGAAGCGGCGGGTCACCAGGTCGTACAGTTTCTGTTCCGGCTCCGACAGGCCCTTGGGCTGGATGCCGGTCGGGATGATCGCGAAGTGGTCGCTGATCTTGGTGTTGTCGAAGATGCGCTTGTTCGGCTTGACCCAGCCCTTGTCCAGGATCTGCTTGGCGAACTGGTTGTAGTTGTGGTTGTCCTTCAGGACTTCCAGCGTGTCCTTGACGGTCGGCAGGTAGTCTTCCGGCAGGTGGCGCGAATCGGTACGCGGGTAGGTCAGCACCTTGTGCTTCTCGTACAGCGCCTGCGCCAGGCCCAGGGTATTCTTGGCCGAGAAGCCGAAACGCGAGTTGGCTTCGCGCTGCAGCGAAGTCAGGTCGAACAGGCCGGGCGACATCGAGGTGGTCGGCTTCGATTCCTCGGTGACGTTGCCCTGCTTGCCCTTGCAAGCCAGCGCGATCGAATCGGCGGCTGCCTTGCTCCACAGGCGCTCAGCCTTCTTTTCCGGATCGTTCTCGTCCTTCTTGAAGCTGGTGTCGAGCCAGCGGCCTTCATAGATGCCGGCGGCGCACACGAACTCGGCGCGCACTTCCCAGTAGTCGCGGGAGACGAAATTCTTGATCTTCTCTTCGCGCTCGACCACGATCGACAGGGTCGGCGTCTGCACGCGGCCCACGGTGGTCAGGTAGAAGCCGCCCTCTTTCGAGTTGAAGGCGGTCATGGCGCGGGTGCCGTTGATGCCGATCAGCCAGTCCGCTTCCGAGCGGCAGCGCGCGGCATCGGCCAACGGCAGCATTTCGTCGTCGCTGCGCAGGTGGGTGAAGCCGTCGCGGATCGCGGTCGGCGTCATCGACTGCAACCACAGGCGCTTGACCGGCTGCTTGGCTTTCGCATTCTGCGCGATCAGGCGGAAGATCAGTTCACCTTCGCGGCCCGCGTCGCATGCGTTAATCAGGGTGGTAACGTCCTTGCGCTTGATCAGCTTGTTCAGCACCTTCAGCCGCGATTCGGTCTTGGCGATCGGGTTCAGCGCAAAGTACGGCGGGATCATCGGCAAATGGGTGAAGGTCCATTTGCCGCGCTTGACGTCGTGCTCTTCTGGCACGGCGATTTCCAGCAGGTGACCCACTGCGGAAGACAGCACGTAGTCGTCGGATTCGAAATACTCATCGTGCTTGCTGAAGCCGCCAAGGGCTTTCGCGATGTCGTTCGCGACAGAAGGTTTCTCAGCGATGATGAGGGCTTTACTCATATTTATAGTTCTCGTCGGTGTATGCGGCAGCGCGCATAATACAACATTCGCAAGTAAGCGCTGGCTTGCGGCTTCATATGAAAGCCACAATGCTGCAAATATTATTACGGAAACGGCCGGCGTTGGGCAACGCCGGCAAGAGTGTGCTTAGTGCAACAGGCGCGGCGCCTGCTCTTCTTCGGCGCCAAACAGGTCGTCGAACATCAGGGCGTCCGGCTCCTTGCCCTGGCTCCACAGCAGCATCAGCACGATAATCTTCAGCTTGCCCAGCGACACCGGGGCCTCGTCCAGCGCCAGGGCGCGTTCGATGACGATTTCGCGTTGCAGCGGGGACAGCAGGCCGGCGCTCTCCAGGAACTGGATAAAGCCGACGGCGGGCGTACCCAGTACGTCGAGCTCCTGGCGCACGTAGAAGCGCGTGCCAGAAGATGCGGCCGTCAGCGACTGCTCGACGCCAGCCATGGCGGCGAGGTCATTCAGCCAGACCAGCGCCTCGGAAATCTCTACATCGTCGAAACCGACTGCGGAGAGTTTCTTTGCCAATGCTGCGGGTTCAGGGCAGGCATCAGGGCGGTAATAGGTCTCGTACAGGTAAACCAGGATGTCAAACATGGCGCTACTTTAGCAGCATCTGCGAGCCGGGCACAAGCATAACGGTGGCTCAGGGGCCTTTCACCCGCTGGAAAGCACCGCCGGGCAGCCTTTCCACCACACCGGCCAGCTCCAAAGCAAGCAAGCTTGCCTGCATGTCACTTGGCGGAAGTTGCAACCTTGTTGCAAGCTCATCGGCGCCGATCGGATCATGGCCAAGGGCGGCCAAGAGCCAGCCTGATGCCTGCTCCATTTGCACGGCCGTGGCGCCCGGCAACGGCAGGCCGAGGTCTTCCAGCAAATGTTCCGGCGTGGCGACCAGGCGCGCGCCCTCTCTTATTAGTGCATGGCAGCCGACCGACTGCGGCGATAGAACCGAACCGGGCAGCACGAAGACCTCGCGCCCGGCATTGATGGCCGCATGCGCGGTGATCAGCGAGCCGGAGCGGGCGGCAGCCTCGATCACCAGCGTGGCACGGGTCATGCCGGCGATGATGCGGTTGCGGATCGGGAAGTGCTGCGACTGCGCCACCGTGCCCAGGGCGAACTCGCTCACCAGGCAGCCCTCCTGTGCGATGCGGTGGGCCAGGCCGGCATTGCGGCGCGGGTAGATGCGGTCGATGCCGGTGCCGATGACTGCCAGCGTGTTGCCGGGCCCGGCCAGGCCGCCTTCATGGGCAGCGGCATCGATGCCAAGCGCCAGCCCGGACACCACCAGCATGCCGGCGTCGGACAGCACGCTGGCGAAGCGGCGCGCATTGGCCTTGCCCTGCACGCTGGCGTTGCGAGCGCCCACTACCGCCACAGCCTCGCGCCGGAGCAGGCCCAGGTCGCCTTTGGCATACAGCAGCAGCGGCGGGTCGGCGATGTGCTGCAAGGTTGGCGGATAAGCCGGGTCGCCAAACAGGACCAGGTGGTTGCCGGGTTGCGCGGCCCACTCCAGCGAAGCTTGCGCCAGGGCGCGTATGCGCTCCGGCATGGGGCCGGCAAGGCAGCGCGCTGCCGCCAGCGAGATTTCACCCTCGTCTTCGCCCGCCTGCGAACGCCCTGGCTGCGCTCGCCCTGGCCGCGCAATATCGGCATCGGAGCGCGCCAGCGCGCACAAAGGCAACGGAGACGCGTCATCCTGCGCTGGCGGCGCAAGGAGGCGGGCATCGGCGG
>CAMLSG010000129.1 GCA_946482635.1 uncultured Duganella sp.
GATAGTGCTGCAACCAGTGTGAAAGTAGGTTATCGTCAGGCTCTTATTAGAAAAGGCCCGCTAAGCATAAGCTAGCGGGCCTTTTTGCTTTCGAAAGTCGTATTCGAGACAAGCAAGAAAAATTTGTCTCAATTTGTAGAAATTTTGACTCAGCCTCCAGGCCCCGATAGTGTTAGATTCCCATTAACACCCTACCTCATCGGGACACTTGGAGACAATAATGGAATTTCGCAAAAGCCTGATCGCAGCCGCGATCGCCATGGTTGCTGCACAAGCCAGCGCCGCCCCCAGCATGATGGCCAGCCCTGTTGCCTTCTCCGCCCAGGAGAAAGCACGCCTGGTATCGACCCTCAATGGTGAGCGGGGCAAGTATGGCCTAGATGCCGACCATGGTTACGCCATTGCCAGCCAACATCCCGGCGAACAGGGCAGGGCGATCAGCCGCATCAACCATACCTACAAGGGTGTGCGCATTTTTGAATCCGAGTCCGTCGTAGTCACCGACCAAGGCGGCAATATCGTCAGCGAATCCGTCGGCGACCGCCGCCAGGGCCTGTCGGGCAAGCGTTTTGACGTAAAGCCTGCCATTAGCGGCAAGGCTGCTATCGCCAAGGCAAGCCGCAGCCTGCCAGGCGCCGGCGCCGAAATCGATCCTCCATCCGCCGAACTGGTCATCTTCCCGATGATGAAGACCGTGCGCGCGCCTGGCGCGGAGAACAAGGCCGAGGCAGACCTGAACGCAGTCGACGTGCAAGATGTCGTTGCCGGCTACGAGCTGGCCTACCTGGTGAAAACCCGCAGCCAGGGCGGCCACCATGACACCATCGTCAGCGCGCGCGATGGCCGCATCCTGGACCAGTGGAATGCCATGCAGAACGTGGTTGGCACCGGCCATAGCCAGTACAACGGCGATGTGCCGATCAACACCACCCTGTCCGGCGGCGTGTACAAGATGATCGACGGCAGCCGCGGCACTGGCGGCACTTTCGGCGCCATGGCGATTACCAACGCCAACCACGGCACCAGCGCCGGCGCCGTGTACACCAATACCACCAATGTCTGGGGCGACGGCCAGCAGTACATCGCTGGCGGCAGCACCACAAATGCTAATGGCCAGACCGCGGCAGTGAATGCACTGTGGGGCCTGATGAATACCTACGACATGCACAAGAACGTGCTGAACTGGTCTTCGCTCGATGGCAACAACACGGCGACCTACATTGCGGTGCACGTTAACACCGCCTACGACAACGCCTACTACTCCGATAGCTGCAAGTGCATGTTCATCGGCGATGGCGGCAGCTACTTCAACAACCTGGGTTCGATCGACGTGATCGGCCACGAAATGGGCCACGGCATTACTGCCGCCACGTCGAACCTGACCTATCGCGGCGAGTCCGGCGGCCTGAACGAGTCCTCGTCCGACATCGCCGGCGAAGCAGTGGAAGCCTACGCGCGCGCCGGCGGCACTGGCGCCTCGCTGCCTGTTCCATCGGGCAACGACTGGATGATGGGCAAGGAAATTTCCAAGAACGGCCAGCCGCTGCGCTGGATGTACAAGCCGAGCAAGGATGGCAAGTCGCCTGACGCCTGGAAGTCCACCATCAAGCGCCTGGATGTGCACTACAGCAGCGGCCCGAACAACCGCATGTTCTACTTCCTGGCGATGGGTTCCAGCGCCACCGTGGGCAGCGACACCTACTCGCAATACCTGACACAGCAGCCGAAGGCCATGACTGGCATCGGTATCGACAAGGCCTACCGTATCTGGTTCCGCGCGAACACGACCAAGTTCACGTCTTCGACCAATTACGCAGACGCTCGTTTGAAAGTGCTGGCAGCAGCGCAGGAACTATACGGCGCCTCCAGCGCCGAAGCGAAAGCAGTCCAGCGCGCCTACGCTGCCATTAACGTGGGTGCCGACGTGGCAGAATAAGCCGCGCAGCGACGCACAGGAACCGCCGGGGAAACCTGGCGGTTTTTTTTTGCGTGTCGTGACAATGTGTGATTGTGCATCAGCCACTTGTTGGCAAAATGCAAGTCATGAATGGTATTTTTAATGCGCAGCTTGGTTATGCAATGGCTGCCCTCTACGTACTGCTGGGAGTAGTCTCGACGGGTGTGGGATTGGCGCTGGGCTCGCGTACCAGCCAGTTGCGCGACCAGGTAAATGCCTGGTGGTTTATTTTCCCGATCGTTAGCTGCGGCTTGATCCTGTATCCGGTGGGGGCACCCTTGCTGGCACTCATTATTTGCGGCCTGGCCGCACGCGAGCTTGCGCCGTATTGCGGCGTGGATTCCGGGCGCTTCCTTGGCATCGCCATTCTGAGCCTGCTCGCAGCGGTGTGCGCTGGCTCGTTCGTACCTTCTTCCTTGCCTGCCGCCTTTGCGCTGGCCGGCATCGCCGCCGCTGCCAACCTTTGGCGCTCACGCGAGCTGTCCGCATTGCCCTGGTTGCTGTTCGCGCTGACCTGCTTCGGCATCAGTTTCGTTCCCGCTTTTGTGCACTTGCCCTTCGGGCCAAGGGAAAACCTGTCCTGGTTGTTCTACCTGTTTATCGTGACCGCGCTGAACGATATCGCCCAGTTCACCAGCGGAAAACTGTTTGGCAGGCAGAAAATCGTTCCTACGATTAGCCCGCAAAAGACCTGGCAAGGCTTGCTGGGCGGCGTAGTGATTTCGGTCTTGCTGTCGCTTGTACTTGGCTCCTACCTTGGCCTGGGCCAGCCGGCCTGGCTGGCGGCGATTGCAGTGCTGCTGTCGGTAGGCGGCTTTGCCGGCGACGTGATGTTCTCTGCGGCGAAACGCAAGCTTGGCATCAAGGATTTTTCAAACCTGATTCCCGGCCACGGCGGGATGCTGGATCGCGCCGACAGCCTGGTGGTGACGGCGCCATTGCTATACCTGTTGCTCAATTATCGATAAGGAAAAAAGAATGAAGATTGAACGAGGCCTTGCCTGGAGCGAGAGCCAGTCCGGATTTGAAGCGGCCGACGGCACGCGACTGTTCTACCGGAGCTGGATGCCGCTGGCGCCGCGCAGCGGGGCACCGCGCGCGCTGGTGTTCCTGCATCGCGGGCATGAACATTCTGGCCGTATCGGCACGCTGGTCGAGAAATTCGGTTTCCACGGCGACTGGGCGTTTGCTTACGATGCGCGCGGACACGGCTATTCGCCCGGCGAACGCGGATCGGCGCCGAGCTTCGCCACCATGGTCGATGACCTGGATACCTTTGTACGCCACATCTGCAGCAAGCACGGCTTCGCCATCGAGGATGTGCTGGTGGTGGCAAACAGTGTCGGCGCTGTCGTAGCGGCGACCTGGCTGCATGACTATGCGCCGCGTGTACGCGGCCTGGTCATGGCCGCCGCTGCTTTCGCAATCAAGCTGTACGTCCCATTGGCCAAGCCGGGCCTGCGCTTCGCCCGCCGCTTCAAGCCCGAGCTGTTCGTGACCAGCTATATCCGGCCGACCATGCTGACGCATTCGGCGGAACAGGCGCGCGCGTATGGTGAAGATCCGCTGATCGCCAAGAGCATCTCGGCCCAGATCCTGCTCGAACTTGCAGATACGGCGCAGCGCATTGTGCATGACGCAGCGGCGATCGACACGCCGGTCCTGATGCTGGCTGCAGACCAGGATTATGTTGTGCACGAAGCGCCGCAGAAGCTGTTCTTTGAGCGGCTGTCGTCCCCATTGAAGCGCTATGTCAGGCTGGAGCGTTGCCGCCATGCCATCTTCTACGAAGAAGACACGTCCGTCGCAATGCAGACCAGCCGCGCCTTTATCGATGAATGCTTCGCGACGAAGCCGGCCGCGCCTGAGCGCTTCGCGGCCGCTGACCGCGAGGGACAGGGCGCCCAGCATTACGCTGCACTGGTGAATAACCAGACCGGCAGTGCGCTGGCGCGAGCATGGTATGGGCTGCAACGCAATATGCTGAAGGTCATGGGGCCGCTGAGCGATGGCATGAAGATTGGCCTGAAACACGGTTTCGATTCGGGCGAGTCGCTGGACTATGTCTATCGCAACCAGGCGGGCGGCAAGCTTGGCTTCGGCGGCATGATGGACCGGGGCTACCTGGATGCTGTTGGCTGGCGCGGCATCCGCCTGCGCAAGGTGCAGATGCAGCAGATGCTGGCGGAGCGGATCGCTGCGCACCAGGGACCAGGCCCGGTGCGGATCCTCGATATCGCGGCAGGCTCCGCACGTTATGTGCTGGAGACCATCAAGCGCTTCCAGGACCGCGAGATCGAGGTCACGCTGTGCGACTATGAGCAGCACAACCTGGACCAGGCGAAGCGGCTGGCCGAGAAGCTGCAGATCAGCGCCCGCATCGAATACTGCCGCCGCGACGCCTTCAACGCCGACAGCTATAAAGGCCAGGAAGGTCGTTACGATATCGCCGTGGTGTCGGGTCTTTACGAGCTGTTCAGCGACAACACGCTGATCCTGCGCTCGCTCAGCGGGGTTGCTGGCAGCCTGCGTGACGGCGGCAGCTTGCTGTACACCGGCCAGCCATGGCACCCGCAACTGGACATGATCGCCTACACGCTGACCAACCACCGCGGCGAGCCATGGCGCATGCGCCCGCGCGCCCAGGCGGAGATGGATGGCCTGGTGGCGTTGGCCGGTTGCCGCAAGCTGCGCACCATGATCGGCCTGGAAGGGATCTTTACTGTTTCACTTGCGGAGAAAGCCGCAGCGCCTGGCGCAGCCGGTTAAACACGGTCAGCAGCGACAGCAGCAGGACCACGGCAAGTAGGGCGTTGTGCCAGACCGGCGCAACGCCTGCCCAGACCAGCAAGCCAAGCAGGCCAAAAGCAAAGGCACGGTCGCTTTTGCCCATCGGCCCATCGAAGCGGCGCGCCACGCCGATGCTGCTGGCCAGCACGCCGGCGAATTCGGCCAGCAAGGCAAACACGACGACCAATACCAGCAAGTGCGGCGAAATGCCGGCCAGCAGCGCCACCGGCAGGTAAAGGGCCGCGTCCGAAACCTGGTCGCACAACTCGTTCAGCAAGGCGCCCATGGCCGTCTTGTTGCCGGTCGCATTGGCCAGCATGCCGTCGATGGCGTTCAGCGCCATGCGCAGCAGCAGGAAGAAAGGCAGGCCTAGCCACAGGCCAAGGCATTGCGGCGCCAGGGCCAGCGCGGCGCCATAACCCACGGACAGGAACATGGCGGCCAGCGTGACCTGGTTCGGCGTGATGCCAAGCCGCGTGAGCAGGTTGAGGAATGGGCGCAGCAATTGCTGGAAGCGGGGTTTCAGCTGGTAGATCGAGATGCTCATGGCGTGTAAGAGTGAAGGTAGATTCGTGCAATAAAAAGGCTGCGGCTATAACCCATCGCGCAATGCAGGTAGACCGGGCGGCCCTTGCTGCGTTCAGTATCGATCGCGGCAAGGATAGTGCGCACCTGCTTGCGGCTGGGCGCCTGCATGTCCATCAACGGCAGGTGCCGGTAATGGCCGCGGCGCAGCAATTCGGTTTCGCTGAGTTCCGCACTCAGGTCGATGATGCTGCAGCCCGGCGGCAGTTGCTGCGCTTCGCCTGCGCTCAGGCGGCGGCCGACCCACAAGCCGTCGCTTGCCTTCGCAAACGGCGGCCTGTCGCGATGGCGCAGGCACACCAGCAGCCAGGTGGCGGCGTAGCCGGCAAGATAGGGCCAGAACAGCAGCCGGACCCAGGCTGGGTGCCGGCCCTGCTCTTTGCGCAGGAAGCCTGAATTGCGCTGGGCATACGCCCATGCCACCAGCGACAGGCTGAGCGCGAGGTAGAACCATGGCCACGCGGGCGCGAACAGGCTGGCAGCCAGCAGGGCCAGTCCCGCCATGACGGTGTAGTAGAAGGAAACGCTTTGGCGCGCGGTCGCGCCGGGACGCACTGCGTAGCAGGCGATGGCCGCAAGCAGCATGCCGCCTGCGATATCGGCCAGGGCATGCTGCCACGTCAGCAGCGTACTGGCCCCAACCAGCAGCAGCCAGGCTGCCAATGCTGCGCGCCAGGCGCGGCTTGCAATGGCGGGCCGCAATGCGAGCCACAACAGGATGCAGTAGGTGATGTGCAGCGATGGGAACTGGTTATACGGGCGGTCCGACGCATCAAGCAGGCCATAGGCTAGCTGGAGGAAACCATGTTCGGGTACCACCCTGCCAACCGGGAAGCGGGCGGGAAAAACGGCGAACACCAGGCTGGCGGCAACGGTGGAAAGCATCAGGCGGCGGCTGTACACGCGCAGCGCGTCGCCTTTGCGGACCTTGAAGAAGGCCCATGCCAGAAAAGGGCCCGAACTGGCATAGGGAATGATCATCCACGGCAGGAACGGGATGGCCTGCTCGAACGCAAGCGCCAGCGTGCGCTGGACCTGCGCCGATTCGGCCGCATGGTTCGTGAGCGTATAGCAAAGCCCGAATAACAGGGCGTTGATGATCAGGTGCAGGAGTTGCATTCATGGCATTATGTCACGCGATATGAGTGAAAATCAAAAGTACGAGCGCTGCATGGTGATGGCGGGCGGAGGGTTCCGCTTCGGCTATTACCTTGGCGTGCATGCAGCCGCGGAAGACAGCGGCATGGCGCCCGATATCATCCTCGCCAGTTGCGGCGGTTCGCTGGCGGCCGCGATCATCCATGGCTTGCCGGATGCTGCGCAGCGCAAGCAATGGCTCGCGTCGCAGGAGATGTACAGGTTCTTGTGCAGCGTTCGCGCGGCGCCGCAAGTGCGGCCGTTGCCCGTGCTGGGCGCGGCGCTGCGGCGCCGGCTGTCCCACGCGCGGGCCAGCCATGTGCCGGACGTGTTCGGCGATTACATGTTCGAGCTGCCGGAAACGCTGCCCCTGCCGGCAACAGGCGCGGGCAGCATGGCGCTCGCCATCGTTGCAGCCAAACTGCTGTTCGGGCGCGAGCAGGCTGGCGAGCCGCGGGCCGGGCGCGCCCTGTTCGCGGAAGTTGTGCTTGGCCCCGATCGCGCTTGCAGCCTGCTGCAGGGATGGCAGGCGCCGGCCAGTTCGCCGGAGTGGAGCTGCGGCGCTGTGGCGCCCGGCCTGTTGCTGGACAGCGCCATGCCCGTCGCCGACGCCGTGCGCAGTTCGATCACCGACATGCTCTATTTCTCCTGCCATCCACACGGTGGCGAACACTATATGGGCGGGGTGATCGACCTGTTCCCGATCGAGATCGCACATGGCCTGGCAAAGCACGTCACGATGGAAGCCAAGCCCCCGTTTGGCCAGGTGCTGGCGATTCCTGCGCTGCGCAAAGTGCTCGGCATCGACGGCAACGCGCGGCTGAAGCATGTGCACGCACAGCATGCCCACGCCTGGGTCGATACCAGCGATATCTCGCGCGCCTTGCGCGGCAGCGGCATGCAGAAGCGCATCGACTGGCTGGGCAACCGCATCAGGCTGGTGATGCCGCCCACGCTTGCGGACTATGTGAAGGACGTGGAAGCGCAATGGCAGTACGGCTACCAGCGCGGCATGGAAGCGTATGCCAGCCCGGGGCTGCGCCTGCGCCACGCGACAAGGTTCAACAGGGGAAGTCAATGAGGGTCATGATCATCGGCGGCACCAGCGGCATCGGCCTGGCGCTGGCTGGCCATTATGCGCAACAGGGCGCCGTGCTCGCGCTATGCGGACGCGATCCGGCGCGGCTGGATGGGCATCCGATTACCGCGCAGGCAGGTCTGTGCCGCTATGCTTTCGACGTCGGCGACCGCCAGGCGGTGTTCGATGCGGTCGGCGATTTTGCCGAAGAAGGCCTGGACCTGCTGGTCGTCACCGCCGGCCAGTATGCCGACGCGCAGGCGCTGGCGCAGGACCCGATGCGCAGCCTGCCTGTGGTGCGCACCAATGTCTCCGGCCTGTGCCACGCCTTCGATGCGGGGGCGCAGGCGATGCTGCGCCATGGGCGCGGCCAGATGGTGGTAGTGGCGTCGATTGCCGGCTTGCTGCACGAATATCCGAATGGTTCGCTGTACAGCGCGAGCAAGCGCGCCGCAATTGCCATCAGCGACGCTTACCGCAAGGCGCTGGCGCCGCACGGGATAGCCGTGACGGCCGTGGTGCCGGGCTATGTCGATACGCAAAAGCTGAGGGATTTGAACGGGGGAAGTGCACAGCGCAAGCCTTTCCTGCAGACCGAAGAAGAGGCCGTGCGCCGCATTGCCCGCGCGATTGCAGGCAGGGACGCGCGCTGCATTTTCCCCTGGCAGCTGCACGCAATGGTGCGCGTGTTTAACCTGCTGCCAAAGGGATTGCAGCGCTACCGCAAGAAGTGAATCAGTAGCGGTAAGCCGCTTTCAGCATGATGACATCGACGCCGCTGTTCGGCTTCTTGATGCCGCCGTTGGAGTAATGCTGCGCTTTCAGTGCCACTTCCCACTTGTTGTCGAACACATAGCCGACACCGATATGGTCGCCGAACTGGAAGGCGGTCGACAGGCCGTCATCGTTGCTGTTGTAGGTCTTGGACAGCAGGTGCGCGCCGATGCCGCCTTCAACGTAGAAGCCCTTCTTGCTGGTATTCTCGAAGCGGATGACCGGAGTAAAGCCGACGTCAAAGAGGTTCTCCTTGTCACCGGGCACGTTGTGCCACTGGCGCGCCTGCCAGAAGCCGATGCTGGCGTCCCAGTAGCCGGTGAGGTGGGTGCCATTGGAATTGAACCAGCTCCATTCCGGCTTGAAGTCCTGGGTGGCGCCCAGGCGCACCATGCGGATCTTGGAAGCGGAGCCGGCCTCCACGTAGCCGGAATTGAGGTCGAAGGCGAAAGCGGATTGCGCTACCAGTGCAGCGGCAGCAACAGCGAAAAGTTTTTTAATTTGCATATTTTTCTCTCTAAACCTTGCCACAGTCTTCATATTTGCTGCGGCAATGCTGGCAATTTTACTTTCGTTCTGAAATTTTTTCAGGGGACCCCTTAATTGTTAGAATCACTGCAATATTGGCACATCTGGAGCTTATTGTGACGCATCCTCCGCGAATTGCTTTTCTTGGCATCGGCCTGATGGGCGAGCCGATGGTCCTGCGCCTGCTGGCGGCAGGTTTCAAAGTCACGGCCTGGAACCGCACCGCGGGCAAGGCCGGGGTGCTGGCCGCCGCCGGCGCGGACCCGGACGACGTGCTGCCGCATGCGGTGGCCGATGCAGCCGTGGTGGTATCGATGCTGTCGGCCGGCGATGCAGTTGGCGGCGTGATCGAAGCGTCGCTCGATGCGCTGCGTCCCGGCACGCTGTGGATCGACATGAGCTCGACGCGCCAGGACGAGGCACAGGCTTTCCACGCGCTGCTTGCTTCGCGCGGGCATCGCTTCATCGACGCCCCGGTGTCGGGCGGCGTCGGCGGCGCGCAGGCCGGCGCGCTGGCCATCATGGCGGGCGGCAGCGCGGCGGATTTCGAAGCGGCGCGGCCGGTGCTGGAAGCGATGGGCAAGCCCCGGCTGGTTGGTCCGGCCGGCAGCGGGCAGGTGGCCAAGCTGTGCAACCAGTTGATCGTCGGCGGCACCATCAATATCGTGGCGGAGGCCTTGCTGCTGGCGCAGGCGGCAGGCGCCGATCCGGTGGCGGTGCGCGAAGCGATACGCGGCGGTTTCGCGGAAAGCCGTGTGCTGGAAGTGCATGGCCAGCGCATGCTGGAGCGGAACTTCCTGCCGGGCGGCCAGGTGCTGACGCAGTTGAAGGACCAGCACAATATCCTGGCCGCAGCTGCTGCAGCAGGCGTGGCGCTGCCGGTCACCAGCCTGGTGACGGAGCGCTACGAGTCGATCAAGGACATTTATCCGCGTGCCGACCATTCAGCCGCGCTGCTGGCGCTGGAGCGGCTGAACGATGGCGTGCGGGTCGGCACGCAGGCCGACAAGCTGCCTTAGCGCGCCTGCGGCAACGCGGCTTCTGCGAGGTGCACCCAGAAGCTGGCGCCGATCGGCAGCAGGCGGTCGTTGAAGTCGTAGCTGGCGTTGTGCAGCACGCAGGGGCCTAGCCCGTGGCCGCCGTCGCGGTGGTCGCCTTCGCCGTTGCCGATGAAGATGTAGCAGCCTGGCTTCTCCTGCAGGAAGAAGGCGAAGTCCTCGGCGCCCATGGTCGGTTCGACATTGGCGTCCACCATCGCTTCGCCTACCACCGATTTCATGACGTCCAGCGCGAAGCGGGTTTCCTTCGCGTGGTTCACCAGCGGCGGATAGTTGCGGCGGAAGGTGAATTCCACCTCCGCGTCGAAGGCGGCGGCAATGCCTTCGGCCAGCGACTGCATGCGCTTTTCCACCATGTCCAGCACCTCGGAGGTGAAGGTGCGCACGGTGCCGACCAGCTTCGCATCGTCGGGGATCACATTGGTCGCGCTGCCGGCGTGGATCTGCGTGATCGACAGCACGGCCGTATCCAAGGGGCTCTTGTTGCGCGTGACGATGGTCTGCCAGGCTTGCGCAATCTGCACCGCGATCATGATCGGGTCGATGCCTTTGTGCGGCTGGGCCGCGTGGGCTCCCTTGCCGCGCACGGTGACGTGGAATTCGTTGGAGGAAGCCATCATCGGGCCTTCGCACACGCTGAGGGTGCCGGTGGCGGCGCCGGGCCAGTTGTGCATGCCGTAGATAGCGTCCATCGGGAAGCGCTCGAACAGGCCATCCTTGATCATTTCGCGCGCCCCGGCGCCGCCTTCCTCGGCCGGCTGGAACACCAGGTAGACGGTGCCGTCGAAGTTGCGGTGCCGGGCCAGGTGGTGGGCCGCGCCGAGCAGCATGGCGGTGTGGCCGTCATGGCCGCAGGCGTGCATCTTGCCGGGATGCTTGGAGGCATGCGGGAAGGTATTGATCTCCTGCATGGGCAGGGCATCCATGTCGGCGCGCAGGCCGATGGCGCGTTCGGACGTGCCATTGCGGATGATGCCCACCACGCCGGTCTTGCCCAGGCCGCGCTCGAAAGGGATGCCCCATTCGGTCAGCTTGGCGCACACCACATCGGCGGTACGTTCTTCTTCATAGCAGAGTTCCGGGTGGGCATGCAGGTCGCGTCGGATCTGCTGCAACTCGGACTGAAACGCGATAATCGGGTCGATTAGTTTCATTTTTGTTCTCCATCGGACTTGCCATTCTAGCCTCCCGGTGCGGTTTTCCGGAATCGTTTACGATACTGTTTTCAGCCGTCGCTAACCCAGATCAAGATGTCATCCACACAAGTCCGCGCCACCTGCCCGCACGATTGCCCCGATACCTGCGCCCTGCTCGTCACCGTCGAGGACGGCGTGGCGACCGAAGTGAAAGGCGATCCGGATCACCCGACCACTGCCGGGGTACTGTGCACCAAGGTTTCCCGCTATACCGAGCGTACCTATTCGCCGGACCGCCTGCTGTACCCGATGCGGCGCGCCGGCAAGAAGGGCGAGGGCAAGTTCGAGCGCATCAGCTGGGAGCAGGCGCTGGACGAGATCGCGGCGCGCCTGAAACCGCTGGCCGCGACCGAGCCGGAAGCCATCCTGCCCTACAGCTACGCGGGCACCATGGGCCTGGTGCAGGGCGAATCGATGTCGTCCCGCTTCTTCCACAAGCTTGGCGCGTCGCTGCTGGACCGCACCATTTGCGCCACGGCCGGCGCCACCGGCTACAAATACACGGTCGGCGCCTCGATCGGCACCGATATCGAGCAATTCCAGCATGCCAGGCTGCTCATCATCTGGGGCGGCAACCCGATTGCCTCCAACCTGCACTTCTGGACCCGGGCCCAGGAAGCCAAGCGCAATGGCGCAAAGCTGATCGCCATCGACCCCTACCGCTCGCTGACGGCGGAGAAATGCCACCAGCACATCGCGCTGCTGCCCGGCACGGACGCGGCGCTGGCGCTGGGCCTGATGCACATCCTGGTGCGCGACGACCTGCTGGACCATGAATACATTGCCGACTACACCGTCGGCTTCGAAGAGCTGCGCCAGCGCGTGGCGGAATGGACGCCGGAGCGCGTGGCAGCCACCTGCGGCATTACCGTCGAGGAAGTGGAAGGCCTGGCGCGCGACTATGGCGCAACCGCCAAGCGCGGCGAACCGGTCGCCATCCGCATGAATTACGGCGTGCAGCGCGTACACGGCGGCGGCATGGCGGTGCGCAATATCGCTTGTTTGCCTGCCCTGGTGGGCGCCTGGCGCCACGCGGCGGGCGGCGTGCAATTGTCGTCTTCGGGCACCTTCAAGAAAAACCTGGCGGCGCTGCAGCGCCCGGATCTGCTGGCCAAGCAGCCGCGCACCATCAATATGACGACCATCGGCGACGACCTGCTGCGTCCGGCCTCGCCCGAGTTCGGCCCGCAGGTCAAGGCCGTCATCGTGTACAACTCGAACCCGCTGGCGGTGGCGCCCGATTCGTCCAAGGTGCAGGCCGGCTTTGCGCGTGAAGACCTGTTCACGGTGGTGCTGGAACATTTCCAGACCGATACCGCCGATTACGCCGACATCGTGCTGCCAGCCACCACGCAGCTCGAACATACCGACGCGCACAGCGCCTACGGCCACCTGTACATGATGGCCAATAACCCGGCCATTGCGCCGATGGGCGAAGCCAAGCCGAACACGGAAATCTTCCGCTTGCTGGCTGAGCGCATGGGGTTCGACGATCCCTGCTTCCGCGACAGCGATGACGCATTGGCATCGGTGGCATTCGTGCAATTCGACTGGGAGTCACTCAAGCAGAAGGGCTGGCAGAAACTGGAAGTTCCCGATGCACCCTTTGCATGCGGCAATTTCCCCACACCTTCAGGAAAATGTGAGTTCTACTCAGAAAGCATGAAGCAGGATGGCCTGGACCCGCTGCCGGCCTATATCCCGAACTATGAATCTGCAGCATCTGCCCCCGAACTGGCGGCAAAATACCCGCTTGCGATGATATCTCCGCCGGCGCGCAACTTCCTGAATTCGACCTTTGTCAACGTGCAAAGCTTGCGTGCAACGGAGGGCGAGCCGCAGCTCGACATCAGTCCTGACGATGCGGCAACACGTGGCATCAACCACGGCGATATAGTGCGCATCTTCAACGATCGCGGTTCCTTCGTGTGCAAGGCACGCGTGACGCCGAAGGCTCGCAAAGGCCTTGTGGTAGGGCTGTCGATCTGGTGGAAGAAGCTGGCCGGCGATGGCAAGAACGCTAATGAGGTGACCAGCCAACGGCTGACTGACATGGGTCGCGCGCCGACTTTTTACGATACACTGGTCCAAGTCGAGAAAGCCGCCTGAGAATGATTTATGCGCACGTTAGCACACCTGAAACTGCGCGCCAGATACCTGGCGACGGCGGGTGTGTGCGCCGCCCTCCTGGCCGGTTGTGCGCAATTCAAGTACTACTTCCAGGCAGCCCAGGGCCAGTACGCGCTCTGGTCTGACGCCCGTCCGGTCGACGACTGGATCGGCGACCCGTCCACCGATCCCAAGCTCAAGGCCCGCCTCGAAAAGGCCAAGCTGATCCGCAAGTTCGCGGTCAAGGAGCTTGGCCTGCCGGACAATGCCAGCTACAAGAATTACGCGCCGCTGAACCGGCAGTACGTGCTGTGGAATGTCGTGGCCACGCCCGAACTGTCGCTACGGCCGGTGCAATGGTGCTTCCCGATCGCGGGCTGCGTCAGCTATCGCGGCTATTACGACAAGGCCGATGCCGAAGCCTATGCCGACGAGCTGCGCAAGGAAGGCAACGACGTGCAGGTCGGCGGCGTGCCGGCTTACTCGACGCTGGGCTGGCTCAGCGACCCGCTGCTGTCGACCTTCATCAACCACTCGGACGCCGAGCTGGCGCGCCTGATCTTCCACGAGCTGGCGCACCAGGTGGTGTATGTGCAGGGCGATTCCAAATTCAATGAAGCCTTCGCGTCCGCAGTGGAAGAGGCGGGCGTCAACCACTGGCTGGAACTGTACGGCAACGACGCCATGCGCGAAGCCTATGCGCGCTACAACGTGCGGCGCCAGGACTTCATGGACCTGCTGGTCAAGCATCGCCAGATGCTGGCGGATAACTACGCCAGCAAAGCCAGCGCCCGCAAGAAGCGCGAGGAGAAGGCCCGCATCTTTGCCGCCTTGCAGGAAGCGTACAAAGTCCTCAAAGCCGACTGGGGCGGCTACAACGGCTATGACCGATTCTTCGCAGAACCGCTGAATAATGCCCATTTGGCATCTGTTGCAACCTATAATGATTTGCTGCCAGGTTTCCGCGCCTTGCTGGTGAAGGAAAAAGCATTCCCGCAGTTTTATGCTGCGGTGCGGAGCATGAGCAACCTGCCTTCCGTTGAACGGCATGACAGGCTGCACGAACTGGCGCGCTCTATGGCGCAAGCCAATGAGACCACGACGGCCGCCGCTGCCAGGGAACAGGGCGCCGTCAATTGACGCTCAATCTTTGCTGCATAGCAGCACGGAGGCCCGCTAGAGTACGAGTTCCAAACCCAGAAAATAGCTTGCCCTGTGTCATGCCGCACGATAGCATCTAGAGTGCGGGAAAGCACGGCCGTTCTATTTTCGCAAATAAAACATATAAAACTGAGACAAAGAGGCAGAGGATGGAAAAAATCTGGTTGAAGTCGTATCCCCCAGGCGTCCCTTCGGAAATCGACGCCACGCAATACCGCTCCCTGGTTCACCTGCTTGAAGAATCGTTCCAGAAGTACGCGTCGCGCAATGCCTTCGTGTGCATGGACAAGTTCATCACCTATGCCGACCTGGACCAGCACTCCAAGCGCCTGGGCGCCTGGCTGCAAAGCCGCGGCATGAAAAAGGGCGCGCGCGTGGCAGTGATGATGCCGAACGTGCTGCAATACCCGATTGCCATCGCCGCCATCCTGCGTGCCGGCTACACCGTCGTCAACGTCAACCCGCTGTATACCCCGCGCGAACTGGAACACCAGCTGAACGACTCCGGCGCGGAAGCCATCATCATCCTCGAGAATTTCGCCACCACGCTGGAACAGGTGCTGCCGCGCACCCAGGTCAAGCACATCATCGTCGCCAACATGGGCGAAATGCTGGGCGGCCTGAAAGGCCATATCGTCAACTTCGTGGTGCGCAACGTGAAGAAGCTGGTGCCGCCGTTCTCGCTGCCGAACGCGGTGCGCTTCAAGGATGCGCTGGGGCATGCCCGCAGCATGAAGCTGACGCCCGTCGAACTGCGCCATGAAGACATCGCCTTCCTGCAGTACACCGGCGGCACCACCGGCGTGTCCAAGGGCGCGACCCTGACCCACCGCAACATCATCGCCAACCTGCTGCAGATGCAGGCGTGGTCGGCGCCGAAGCTGGCCGACCTGCCGCCGGACGAGCGCACCATCATTTGCGCGCTGCCGCTGTACCACATCTTCGCGCTGACCGTGTGCGCCATGTGGGGCATCCGCGAGGGCGGCCTGAACGTGCTGATCCCGAACCCGCGCGATATCGGCGGCTTTATCAAGGAGCTGGCCAAGTACCGCTTCAATATGCTGCCGGCCGTGAA
>CAMLSG010000130.1 GCA_946482635.1 uncultured Duganella sp.
GAAGTCCGCACCAACCAGGACGTGATCGACGCTTACCTCGGAGTGGCCCACTAAATGGATATCAATTTCTTTGCCGAAGTGCTGATCGGCGGCCTGCTGTCGGGCGTGATGTATGCCCTGGTAGCCATCGGCTTCGTGCTGATCTACAAAGCCTCTGGCGTGTTCAATTTCGCCCAGGGAGCGATGGTGTTCTTCGCCGCGCTGACCTGCGTCGGCTTCATGGACAAATTCGGTTTTTCGCTGTGGCTGGCGATTCCCGCCACGATCGTTGCCATGGTCATCCTCGGCCTGGCGATCGAGCGCGTGGTGCTGCGGCCGCTGGTCAACCAGCCGGAGATAGCGCTGTTCATGGCCACCATCGGCCTGGCCTTCTTCATCGAAGGACTGGCCCAGCTCATCTGGGGCTCGCAGGTGCATAAGCTGGACATTCCAATTGAGGACGTGCCGAGCGAGTTCCTGATGGAGAAGTTCAATATCATCGTTTCCAAGTTCGACCTGACCGCAGCCGCAATTTGCGGCGTGATGGTGGCTGTGCTGGCCGTCATGTTTGCCAAGACAAAGGTCGGGCGCGCGCTGCGCGCCGTGGCCGACGACCACCAGGCCGCGCAGGCGGTCGGTATTCCGCTGCAACGTATCTGGGGCATCCTGTGGGCAGTTGCCGGCATGGTCGCCCTGGTGGCTGGCCTGCTGTGGGGCGCGCGCAACGGCGTGCAGTTCGCGCTGACCTTCATCGCACTTAAAGCGCTGCCTGTGCTGATCCTGGGCGGCTTCACCTCGGTGCCGGGCGCCATCGTCGGCGGCCTGATTATCGGCGCATCTGAAAAGCTGGCCGAAGTCTATATCGGCCCGCACGTCGGCGGCGGCATCGAAGGCTGGTTCCCTTATGTGTTGGCGCTGATGTTCCTGCTGGTGCGGCCGGAAGGGCTGTTCGGCGAAAAAATCATCCGGAGGATTTGAGCGATGTTCTACCGCGAAGCAGGACAATTCAAGACCAGCTACGAGGCGGACGGCCAGATCCTGCCGATCCGCCAGGACCGCATTGCGCTGTTCGCCACGCTGGCTGTGGCGCTGCTGGTGCTTCCTTTCGTTGCATCGCCTTACATGCTGAAGGCAATCTTCACGCCCTTCCTGATCTTTGCCCTGGCGGCCTTGGGACTGAACATCCTGACCGGCTATGCAGGCCAGCTGTCGCTAGGCACTGCGGCCTTCATGGCGGTAGGGGCGTTTGCAGCATACAATTTCATGCTGCGCATTCCCGGCATACCGCTGCTGCTGGCCTTCGTCCTGGGTGGCCTGTGCGCCGCCATGGTCGGCATCGCCTTCGGCCTGCCGTCGCTGCGCATCCGCGGTTTCTACCTGGCCGCTTCCACGCTGGCAACGCAGTTCTTCGTGGTGTGGTGCCTGACCAAGATCGGCTGGCTCACCAACTACAGCTCGTCCGGGGTGATCACGGCACAGAGCATGGAAATCCTCGGCTACCGCTTCGATTCCGCAGCGCGTGTTTATGTGCTGGTGCTTGGCGTGGTGGCGGTGATGGCCCTGCTGGCCAAGAACATGATCCGCTCCAATGTCGGCCGCTCCTGGATGGCAGTGCGCGACATGGACATGGCGGCGGAAGTGATCGGCATCCGCCTGATGCGCACCAAGCTGCTGGCGTTCGCGGTCAGCTCGTTCTACTGCGGCGTGGCCGGCGCGCTGTACGCCTATGCCTACCTCGGCACCGTGGAGCCGGAAGCCTACAACCTGGACCTGTCCTTCCGCATCCTGTTCATGATCATCATCGGCGGCGTCGGCTCCGTGCTCGGCTCATTCCTCGGAGCCGCCTTCATCGTGCTGCTTCCAGTGGTGCTGAACATCGTGGCGCACGGCCTGGCGCTGCCAACCACCGTGGCATCGAACCTGGAGCTGATGGTGTTCGGCGCCCTGATCATTTTCTTCCTGATCGTGGAACCCCACGGTCTGGCGCGTTTGTGGCAAATCGGTAAAGAGAAACTCCGCCTGTGGCCTTTCCCGCACTGAGCGGCAACTATAAAACTGGAGACAACACATGAAATCGTTCGTACTTGGCATTGCCGTAGCAAGCAGCATCGTCGCCAGCAGCGCATGGGCGCAAGCAGCCGAGCAATTCGTCGCCCTGCCCTCCTACCGCGTCGGTCCTTATGCGGCGGGCGGCTCCGGCTTTTATGGCGGCATCATTGACTATTTCAACCTGGTCAATGCCAACGGCGGCGTCAATGGCGTGAAAATCAGCTGGGAAGAATGCGAGACCGAATACAACCCTTCTCGCGGCGTGGAATGCTATGAACGCCTGAAAACCAAGAACGGCGGTGCCACCGTTGTCGAGCCGCTGTCCACCGGCATTGCCTACGGCATCCTGGACCGCATCCCGCAGGACAAGATCCCGATGACGACCCTGGGCTATGGCCGCTCCGATGCAGCCAACGGCAAGGTCTTCCCCTATGTCTTCCCGCTGATCTCCAACTACTGGAGCCAGGCCGCCGCAATGGTGAAGTACCTGGGCGACAAGAGCGGCGGCATGGACAAGCTGAAAGGCAAGAAGATTGTCCACCTGTACCACGATTCCGCCTTCGGCAAGGAACCGCTGCCGGTACTGGAAGCGATGTCCTCGCAATACGGCTTTGAACTGATCAAGATTCCTGTCGCCCCACCTGGCAGCGAACAGCAATCGCAATGGCTGCAGATCCGCCAGGCCAAGCCTGATTACGTCATCCTGTGGGGTTGGGGCGTGATGAACTCCGTCGCCATCAAGACCGCGCAGCGCAACGGCTTCCCGCGCGAAAAGATGCTGGGCGTGTGGTGGGCCGGTTCCGAGGAAGATACCGTGCCGTCGGGCGACGCGGCCAAGGGCTACACCTCCATGACCTTCAACACTCCAGGCAACTACCCGCTGCTGGATGAACTGCGCAAGAAGGTCTATGCCGGCGGCAAAGGCAACCTGGCCGACCAGAGCCGCATCGGTTCCGTCTACCACATGCGCGGCCTCACCGCAGGCGTGATGTATGTGGAAGCGATGCGCGCAGCGCAGGACAAATTCGGCAAGGGCAAAGCGGTCACCGGCGAACAACTGCGCTGGGGCTTCGAAAACCTGAACATCGACGAAACTCGCCAGAAGGCGTTGGGCGTCTTCAATATGTTCCCGACTGTGAAGACTTCCTGCGATGACCACGAAGGCTCGGGTGCTGTGAAGGTCCAGCAATGGGACGGCAAAGCCTGGAAGGCTGTCACGCCGAACTGGGTGGTGGGCGACAAAGTCCTGCTGCGCAAGCTGGTGGATGAATCGTCCGGCAAGTACGCCGCCGAAAAGAAAATTACGCCTGCCTGCATGAAGTGAGAGGCTTATGAGCTACCTGTCGGTAAATAACATCGAGGTCATTTACGACCACGTGATCCTGGTGCTAAAAGGCGTGTCGCTGCAGGTCCCACAGGGCAAGATCGTTGCCCTGCTGGGCGCCAACGGCGCCGGCAAGTCCACCACGCTGAAGACCATCTCGACCCTGCTGCGCGGCGAGCGCGGCGACGTGACCAAGGGCGAGGTGCAATTCAAGGGTGAACGCATCGACCAGCTCACGCCCAATGAGCTGGTCAAGCGCGGGCTGTCGCAAGTGATGGAAGGCCGTCATTGCTTTGGCCACCTGACCATCGAGGAAAATTTGCTGACAGGCGCTTATACGCGCAGTGCATCGCGCGGCGAAATGAAGGAATCGCTGGAAAAGGTCTACCACTACTTCCCCCGCCTGCGCGAACGCCGCAACAGCCAGGCCGGCTACACCTCCGGCGGCGAGCAGCAGATGTGCGCCATCGGGCGCGCGCTGATGGCCAAGCCTTCCATGATTTTGCTGGACGAGCCTTCGATGGGCATCGCACCACAGATCGTGGAAGAGATCTTCGGCATCGTCAAAGACTTGAACGCCAAGGAGAACGTGTCCTTCCTGCTGGCGGAGCAGAACACCAATGTGGCGCTGCGCTACGCGGACTTTGGCTACATCCTGGAAAACGGCCGGGTGGTGATGGAGGGCGAGGCGTCCGAGCTCGCCAACAATGAAGACGTCAAGGAGTTCTACCTCGGCATGTCCGGCGCCGGCCGCAAGAGCTTCCGCGACATGAAATTCTACCGCCGGCGCAAACGCTGGTTGGCTTAACCATGAACTTGAACAAAGCAAAAGAGTTCTGCCGCACCCTGCCTGGCGCCACCGAAGACATCAAATGGGAATGCAACCTGGTGTTCTCGGTGGGCGAAAAGATGTTTGCTGCAATGGATGCAAAAGACAAAGCGAAAGCAATCAGCTTCAAAGTGGATGACGACCGCTTCCTGGAACTGACGGACCGCGAAGGCATCATTCCTGCACCATACCTGGCGCGCGCCAAATGGGTGATGGTGCAGGACCTGTCCAAGCTACCGGACGCGGAAGCGAAAGCGCTGCTCAAGCGCTCTCACGAGCTGGTGTTCGCAAAACTGACCAAGAAACTGCAACGCGAGATTGAAGGAGCGGCATGATGGCCGAAACCCTGGACAGCCTCGAGACGCGCCCGCACGCCGAGCGCGAACGCGAATTGATGGAGCGCCTGCCGCTGCTGGTAGCGCAAGCGCAGTCGGCGCCTGGCTGGGCGCGCATTTTGTCCGGCATCGATGCTTCTCGCATCAACAGCCGCGAGGCGCTGGCGCAGCTGCCGGTCACGCGCAAGTCCGACCTGAAAGCACTGCAGTCAAAGGAACGCCCCTTCGGTGGCCTGAACAGCACTCCAGCCGACAAGCTGGGGCGCATCTTCATGTCCCCCGGCCCGATCTTCGATCCAGAGGGCCGCTCCATGGACTGGTGGCGCTTCTCGCGCCCTATGTACGCCACCGGCGTGCGTCCCGGCTGCCTGGTGCAGAACTGCTTCTCCTACCATTTCACCCCTGCTGCCTTCATGGTCGAAGGCGGCGCGGCCCGCATTGGCTGCACGGTGATTCCGGCCGGCGCCGGCCAGACGGAGCTGCAGGTGCAAGCGATGGCGGAACTGCGTCCGGACACCTATATCGGCACGCCATCCTTCCTGAAAATCATCATCGAGAAAGCCGCCGAAATGGGCGCTGACATCAGCAGCGTCAAGCGCGCCATGATGGGCGCGGAAGCGCTGCCGGAATCGCTGCGCCAGTGGTTCGCCGAACATGGCGTGCCGGAAGTGCTCTCGACTTACGCATCCGCCGATATCGGCAGCATCGCCTATGAAACGCGTAGCGACGGCAAGCTCAACCCCGGCATGGTGCTGGATGAAGACGTGCTGCTGGAGATCGTGCGGCCAGGCTCGGGAGAGCCTGTAGCGCCAGGTGAAGTAGGCGAAGTGGTCGTGACCCTGTTCAATCCCGACTATCCACTGATCCGCTTTGCCACCGGCGACCTGTCGGCGGTGCTGACGGATGCCGCGCCATCGGCCTGCGGCCGCACCAACACCCGCATCAAGGGCTGGCTGGGCCGCGCCGACCAGACCACCAAGGTACGGGCCATGTTCGTCCACCCATCGCAGGTGCACGAAATCGCACGCCGCCACCCCGGCATGGGCAAGGCGCGCCTGGTCGTCTCCGGCAAGATCGCCGACGAAATCATGACGCTGCATTGCGAAACCGACGATCCGGCGCTGCAAGCGCAGGCCGCCGACATCATCGCCACCATCCGCGACATCACCAAACTGCGCGGCGAAGTACGCTTTGCGCCGCGTGGCAGCCTGCCAAATGACGGCAAGATCATCGACGATGTACGCGATTACAGTTGAGATGCCGCAGCGTGTGGCGTAAATCCAACTGTTCCTAGGGCAGGCGGCGGAATGGCGGGATAATTGAGCCATTCTTGACCTGCCTCAGAAACATCATGCAAGACTTTCACCACAACCGCGCACGCGCCCTGCTCCAGAACGCAGAAGAGCTCTTCGACAAGGAAACGGTACAGGCAGCAGTCAGCCGCATGGCCGACTCGCTGAACGACCGTTTCGGTGATCCGTCCAAACAGGAATTTCCCCTGGTGCTGGGGGTGATGGGTGGCGCCGTGGTCTTCACCGGCAACATCCTGCCGCAACTGACCTTCCCGCTCGAATTCGACTACATCCACGTCAGCCGTTACGGCGACGAAGACCAGGGCGGCAAGGTGGTGTGGAAAGTTGTTCCGCGCCCGACCGTTTCCGGCCGCACGGTGATCGTGCTGGATGACATCCTCGATGAAGGCGAGACCCTGGCGCACGTCAAGGAACGCCTGCTGGAAATGGGCGCCAAGGAAGTCATCATCACCGTCTTCTGCGACAAGGATATCGGCAAGACCAAGCCGGTGAAGGCCGACCTGGTCGGCATCACGATCCCGAACCGCTTCGTGGTCGGCTTTGGCATGGACGCTTACGGCTACTGGCGCAACCTGCCGGGCCTGTGGGCGATCAATCCGGCAGACTTGAGCAAGGGCTGAACTCAGGCCGGCAACCGGATCACGGCGTTCAAGCCGCCTTCCGGATGATTGGCCAGCACCAGCTGGCCTCCGTGGCTATCCACAATCCCCTTGGCGATGCCCAGGCCGAGTCCCATGCCCGTGTCATTTCGATCACGGCCGTGGGACAGGCGCACATAGGGCTCAAGCAAGCTTGGTATGGCTTCTTCCGGCACACCGGGGCCGTGGTCACGCACCGCTATTTCAGTCCATCCTTCCACTGAATGCACGCTGACTTGCGCGCGTTCGCCGTAGAACAAGGCGTTGTCCAGCAGGTTGCCGATCGCCCGCTTAAGGGCCAGCGGTTTGCCGCGCACGGCAATGCCGCTATCCTCGTATGCCACGTTGTGGCCAGCCAGTTGCGCGCTGCGAACCAGGCGGCGGATGAGCGGGTCCAGCTTTACCTCGGTCGGGTTCTCATGGATATCGCTGTCCTTCACGCATTGCAGCGCGCCCTTCACCATCATGTCCAGTTCATCCAGGTCTTCCTCGAATTCGCCACGCAATGCGTCATCATCGAGCAGCTCGGCGCGCAGCTTCAAGCGCGTGATCGGCGTGCGCAGGTCGTGCGAGATGGAGATGAACAGGCGCTCGCGGTCCTTGATGTACTTGGCGATGCGTTCGCGCATGGCGCCGAACGCGCGCGCCGTGTTCACGAATTCGCGGCTACCGGAATCCGGCAAGCCCGGCGCGTGTTCATCCTTGCCGAAAGCCTCGGCCGCGTCGGATAGAGCGGCTAGAGGGCGCGTAATTGAGCGCACTACCAGGAAAGACAGCAGCAACAGCACAGCCAGCGAAACGCCCTGCACCACCAGCTTGTCCGGAGACAGCGGGTCATTGCTGTTCAGGAAGTAGGGATTTGGCATCAGGGTCGCGAGGTATAGCCAGTTGCCCGGTTCGAGCTCGGTCTGGATCACCAGGATAGGCGCAGGGTCGGGCTTAAGCAGCAGGATGTGGCGTACCCATGCTTCCGGCAGCTCGCCGACGCGTACGCCATCCGGCGAAACTGCCAGTTGATCAGGCCAGGCGAAATCCAGCCGGAGCCGATTGTCCCCGGCCAGGTCCTTGCGCAAGGTGGTCTCGAGGGTGCCGAGCGCAGTCTGGGCCAGTGCATTCGGCGTAATCTGCTGCACTGCCACCTCGTCGCGATTGAGCGCGACGTAGAAGCGCGTGCCGCCCATTTCGCGAAACTGCTGGATCAACAGGCTGCGGTAACTTGGCGGCAAGCTGCGGAAGAAGCGGATCGAGCTGGCGGCGCCCTGCCCCAGGTACTGCGCGGCCGATTTCACGTCCACCTCGGTCTTGTCGCGGAGCTGGAGAGTCCACAGCACGCTCACCGCCACCTGCGTCAGGAGCAAGCCCGCCACCATCACCAGCGACAGGCGCGCCAGCAACGACTGCGGCCAAAGCTTAAGCATGCGTCACCGCCACGGTGGCGGAGAATACATAGCCTGCACCGCGCACGGTCTTGATCAGCATGGGTTGCTTGCCATCGTCGTTGAGGCGCAGCCGCAGGCGGCTGATCTGCACGTCCAAGGAGCGGTCAAGCGGTCCGGAATCGCGGCCGCGTGTCTCCTCGCACAGCACGCTGCGGTCCAGCACAGTGCCGGGATGTTCGACGAAATACTTCAGCAACTGGAAATCGAGTCCGGTCAGCGCCAGCGGCACGCCTTCGCTATCGACCACCGTGCGTTCCGCCAGGTCCAGCGTGAAGCCATTGAAATGGTAGGCGCGCACCGTGGGTGCAGGATCCGCGCCGGCGCGGCGCAGGATCGCCTTGATGCGCGCCAGCAGCTCACGCGGGCTGTATGGCTTGGCGATGTAGTCGTCGGCGCCGAGTTCCAGGCCCACCACGCGGTCGGTCTCGTCCGAACTGGCGGTCAGCATGATGATCGGAAGGTTGGAGCGCTGGCGCACAATGCGGCACAGGGCAAAGCCGTCGGTATCCGGCAGCATCACGTCGAGGATCACCAGAGACAATTGCTCCGCGTGCGCGTGCAGTTCGGCCAGGAAGCTCTCGCCGTTGTGTGCAAGGATTACCTCGTACTGGTTTTTCTCCAGGTAGGTCTTGAGCAGCAGCCGGGTTTTTTGGTCGTCATCGACGATCAGTATCTTGCGTGGCATGTTGGCTTCCTTGCTGTTTGTTGGAACGCAGGTTCAGGGTACGCAGGAGGCTGGCCAGCCGTCGCTGCGTTTCCGCGGGCGTCACGCCGTCATCCATGTAGAAACGATGCAGTTCCGCGATGATGGCGTCGCGGCTTTCTTCGTCTGCGGCCATGCGGTGCACCAGGCTCGGCGCCTGCGCGCCGGTCCCCTTCGCAAAGCTTCGCCAGGAGGAGCGCGCGCAGCTATCCATCGCGGCCGGATTTGCATCGCGGCGCACCGGTACGGAGCCTTTGGCCGCGCTGTATTGTTGCTGCGCGAGCGGCGACATCACGGCTTTCGCCAGCTTTTCCTGCGCCGCCTGATGGGTGTAATCGTTGACGAACATGGCCAGCGTATCCACGCTGTAGAGATGGTAGTTTTCGGTGCCGGGCAGCGGAACGCAGGAAAAATCGGCTTCGATGTCCTGGCCTAACTCACTCAATTCGGCCTTTGCCCAGTCGCCCATGACAAACATCGCAGCCTCCCCGCGCGCAAAGCGCCTGACGGCTTCCGTCCACGGTTGCTCGTCCGCCGGATTGAGCATCCAGCCCTTCATGGTACGCAGGCGCTGCAAGGCCTGAGCCAGGCGCGGATCGCTGGCCGCCTGCGGGCTTTGGCGCACGAACAGTTCACGATAGTACTCAGGGCCGCCGGTTGCCAGCAGCAGGTTTTCAAACAGGGTGGCGACCTGCCACGGCTCGCTGCTCTGAATCAGCGGAGCGATGCCGCCAGCGCGCAGCTGGCGCGCGGCTTTCTCGAATTCAGGCCAGGTTGCGGGCGGCGCCATGTTGAGGCGCTCCAACAGCTTGCGGTTATAGAACAGGGTATTGATGCGATGGATACCCAGTGGCGCCGCGACCACATGGCCACGGTGGCGGACCAGCTCACGTACCGTGGGAAACAGCGCCTTATTCCAGTTGCCTGCATTGGCGACGTTATCCAGTTCGAGCAGCAGGCCCAGCTCAGCCCATTCACCGATGGAGACACCGATAATCTGCGTGGCATCCGGCGCATTGCCCGCCAGGACCCGGCTGCGCAGGACCTTGCCGGCCCCCAGGCCCGCCCCACCGGGAATCGCCGCATCCTGCCAGGTGATGCCTTCGTCCGCCAGGCGCGCCGCCAGCACATTGGCGGCGTGGCGCTCCCCGGCCGAAGTCCACCAGTGCAGCACCTGCAGGGAAGGTGCTGCCGCCTGGGCGGGCAATGACATCAGCATCAGGGGAAGTGAGAGCAGGCGCGCCAGGCGCGCAATCTGCAAACGCCGGTGGGACTTGTGCACCTACTACTCCAGCAGATAACGATCCGGCAATTCTATCTCCATGAAGTCATTTTGTGTCCTTTTACGGCATAGAACAGGATCAGGGCGTAGCACGGCAGCAGCAGCCAGTATGCCGCCTGCGAACCGGAGACGTCGGACAGGTGGCCATACAGCATCGGCAGCAGCGCACCGCCGGCAATACCCATGATCAGCAGGGCCGAGCCGCTGGCGGTATAGCGCCCCAGGCCTTCCAGCGCCAGCGGCCAGATTGCGGGCCAGACCAGGGCATTGGCGAAGCCCAGCATGGCCAGGAACATCACCGTATCCGGCACCGCCGGTACGCCGAACATGCCCAGCATCGCTTGCGACAGGCCGTTACTTGTGGCCGAACCTTGCATGACGCCAAAGGAAAACACGATGCCGCACACGGCAGACAGCAACAGCGCCTGTTTCTGCGACAACCAGCGCGGAATCGCCACGATGCCGACGATATAACCGGCCACCATGAAGCCCATGGTGTAGGAGGTGAGTATGCCGAACTTCTCGACATGCAGGCTATGCCCGTACAAGCCGATGGTGTCCCCAGCGATCACCTCCACGCCGACGTACACGAACAGCGCCAGCGCACCCAGCACCAGTTGCGGAAATTGCAGCACGCCCCAGCGCGAAGTGCCCGCGTCGCCGCTGGCCTGTTGTCCCGGAATCTCACTTAGCGGCGCAAACCGCACGATCACCGCCATCGCCAGCAGGCCGGCCGCCATCAGGCCGTACGGCAACACCAGGCGCTGTGCGAGCTGGCTGCCCAGCAGCGCACCGTCGGCTGCGCTCATGGCCGCTAGCGTCGTATCCGAATACTGGCCAAAGTCCGACAGCATCATGCCGCTGAATGCCAGCGGTACCAGCACGCCCGCGGTCTTGTTGAACAAGCCCATGATGCTGATGCGGGTCGCGGCACTTTCACGAGCACCGATGCAAACGATGTAAGGATTGATAGCCGTCTGCATCAGGGTCATGCCGCTCGCCAGCGTGAACAGCGCGAGCAGGAACAACGGGTAGGACGCCGCACGTGCAGCGGGAATGAACAGCACTGCGCCGAACGCCATCACGGCCAGGCCGATCGACATGCCGGCCCGGTAGCCGGTGTGGCGCAATACCGCGGCGGAGGGCAATGCCATCAGCGTGTAGGCAATGTAGAAGGCAAAAGTAACCCACAGGGATTGGAAGTTATTCAGGTCGCAGGCAATCTTGAGGAAGGGGATCAGTGATCCATTCAGCCAGGTAGCGCAGCCAAGGATGAAAAACATCAGGCCAATGAAAGTCATGGCCACCGCCACGCTGGCGCCGGGGACGGCTTGTGCGCCGGCCATCTCGAGGGTCTGTTCTTTGTGCATGTGAATCCGAAGGCGAAGATGAAGAAGCCCCCTCCCGGGCAGGAGGGGGCGTTGCGGCAAATCAGAACTTGCCGCGCAGGCCGACGCTGTACCGCGCGCCGTTTTCGTACACACCGACCGGCAGGCCGTCCGTGGTGTTGGTGCGGATCAGCTCATTGCCGATGTTGACGGCGCTGGCGAAGATGCTCAACTGCGAGGTGATATCCCAGTTGGCCGTGGCATCCCATTGGCCGTAGGCGCTGGTCACGTCCTGGCCGCCCTGGTCCAGTCCACCGTAGGACTTGGAACGGTAGTTGTACGACAGGCGCACGCTGTAGCTGTTCTTCTCGTAGAACACGCTGGCATTCATCTGGTTTTTCGAGTTGCCGATCACATTCAGCTTGCGGCCGCCCGCTACCGCGCCGGTCTTGGCGTCGGTGTAGGTGAAATTGACCACGGTGCCGAAGCCGCTGCTGCCGAATGCCTGCTGCCACTGGATCTCCAGGCCGTTCACCTTGGCGCCGTTATCGGCGTTATGCGGGCGGGTTACAGGCCGCTGCACGCCAGCCACGTTCTCCATCGCCGTCGAGGTGTAGATGAAGGTGTCGAGCTGTTTGGCAAAGGCGGTGGCCGACAGCAGCGATGCATCCGCGAAGTACCATTCAGCGCCGATCTCGAACTGGTTGGCGTGGTAAGGCTTCAGCAGCGGGTTGCCGGCGGTGGCGGCATTGGTGGTGCCGCTAACCTCCGTACTGGCACTCAGGTCGCTGAAGGTGTTGCGGGCCATCACGCGCGAGGCGGCGGCACGCAGCAGCAGGTCCTTGCGGAAGTCGTACACTACGTTGATGTTCGGCAGTGCATCGGTGTAGCTGCGGCCTACGCTGCCCAGCACGTAGTTGCCGGTGCCGTCCAGGTCCTGGTAGGCGTCCGACGTCTGTTTGGTGCGCACCAGGCGCACGCCGAAGTCGCCGCGCCATTTATCGAAGGCGTAGTCGGCGCGCACGTATGCGGCCGAAATCTTCTCCTGGATGCGGTAATACTCGCCCTTCGCTTCCTTGTAGACCATGCCTTTGTCGTACATCGCGAAGCCCTTGCTGGCAGCCAGTGCGTCATCCACCCAGGCGAACTGGGTCAGCGAACCCGCTGTCGCAGCTTCCTGGCTGATCATTGGCGATGCGCCGGTGGAGAGGTCAGCCAGCGTGTAAGGAATCCAGCCCACGCTGCCCGGCCCGACGGTGCCGATGGTGCGGCGGTTCTGCACCTTGTTGTCGCGATACTTCAGGCCCACCTTGATCGACTTGATGTACGGGTTTTCCAGGTCGAAGGTCAGGTCGGCCTGGCCGTAGTTTTCCTTGCTCTCCATGCGGCGGATCCAGTCGCGCGCACTTTGCAGTGTCAGCTTGGTTGGGTCGAGTGGGCTCATGTCGAGGTATTTCACCTCATAGGTGTCCGGCGCGATATTGATCGTGGCGCGGGTGTTCCCGGTGAACCAGAAGTTGCGATCATGCTTGCTGCCGCCGGAACCGGAAGTCGTGCCGGCTTGCGCATGCAGCCTCCAGTTGTCGCCGTCATAGCTGCCTTCCAGGTCCAACACCTTCGACTTCACATAGGCTTCGCGGTAGATCGGCTCGAACGACACGCCATTCACCGGGCCCACGGTGCCGCCCACCACCGACTTGCCGCCATCCGAGTTGTTGATAAAGCGCGGGTTATCCACACGGATATTGTTGTTCGCGTCCGCCAGGCCGCCGATCTGCCACAGGTAGTTCTGGTTGCTGTTATCCATCTTCATATCGGAATTGAGGTAATTCAGCGATATGTCGGATTGCGGTGTCGGACGCAGTTGCAGAGTAATGTTGCCGGTGGTGCGCTCGCGATCCTGGCGGAAGATCGGCGTGCCCCCGCCCCAGGAGGCGTATGCGTTCGGCGTGACCACGCCATTCTGGTCGACGATGTTGTACTTGGTCGCGTCGGTGAAATTTTCCAGGCCGTCGCGGCGCATGGTGCGCTCCTGGCGGCTCAGGGCCACCAGCACGCCGAAGGTCTTGGCTTCGTTGATCCAGTTCGCCAGGCCGGAGAACTGCGGGTCGGTTTTTTTCGGCAGGTCACTGTAAGTCGCTTCCGCCGAAGCCTGCGCGGTGAAAGGCTTCTTGAATTGCAGCGGCTTGCGGGTGCGCACGATCACGAGGCCGCCGATGCTGCCTTCGTCAAGATCGGCCGAAGGACTCTTGAAGACATCAAGACTGCCCACCAGTTCGGATGGCAGGATGTCGTAGTTGAAGCCGCGGCTTTGCGCATCGTTTTTCCACCAGTAGGCGGAAGCAACCGATTGTCCGTTCAGCTGCGTCATGTTCAGGTTCTTGTCGGTACCGCGCACGAAGATATCCCGGCCCTCGCCCCAGGTACGGTCGACCGAGATGCCAGGAATGCGCTGCAGGGAATCGGCCACGTTCTTGTCCGGGAACTTGCCCAGGTCCTCCGCCGTGACGGAATCAACCACATTCAGCGCATCGCGCTTCTCGGCCAGGTTGCGCTTCAGCGTTTCGCGGATGCCGCGAACCTCGACAGACTGCAGGGTGTCGGTGCCCTCCGCAGACTGTGCCTGCACGTTATGCAGTGCCAGCGTGCCGAACATCAGCGCGATCAACTGCGGTAGTTTCTTCCTTCCTAGCGGTGCTCCGTTCATTTCTTTTTCCTTATCGTCTCTAAAGCGCTGCAAAAAATTCCCCGGCATACTCCCCATGCCGGGGCCAACACACTGCTTGGGGGAGTGTGATCATTCCTGCTGTGGCAAATACCACTTCGCAAAACCGTTCTGGATGCGCGCCGCCGCTTCGCGCGCGCCCAGCTTTCCGTTCAGCACTTGCGCATTCACCGACCAAAGCTCGCTTTCCATATTCGGCAAGCCACGGTTCATGATCAGCGCGTTCAGGCGGAAGTTCGAATCGCATGTCGTCCGCCAGGCGGCCATCTGCTTGGCCAGCGGGTCGCGGACTGCGATCAGGTGATTCGATAGCGTGAAAAAGCCGATCACGCGGTTGGTGTACAGGTCAGCAAACTCCTGGGAGCCGAGCCAGGCCAAGAACTTGTACGCGTCGGCTTTATTGCGCGACTTGCGGTTGATGCCGATGCCGATGTCCATATGGTCGGAAATCTGGCAGCGGTCGCCCGCCTGCTGCACCGGCGGCGCGAATACGCCCAGCTCAAGGTCGGGGAACTGGTTGAAATAGGAGATGTCCCACGAGCCTGCAGGATAGATTGCCGCGCCGCCCTGAGCGAAGAGCAGCTGGGCATCGCGGTAAGTCTGCACCGGGGCCGATTTGGGCATGTAAGCAGCCAGGCGCGCCTCGAACTCGAAGGCCGCAACGAAGGGCGCATCGGTGAACTTGGCCTTGCCGGCGATCAGCGCACGCCTGCCTTGCTCGCCGCCCCAGTAATTCGGGCCGATATTGGTGAACACGGTCTGGCTGGACAGCCATTCGTCGGCAGTGCCCAGCGCCAGCGGCGCGTACTGGCTCTTGCGGACGGCATCCAGAACGTTGAAGAATTCCGCTTCCGTCGCGGGCGGCTGCAGGCCCAGCTTCCTGAAGATCTTCTTGTTGTACAGGAAGCCGTGGATCACGGAAGCGACCGGCATGCAGAAAATATCCTTGCCATCGTCCGTCTGCCAGGCGACCAGCGAACCAGGCGCAAAATTCTCCATGCCGGCCTTGCCGTTCAGCTTTTCGAGGTAGCCGCGGCGATACAACAGCAGCGAGGTGTCGAAGGGGCGGCAAGCCAGCATATCGCCTGCGGTGCCGTTGCCGAGGCGCGCGGCCAGGCTGGTGTCGTATTCGGTGGGAGCGGTGGGCGAGAACTTTACCGAGATACCCGGATGCTTGCGTTCGAAAGCAGGCAGCAGCACGGTTTCCCACAAGGCCTTGTCGTCAACCCGCCAGCTCTCCAGCACCAGGGTGCCGGCGCGCGCGGCGCTGGTGCAAATCAGCGCCAGGACTAGTGCGGCTCGCAGGATAAGGCTGGTTGGCACGGCGGCTTCTCCACGGGGTGTTGTCGATCAGTAAATTCATGCTAACACCGTGAAAAATGTGACACCAGCGACGCCATCGCGTGCGGACGCCATTTGCAAACCGTTGATTCTTATGAGGATTTTGCAGAAGGACTGCGGCGGCGCTTACAAAACTTTACAGAGCAGCGGCCGCAGCCCG
>CAMLSG010000131.1 GCA_946482635.1 uncultured Duganella sp.
GGCGCCAAGATGGTGACCGCTGTCGCTACCGCCTCGGTGCCGAAGTTCACCGTGATCATCGGCGGCTCTTTCGGCGCCGGCAATTACGGCATGTGCGGCCGTGCTTACTCGCCGCGCATGCTGTGGATGTGGCCAAACGCGCGCATCTCCGTGATGGGCGGCGAACAGGCAGCCGGCGTGCTGGCGACCGTCAAGCGCGACGGCATCGAAGCCAAAGGCGGCCAGTGGAGCGCCGAGGAAGAAGCGGCCTTCAAGCAGCCGATCAAGGAACAGTACGAAGTGCAGGGTCACCCTTACTATGCCTCCGCGCGCCTGTGGGACGACGGCGTGATCGATCCGGCCGACACCCGCATGGTGCTGGGCCTGGGCCTGTCCGCCGCGCTCAACGCGCCAATCCCGGACACCAAGTTCGGCGTGTTCCGCATGTAAGGAGATGGCGATGACTTATGAAACCCTGAACGTCGACATCAACGACAAGATCGCCACCGTCACCCTGAACCGCCCGGACGTGCGCAATGCCTTCAATGAGCATTCGATCAACGACCTGGCGCGCGCTTTCTCGGAGCTGGGCCGCAACGAAAACGTGCGCGCCATTGTGCTGGCCGGGAACGGCCCGGCCTTCTGCGCCGGCGGTGACCTGAACTGGATGAAGAAGATGGCCCATTACACCCACGAGGAGAATGAGGCCGACGCCATGCAGCTGGCGCAAATGCTGCGCACTATCTACCTGTGCCCGAAACCGACCGTCGCGCGCGTGCATGGCGATTGCTATGCGGGCGGCATGGGTCTCGTCTCCGCCTGCGACATCATTGTCGCCGTACCGGAAGCGAATTTCTGCCTGAGCGAAGTGAAACTGGGTTTGATCCCCGCGACCATTTCGCCGTATGTGATCAAGGCGATGGGTGAGCAGGCTTCGCGCCGCTATTTCCTCACCGCCGAACGTTTCAGCGCCGCCGAAGCCCACCGCATCGGCATGGTGCACGAACTGGTCGCCGCCGACGCACTGGACGCCAAAATGGCGGAAGTGTTGAAGGCGCTGGTGACCAACAGCCCGAATGCAGTGAAGGAAGCCAAAGTGCTGGTGCGCGACATCGCCGGCAAGCCGGTGAACGATGCGCTGCTGGCCGATACGGCCGAACGCATCGCCCATATCCGCGCGTCCGAGCAGGGCCGCGAAGGCGTGACTTCCTTCCTGGAGAAGCGCAAGCCGGGCTGGCTGAATTGAACGGAGCAGTTTTTGGAAGCAAACCAACAAAGCGATTGGGTAGCACGTAGCCTGAAGTCAGTCTGGCACCCGTGCACCCAGATGCAGCACCATGAAACGGTCCCGCTGATCCCGGTCAGCCATGGCCGCGGCGTGTGGCTGTATGACCATCAAGGCAACCGCTACCTGGATGCGATCAGCTCCTGGTGGGTGAACCTGTTCGGCCATGCGAACCCGCGCATCAACGCGGCACTGCGCGAACAGCTCGACATGCTGGAGCATGCGATGCTGGCCGGCTTCACCCACGAGCCGGTGATCCAGCTCAGCGAACGCCTGGCGGCGCTGACCCAGCATCAGCTGGGCCACGCCTTCTACGCGTCGGATGGCGCGTCGGCGGTCGAAATCGCTTTGAAAATGAGCTTCCACGCCTGGCGCAATATGGGCCAGGGCGACAAGCAGGAATTCGTTTGCCTGAAGGGCAGCTACCACGGCGAGACCATCGGCGCGCTCGCCGTAACCGACGTGGCGCTGTTCAAGGATGCCTACGGCCCGCTGCTGCGCGCCACGCAGACCGTGATGTCCCCGGATGCGCGCCAGGCCGGCGAAGGCGAAACGGCTGCCGACGTGGCACGCCGCGCCGCCGCCGATGTCGAGCGCATGTTCATTGAACGCGCCGGCAAGATCGCGGCCATCATCATCGAACCGCTGGTGCAGTGCGCCACCGGCATGGCGATGCACGATCCGCTTTACCTGAAACTGGTGCGCGAGCTGTGCGACAAGCACGGCGTGCACCTGATCCTGGACGAAATCGCGGTCGGCTGCGGCCGCACCGGCACCTTCTTCGCCTGCGAGCAGGCCGGCATCTGGCCGGACTTCCTGTGCCTGTCGAAGGGCATCAGCGGCGGCTACCTGCCGCTGTCCATCGTGCTGTCGCGCGACGAGATCTACCAGGCGTTCTACGATGCCGACGTGACCCGCGGCTTCCTGCACTCGCACTCGTACACCGGCAACCCGCTGGCCTGCCGCGCTGCGCTGGCCACGCTGGACATCTTCGCCGAAGACCATGTGCTGGAAGCGAACAAGGCGCGCTCGCGCAAGCTGACCGAGGCGCTGGCGCCGCTGGCCAACCACGAGCACACCGGGAACTTCCGCAACCGCGGCATGATCTGGGCCTTTGATGCCGTCGGCGCTACGCCGGGCTTCTCGCGCCGCTTCTTCACCGAGGGCACGAAGCAGGAACTGCTGCTGCGCCCCATCGGCAATACCGTGTACCTGATGCCGCCGTATATCCTCAGCGATGAGGAAATCGATGGACTGGCTGCGCGCACCTTGTCGGTGTTCGAGAAAACGCGGGTGGGCTGATCATGGAACTGCTCGCAAAACTCGACCAGCAATTGCAAGCGCTGGATGACAAAAGCCTGATCCGCAAACGGCGCTCGGTCGAAACGGCCTGCGCGCCGCGCATGATGGTCGATGGCCGGGAACTGCTGGCCTTCTGCAGCAACGACTACCTCGGCCTGGCAGCGCATCCGCGCGTGGCCGAAGCGATGCACCTGGGGATTGAGCTGTATGGCGCCGGCAGCGGCGCCGCGCACCTGGTCAGCGGCCATAGCCGCGCGCATACCCTGCTGGAGCAGCGCCTCGCAGAATTCCTGTCGCCGCACCTGGTTGAGGCGCAGGCGCTGTATTTCTGCACCGGCTACATGGCCAACCTGGCCGTAGTGACCGGGCTCGCCGTCGGCGACAAGGACACTGAAATCTTCAGTGAAGCGCTCAACCACGCGTCCCTGATCGACGGCGGCCGCCTGGCACGCACCAAGGTTTCCGTTTACCCGCACGCCGACGTGGCTGCACTGGGCGAGCTGTTGGCTGCCAGCACCGCCAGCAACAAGATCGTGGTCACCGACGCCGTGTTCAGCATGGACGGCGACCTGGCCGACCTGCCGGCGCTGCTGGCCTTGTGCGAACAACACAAGGCCTGGCTGGTGGTGGACGACGCCCACGGCTTCGGCACGCTGGGCGAGAATGGCCGCGGCGCATTGGAGCACTACGCCATGCGCTCGCCTTACCTGGTCTATGTCGGCACCCTGGGCAAGGCTGCCGGCGTTGGCGGCGCCTTCGTTGCGGCGCACCGCACCGTGGTGGAAACGCTGATCCAGCGCGCCCGTCCTTACATTTTCACCACCGCTGCGCCGCCTGCATTGGCTCACGCGCTGCAAGCGAGCCTGGACATCATCTGCGGTGACGAAGGCCGCGAGCGCCGCGCTCACTTGCAAGCGCTGGTGGCACAATTGCAGGACAGCCTGCGCTTGAAGCGCTGGCAACTGCTGCCGTCGAAAACGGCAATCCAGCCAATCATCATTGGCGAGAACGAAGAAACCATGCGCATGTCCGCCGCGCTGTACGAGCAAGGCATCTGGGTAGGCGGCATTCGCCCGCCAACCGTGCCGGCAGGTACTGCCCGCCTGCGTGTCACGCTGTCTGCCGGCCACACGGCCGACGACGTGCGCCGCCTGGCAGACGCAATTAACGAATTAGAAAGGACCTGATATGGCGCTTGAAGACCCTGTCATCGCTCCTGAGCCCCAAGCCGCAGCGGCCGCCGATGGCCTGCCGCCGCGCTTCGCCTGCTTCGTGGCAGGCACCGACACCGAAATCGGCAAGACCCTGACGTCTTCCGCCATGCTGTATTCCCTGGTGCGCAATGGAGCGCGCGCCTGCGGCATGAAACCCGTCGCCGCCGGTGCGGTGATGAAGAACGGCCAGTTGCACAACGACGACGCCGACCAGCTGATCGAAGCAAGCAATGTGCACTTGCCGCAGGCGCTGACCACCCCGTTCATGCTGAAAGAGCCGGCTGCACCGCATATCGCCGCCGCCCTGGAAGGTGTTGAAATCGATCCGGTGCCGATCCTGGCCGCCTACGTGGAAGTCGCTGCCGCAACGGACGCCATCGTGGTGGAAGGCGTGGGCGGTTTCCGCGTGCCGCTGACCGACGATTTCGACACCGCCGACCTGGCCCAGCAGCTTGCGCTGCCGGTCGTGCTGGTGGTGGGCCTGCGCCTGGGATGCATCAACCACGCGCTGCTGACCGTGGAAGCAATCGAGTCGCGCGGCCTGAAGCTGGTGGGCTGGGTCGCCAACACCCTGGAATTTGAAATGAACTTCGCGGACGAGAATATCGCCGCACTGGCAGCGCGCATTCCGGCGCCGCTGCTCGGCCGCATCCCGCGACTGGCGAAACCAACTGCCGCCGCCGCTGCCGAATACCTGAACTTCACGTCCCTGCCGAACTGGCCGGGCCGCCGCACCAAGTAAGAGAGGAAGAACATGTCCCTGCAAGAACCTAAAGCCGTCCAACTGCACCGTCCAACCGCCGCCATCAAGCTGCCGGAAGCCGCCACCTGGCCCCTGGAAGACGTGATGGCCCTGTACGAGCTGCCATTCAACGATTTGATGTTCCGCGCACAGGAAGCCCATCGCGCCCACTGGCCGGACGGCGACGTCGAACTGGCGACCCTGCTCTCGATCAAGACCGGCGGCTGCGAAGAGGATTGCGGCTACTGCCCGCAGGCCGCACGCTACGACACCGGCGTGGAAGCCAAGAAGATCCTGGACCTGGACACCGTGCTGGATGCCGCCAAGCAGGCAAAGGACAACGGCGCGACCCGTTTCTGCATGGGCGCCGCATGGCGCAGCCCGAAGGAGCGCGACATGGAAAAAGTCGAAACCATGGTGCGTGAAGTGAAGGCCATGGGCCTGGAGACCTGCGCCACCCTGGGCATGCTGGAAGCCGAGCAGGCGCAGCGCCTGAAGGACGCCGGCCTGGATTACTACAACCACAACCTGGACACTTCGCCGGACTTCTACGACAACGTGATCTCCACCCGCCAGTACCAGGACCGCCTGGACACCCTGGGCCACGTGCGCAACGCCGGCCTGAAGGTTTGCTGCGGCGGCATCGTGGGCATGGGCGAAACGCGCGAACAGCGCGCCGGCCTGATCGCCCAACTGGCCAACCTGAATCCATACCCTGAATCGGTACCGGTCAACCACCTGGTGCAGGTGGAAGGCACTCCGCTGCACGGCCTGGACAAGCTGGACCCGCTGGAATTCGTTCGCACCATCGCCGTGGCTCGCATCACCATGCCGAAAGCGCGCGTGCGCCTGTCCGCCGGCCGCCGCGAACTGGGCGAAGCCGTGCAGGCCATGTGCTTCATGGCTGGCGCCAACTCGATCTTCTACGGCGATAAGCTGCTGACCACCGACAATCCGGAAGCCAACGACGACCGCGCATTGCTGGCAAAACTGGGCTTGCCGACCCGCGGCGCCGTACTGGACTCCGTACAAAAAGAAGCCTGCGGCTGCTAAGAAAAAAATTCAAAAAAGAGTAGAGAGAGACATGTTCAAAAAAATCCTGATTGCCAACCGTGGCGAGATCGCTTGCCGCGTCGCTGCAACCGCACGCCGCATGGGCATCAAGACCGTCGCCGTGTATTCGGACGCGGACGCCAACGCCAAGCACGTCGCCGTGTGCGACGAAGCTGTGAACATCGGCCCCGCCGCCGCCAAGGAATCCTACCTGTGCGGCGACAAGCTGATCGCCGTGGCGCTGGCCACCGGTGCGGAAGCGATCCACCCGGGCTATGGTTTCCTGTCCGAGAACGCCGAGTTCGCGGACGCCTGCGCTGAAATGGGCCTGGCCTTTATCGGCCCGCCGGCTTCCGCCATGCGCGCCATGGGCTCGAAGTCGGCTGCCAAGCAGCTCATGGAAAAAGCCAATGTGCCACTGGTGCCGGGCTACCACGGCGACAATCAGGACGCAGGCTTCCTGCAGGAACAAGCCGACCGCATCGGCTACCCTGTGCTGCTGAAGGCTTCGGCCGGCGGCGGCGGCAAGGGCATGCGCGTGGTCGAATCGTCGGAAGCGTTCAAGGATGCGCTGGCGTCCTGCAAGCGCGAAGCGATCAGCTCCTTCGGCGACGACAAGGTGCTGGCAGAAAAATACCTGCAGCGCCCGCGCCATATCGAAATCCAGGTGTTCGCCGATACACACGGCAACTGCATCTACCTCTTCGAGCGTGACTGCTCCGTGCAACGCCGCCACCAGAAAGTGCTGGAAGAAGCGCCGGCACCTGGCATGAGCGCCGAGCGCCGCGCCGCAATGGGCGAAGCCGCCGTTGCAGCCGCACGCGCCGTGGGCTACGTCGGCGCCGGCACGGTGGAATTCATCGCCAACCAGGATGGCAGCTTCTACTTCATGGAGATGAACACCCGCCTGCAAGTTGAGCACCCGGTGACAGAAATGATCACCGGCACCGACCTGGTGGAATGGCAGATCCGCGTCGCTGCCGGCGAAACCCTGCCGAAGAAGCAGGAAGAGCTGACCATCAACGGCCATTCCATCGAAGCGCGGATCTACGCCGAGAATCCGGAGAAAGGCTTCCTGCCGTCGATCGGCACGCTGCGCCACCTGGAAACGCCGGCTTCGGTCAACTTCGAACTGGGCGGTGTCCCTGGCCATCCTGCCGCTGTGCGTATCGATTCCGGCGTGCGCGAGAACGATGCGATTTCGCCGTTCTACGATCCGATGATCGCCAAGCTGATCGTTTGGGGCGCAGACCGCAAGCAGGCGCTGGCCCGCATGGCGCAAGCGCTGTCGCAATACCAGATCGTCGGCCTGGCGACCAATATCGCCTTCCTGAAACGCCTGGTGGAAGGCGACGCCTTCGCCAACGCCGACCTGGATACCGGCCTGATCGAACGCAATCACGATGCGCTGTTCCCTCCGGCGCGCTCGATTCCGGTTGCTGCCGTGGCGCTGGCCGCGGTATCGCTGATCGAAGAAGAGAAGGATAAGTCGGCCGCGCAATCGGGTGCCAACAAGGGCGATCCATGGGGCCAGGCGCTGGGCTGGCGCATGAACTTTCATTACGCCCGCAAGCTGGCTTTCAGCGACGAGCATGGCAAGCAGTACGCGCCGATGCTGACCTATTTGCCGCACGGCTGGCACTTCGAGATCAAAGGCCTGGAAGTCGACCTGTCGCTGTTCAGGCAGGACGGCGTGGACCTGAGCATCAAGCTGGGCGAAACCTCCGTGCATGGCACCGTGCGCCGCGATGGCGATGTGTTCCACGTATTCACCGGCGGGGGCCACTATGTGCTGGACTATAACGACCCGATGGCGCATGCCGGCGAGTCCGAAGCCGAGGGCGGCCGCCTGACTGCGCCGATGCCGGGCAAGGTCGTCGCGGTGCTGGCAGAGAAGGGCAAGGAAGTGAAGAAGGGCGATGCGCTGGTCATCATGGAAGCGATGAAGATGGAACACACGATCTCCGCGCCGCATGACGGCGTGGTCGAAGAGATCCTGTACGCGGTGGGCGACCAGGTGGCGGACGGCGCGCCGCTGCTGGCCTTCAAGACCGCCGCTTAAGGGGAAGCGGAATGCGCATCCTGCTTTATCGCGCGGATGGCAATACCGCGCCTTGGATCAAGGACTTCGCCGAGTTCATGCCGGAGGCCGAAGTGGTCGTATGGCGCGAAGGCATCGGCGAGCTTCCAGCCTGCGACTACGCAGTGCTGTGGACGCCGCCGCAATCCATGCTGGCCGACCTGGCGCGCGTGAAAGCGATTTTCCTGACCGGCGCTGGTGCTGACGCGATCATGAAGTATTCGCACGCGATTCCGCCGCACATCCCGATCGTGCGCCTGAATGATGCGGGCATGGGCATCCAGATGGCGGAGTACGTCACGCACGCCGTGCTGCGCTATTTCCGCCGCCTTGACGAATACGAAACCCAGGCGCGTGCCGGCGCCTGGCTGCAACTGGAGGCGCGCGAGAAGACCGACTTTTCAGTCGGCGTGATGGGCGTAGGTGCGCTCGGCTCGCGCGTGATCGAAGCTTTGCGTCCGTTCGGATTTCCGCTGCGTGCGTGGAGCCGTTCGCCTAAATCGCTGGCTGGCGTTGAATGCTTCCATGGCGATGAAGGACTGGATAGCTTCCTCGGTTCGTCGCGCGTGGTGGTGTGCATGCTGCCGTTGACAGAAGAGACTACCCACATCCTCAACCGCGCGAATATGTTGAAGATGCCGCAGGGTGCCTACATCGTCAACGTGGGGAGAGGTGCGCATATTTCCGAACCGGACCTGCTGTCGCTGATCAAGTCCGGCCATATTGCGGGCGCCATGCTGGACGTGTTCCGCAACGAACCGCTGCCGGCCCAGCATCCGTTCTGGCAAGAGCCGCGCATTACGATCACGCCGCATATTTCCGCACTGACGCTGCGCCGCGAAAGCGTCGAGCAGATGGTCGGCAAGATGCGCCAGCATGCGCGCGGCGACGAAGTCGCCGATGTAATCAATCGCACAAAGGGATACTGAAATGAGTTTGCCAAAGAAGGTCAAGATTGTTGAAGTGGGCCCGCGCGACGGCCTGCAGAATGAAAAAGGCGACGTGCCGGCCGATGTGAAGATCGAGCTGGTGAACCGCCTGACGGAAGCGGGCTTCCCGAATATCGAAGCGGCTTCGTTTGTATCGCCAAAATGGGTGCCGCAGATGGCGACTTCGAAAGAGGTCATGGCCGGCATTACCCGCAAGCCGGGTGTGATCTATTCCGCGCTGACGCCGAATATGCAGGGCTTCGAAGCCGCGCTGGCGGCAGGCGCCGGCGAAGTGGTGATCTTCGGCGCTGCGTCGGAAGCTTTTTCGCAGAAGAACATCAACTGCTCGATCGCGGAATCGATCGAACGCTTCGTGCCGGTCGCGAAAGCGGCGAAGGATGCTGGCCTGCGCCTGCGTGCTTCGGTCAGCACGGCGTTTGGCTGTCCGTATCAAGGCGAGGTACCGCTGGATTCAGTGGCTTACGTTGTGGGCCGCATGCGCGACCTGGGCTGCGACGAGATTGATATTGCCGACACTATCGGCGTGTCGACTCCGCGCAAGACGCAGGCGGTGATGGAGCGCGCGATCAAGGAATTCCGCGCCAACTCGCTGGCGGGCCACTTCCACGACACCTACGGCCAGGCGCTGGCGAATATCTACGCTTCGATGGAACTGGGGATCGAAATCTTCCATTCCTCGGTGTCTGGCCTGGGCGGCTGCCCATATGCGAAGGGCGCAACCGGCAACGTCGCCACCGAAGATGTGATCTACATGATGAATGGCCTCGGCATCGAGACCGGTGTAGATCTGGACAAGGTGGTTGATGCGGGCCAGTTCATTTCCAACTTCCTGGGCCGTAAGGCAGCCAGCCGCGCAGGCAATGCGATTGCCGCCAAACGCGCCGGCTGACGCATCGCCAACTAAGTCTCGTCCGAGCGGCCGCGCAGCAGGAATACTGCCAGTAGCGTGGCCGCTGCGCGCTGCAGCGATTGCCAGTTAGGCGTTGCGAACAGCGTTTCAAGCCGCGGCAGGGGATGCGGCGCGCCGTCCGCGATTTCACTCCACACACGCGCGAACTGTGCGATGCCGTTGCGTTCTTCCGCCGAGAAGACAGGTTCAGTGAAATGCTGCTTCCAGTCCGGCGTTACCCAGTCTTCCCATTGGTTCAACACTTCGTCGGCGGCCGACATGGCCGGCGCTGACGCTTGCAGCTGGCGTTGCGCGTCGAAAGAACTGGCCAGTTCCAGGTATTCGATGATGCGGTTGCGCACGCGGCGCAGGCCGACTGGCTGCTCGGGAACGGAAGCGCGCGGGGTGCGCAGCCAGTAATACAAATCGTAGTTGGTGGCGCTGTCCGGCGCCGAGCCTTCCGGGAGATCGGCTTTTTGCTGCCACAGCGGGAACCAGTGCGGATCGCGTATATGCTCAGCGCCTGTAGCGGCGCCGCCGAACTGCACGTATCGCACTTGAGCTTCAGCCAGGCTGTGCACATTTGCGCCGCTGGCCAGGAAGGGAGAGTAGAGTTGCGGCAGGTCGTCGTGCCAGTCGCAGACCGGGCACGTTGCAAGTGAACCGGGGGCGCCGGCGAAGGTGGCGTATCCGCAGCAAGGGCAGGTGTACATGGCGCTGATCATAATGCAGCAAATGCTGCAGAAAAAAAAAAGACCTGCACGAATGCAGGTCTTTTTTCTGAAACTTGGTCGGAGTACAAGGATTCGAACCTTGGACCCTCTGCTCCCAAAGCAGATGCGCTACCGGGCTGCGCTACACTCCGAAGAAGCAAGATAATACAAGCTGGGTTGGGGATCGTCAACCCCCAATTTAAAAGTTGGAGAATTTTGATGCCCTATCGAACGCCCAGGTGGCGTATTGCGGTCGGTATCGTTATTTCTTTGCTACTGCATGCGGCAGCGGTGGTTTTCGTGCGCCTGCCTGAGCCGCGCAATGTGGCCGACACGCGCAACTGGATGACGCAAGTGGAGGTAAGGATAGTTCCACCGGCTCCGCCGCCAGAGCCTGCTCCGGAAGTCGAGCAAAGGCCCGAACGCGTTGCGGTCGCCGAACCGCGCCGCCAGCCGCGTCGTACAGAGCCGCGCAGGGATGCTTCCAAAGAGGAATCCGATACTGCAGTCCAGCCGGCGCGCGAATCGACGCTGGTCCTGAGTCCTGCCGAACCGGGCACAACGACGCATTTCGACCGCGAAGCCGCCAAAGCCGCCGCCCGCGATATAGCCGGGGAGCTGGAAACGGCCCCGCTCAAAATACGCGAAACCAGGGACGAGAAGCTTGCGCGGCAAATCCAGAACGCCGCCCGCCCCAATTGCAAGGACGGCATCCCCGGCGGCCTGCTGGCCCCGCTCTACCTGATGATGGACAAGAAAGACAGCGGCTGCAAATGGTAAAAATGGGGTACGTCCCCATTTTTTTTTACTGCTTGAGCTCGAGTGCGCGGTCGTAGAGTGCGTTCTTTTTCTTGCCGGTGATTTGGGCGGCAAGGGTGGCGGCTTGCTTGACGGGCAATTCGGCGAGCAGAATCTGCAGGATGCGGTCGGTTTCGGCGTCCTGGCCTTCGTCCGCAGGCGGGGCGCCTTCGACCAGCACTACGAACTCGCCTTTTTCATGGTTGGCGTCGGATTTCAGCCAGGCTACTGCTTCACCCAGCGGGCAGCGGTGGATCTGCTCGAACAGCTTGGTGACTTCTCGGGCGAACACGACCTGGCGTGCGGCGCCGAAGGCTTCGGCCAGCGCTTGGGCGCACTCGACTATACGGTGCGGGGCTTCGTAAAACACCAGCGTCGCTGGCGCGGCTGCCAATCCTTGCAGCACCGCCTCGCGCTGCTTGGCCTTCGATGGCAAAAAACCAATAAAGTGGAACTGGTCGTTCACCAGGCCGCTGGCCGACAGCGCGGCCACGGCGGCCGAAGCGCCCGGCAGGGGGATCACGCGCAGGCCGGCGGCGCGCACCGCGTCCACGATCCTGGCGCCGGGATCGGATACAGCCGGGGTACCGGCATCCGACACCAGCGCAATGCGCTCGCCGGCCTGCAGCCGGGCAATCAGGCCTTCCGCCGCTTCGCGCTCGTTGTGCATGTGGGCTGCGACCAGGGGCTTGTGCAAGCCGAAGCGATTCATGAGCTGGGCCGTGTTGCGCGTGTCCTCGCAAGCTACCGCGTCAACCAGCGACAGCACATGCAAGGCACGCAGGCTAATGTCAGTAACATTGCCAATTGGCGTAGCCACCACGTATAAAGATGCCGTAGGATAGTTCTGGTGGACGGTCTCGCCGAGGATTGGCAATGCGGCGAGCGGGCTGGAATCTTGTGCTGTCATTTGGGGGAAGGATGCAGTTTAAAAATATCAAAAATCTGATACTCGGCGTTGCCACGGCCATGTTGGCCAGCGCTTGCAGCACGCCGTGCGATGCGCCCGGGGGATTGTGCGCGCCAATCACTTCGGTGACAAGTGCGCCGCCTGCCGTTGCCAAGGCGCCGCGGCCGAAACCTCCGGCGCCGCCGCCTGAGCCGGAAGTCGTAGTCGAGACGTTCTCGGTGCCGTCGCCGGAAGATGCAGCGCGGCCGCCCTCCATCATGCAGGTCATCCCGCAACCTGCGGAGAAGGCCGACGGCAAGCAGGTTTATCGCATCGCACTGCTGCTGCCGCTGCGTTCGGAAGCGCTGGGACGCGCGGCCGATGCCTTGCGCGCTGGTTTCATGGCGGCGCTGGAGCGCGACAGCCATGGCTTTGAAGTCAATGTGGTGGAAACCGGCGATTCGCCGCAGGAGGTGCTGTCGGCCTACGTTACGGCCCAGGAAAAGAACGATATGGTGGTTGGTCCCCTGGCCCGTTCCGCCGTCACCGCCATTGCATCGAGCCCGCTGGTGGAAAAGCCGACCATCGCGCTGAACCACCCGGAACTGCGGGGCGATCCCCAGCTTCCGCCACAAATGCTGGCGATCGGCCTGTCAATCGAGGATGAGGCACGCCAGGTGGCCGAGTGGGGCGCTCGCGAGAACCCTTCCGCCAAGGCGCTGGTCATTTCCGGCAATTCGTCCTGGCAGAAGCGCATTGCCGGCGCCATGTCGGCACAGTTGCAGCGCCTGGGCCTGCGCCCGCGCAACGTTGACCTGACCCCGCTCAATGGCTACCTGCAGGATTCGGAGCTGGTGGCCTTGCGCACCCGCCTGCAAAGCGAGCCAGCAGGCGTGCTGTTCGCGGCCCTGGACCCGGACCAGGTACGCCAGCTGAAAATCGCGCTCTCGGCCCCGCCGCTGGGCGATATTCCGCTGTATGGCACGTCGTCCCTGAATCCGGGCCGCAGCATGTACCGCGCCGGGCCGGAGCTGGATGGCGTGCGCCTGCTCGACCTGCCATGGCTGGTGCAGCGCGACCATCCGGCAGTGATGACGTACCCGCAACCGGTGCCGCGCGACGAAGCGCGGATCAGCGCCGACATGGAACGGGTCTATGCACTCGGCATTGATGCCTTCCGCATTGCCCGCGAGATCGCGATCCAGCCGCAGCGCCGCTTCCAGCTCGATGGCGTGACCGGCCAGCTGATCATCGATTTCGGCACCGGACCATCCTGGTTCGAGCGAGCCGAAGTGCCGGCCGAGTACCGCAACGGCGTGCCGGTACCAATCACCCAATAAGGCAAGCGCATGCCCCGCACCGAATTGCAGGAAATCGGCCGGGGCGGCGAAGAACGCGCCCTGGCTTTCCTGCAGCGGCAGGGGTTAACGCTGGTTGAGCGCAATTTCCTGTGCAAGACGGGGGAGCTGGACCTGGTCATGCGCGATGGCGATCACCTGGTGTTCGTTGAGGTCCGGGAACGCAATAATCCCCGCTTTGGCGGCGCTGCCGCCAGCATTTCCCCCGCCAAGCAGCGCCGCATCCTGCGCGCCGCCAAGTTTTACCTGCTGCGTTTTGCCAAAATGCCACCATGTCGAATTGACGTGGTGGCAATAGACGGCGAGCGCATCAATTGGCTGCGCAACGCTATCATTGATCAAATGTAAGCATTTTTAACAGCGCTTGTGAGGCCCGCCGAGCCACTGCACTATAATTACGCACACTATGACCAATCAACGCATCCTCTCGCACTTCCACGAAAGTGCCGAAATCAAGATCCAGTCCGCAACCGTCCTGGCGCAGCCTATCGCGCAAGCTGTGGACCTGATGTTCTCCGCCCTCTCGAACGGCAACAAGATCCTGGCTTGCGGCAACGGCGGCTCGGCGGCTGACGCCCAGCACTTTGCTGCGGAGTTGGTAGGCCGTTTCGAGCGTGAGCGCTTCCCGCTGCCGGCCATTTCGCTGGCAACCGATACCTCCATCCTGACCGCTGTGGCCAACGACTACAGCTACCGCGAGATCTTCTCCAAGCAGGTGCAGGCGTTCGGCCAGGCTGGCGACATCCTGCTGGCGATTTCCACTTCGGGCAATTCGGCCAACGTGATGGCCGCAATCGAGGCGGCGCTGGAACGTGAGATGCGCGTAGTGGCACTGACCGGCAAGGGCGGCGGCGCAATCGGCAAGATGCTGACCGACGCCGACGTGCATATCTGCGTGCCGGCAGACCGTACCGCCCGTATCCAGGAAGTCCACCTGGTGACCATCCATTGCATTTGCGACGGCATCGACGTCGCCCTGTTCGGAGGAGATGTAAATGAATAAAGCCCGTCCACTTTCGCTGGCCGTGATGGCCGCGGTCCTGGCGAGCACCACCCTGTCCGCTTGCGCCCCGATCATCGTTGGCGGCGCGGTTGCAGGTACCCTTGCGGCGTCCGATCGCCGCACCCTGGGCGCGCAGACTGAAGACAAGTCGATCGTTGTGAAGGCCGAGGTGAAAATGCCTAACATCGCCGGCAAGAGCGCCCACGTCAACGTGAACAGCTTTAACCGCCGCGTGCTGCTGACCGGCGAGGTGCCAGACGACGAGACCAAGGCCAAGGTAGAGCGCGAAGTGCGCGCCATCGACGGCGTGCAGAACGTGACCAATGAACTGGAAGTGGGCTTCTCCTCCAGCTACACCTCGCGTTCCAACGATGCGCTGATCACTTCCAAGGTCAAACTGAGCCTGGCTGATGCCAAGGACATTTCGGCCAACTCCTTCAAGGTCGTAACCGAGAAGGGCGCTGTTTTCCTGATGGGCCGCGTGACCCAGCGTGAAGGTACGCAGGCGGCCGATATCGCGCGCGGCGTGGCCGGCGTGACCAAGGTCGTTAAAGTGTTCGAGTACATTTCCGAGGACGACGTCAAGCAATACCAGCCGTCCCAGCAGGCTTCGCAAGGCTAAGAAATATCATGAGTACCGGCTCCAGGGCATGGATTAAACCGGCGATTGCGCTTGCCGTCATCGCCGGCATCGGCTTCACGACCTACCAGTCGCTGAACAAGCATCAATCCGCGCCTGCGGTCACCTTCCTCGGCATCAAAGGGGAAAAAATCACGCCTGAAAGCCTGAAAGGCAAAGTCGTGATGGTCAATTTCTGGGCAACCTCGTGCACCACCTGCGTGGCCGAGATGCCGGAAATGGTCGAGACGTACAACAAGTACAAGGGCCAGGGCCTGGAATTCGTCGCCGTGGCGATGAAGTACGACGCGCCCAACTACGTGGTCAACTTCACTGAAACCCGCCAGTTGCCGTTCAAGGTCGCGCTGGACGTGACCGGCGATGCCGCCAAGGCGTACGGCGACGTCTCCATGACGCCGACTACCTTCGTCATCGACAAGGACGGCAACATCATCAAGCGCTACTTGGGCAAGCCGGAATTCCCGGC
>CAMLSG010000132.1 GCA_946482635.1 uncultured Duganella sp.
TGATGCGCCGCGAAGGCATCCGCTGGCTGTCGTCGACCACCAAGTCGATCGAAGAGATTTCGACCACCATCCTGCAGGAAATCAAGCCGAATCGTTCAGTTTACTAGGGTCAGAAGAAGTTTTTCCAGTCGCCCAGCCAGCCCGGAATCTCGCCTACCGGCATCGGGTTGGCAATGTAAAAACCCTGGGCGAAGGTGCAGCCCAGTCCTTGCAGGAAGTCCCAATCTTCCCTTGTCTCCACGCCTACCGCGCACGCGTGGCGCGACAGGCTGCGCGCCAGTCCGAGGAAGGATTTCAGTACCGTGCCAATGGGGCGCTTGCGCGAGGCGCCGTCGACGAAGCTGGGATCGATCTTCAGTTCCGAGAATGGAATGGCGGCCAGCAGCTGCAGGTTGGAGCGCCCGGTGCCGTAGTCGTCGATCGCCAGGCCGAACCCCATCATGCGCAGGCGCAGCAGGCGCTCGAGGAAATGCGGGTTGGAGGTCAGCACCGACGCTTCCGTAATCTCGAACGTGACGTAACCGGGCAGGATGCGATGCCGCTCAAGGCATGCCGTCATCTGGTCGACGAACTGGGGATGCGCCAGCGTACTGGGGTCCACATTGACCGAAAACGAGATCGGGATGCCCTTGTCGTGCAGGGAGCGGCAGGCGGCTACCGATTTCTCGATCATGCACCAGTCGAGGAAGTCGATGCGGCGCACACTTTCCAGTACCGGAACGAATGCCGATGGCCCCAGCACGCCATGTTCGGGGTGGCGCCAGCGGGCGAACATTTCCAGTCCTTTGACGGCGCCGGTTTCAAGCTCGATCTTGGGCTGGAAGTAAGGGTCGAATTCGCGCTGCTGCAGGCCCCGCCCCACTTCGGCAAAGGTGAATTCAGGATGCGGCCGGCCGGGTTCCGCCTCGACGGGCGGCCCGGCATAGTTGGCAATCAGTTCCTGCAGCCTGGCCGAGGTGATTGGCTTGCTCGAACTGCCCAATACATCGAGCCCGTAGGCTTCAGCCATGGTTTCGACGGAAAACAGGACGTCGGCGCTTTGCGACGCAAGGATAATGATGCCCGCCCGGCAGTCGATTTCAGCCAGGCGCCGGATCACTTCCAGTCCATCCATGCCGGGCAGGGTCAGGTCCATCACGGCGATGTTGGCTGGCGGATTGAGGCCGATTTCCAGCAGGCGCAACGCGCCCAGGCCGTCGGATGCCGGTGTGACGTGCTGGGCGCCCAGGTGGCGCAGCATGCCAACCAATAGCTCACGCTGGACGGCTTCGCCCTCGGCGACCAGGAAGTGCAAGCTTGCAATTTCCATAACGCCCATTCCAGCATGGTTAGTATTATTAAGTCAGATTTTGCCTTACTTGCTCGAAAAAGCATACTGCGGCGCAGGCGGCGACGTTCAGCGATTCGACTTTGCCCAGGTGCGGCACGATGACACGGTGGGTGGCGTTGCTCAGAAGTGTGTCGGATACGCCCTGCCCCTCATGGCCGAATATCCAGGCGACCGGGCGTTTCAGGTCCAGCTTATAGAGCTGTTCGGCGGCGTAGCCGCTGGTGGCCAGGGTGGCGATTTGGGCGCCCTGCACCAGTTGCGGCAGGTCGACGTTTTCGTAGATATCCAGCACAAAGTGGGCGCCCATGGCGGCACGCAGCACTTTCGGCGACCAGCAGAAGGCGGTGCCGGGGGCGCAGTACACTTCCTCCACGCCGGCCGCGGCGGCGCTGCGCAGGATGGAGCCGACGTTGCCCGGGTCCTGCACGTTATCCAGCAGGACGGCGTTGACGCCCAGGGCTTGCGGCACGTCTTTCTGCGGCGTGGCGATCAGGAACATCAGGCCCACGCCGTGCTCCACCTGGCTGACCGCGTGGTAAAGCTGGTCGGTCAGGCACAGGATGTGGGCGTGCTCGGCTTCGAGGCGGGAAATGATGGCCGCCACTTCGGGGTTCTGCAGCGCGCTTTCTGCCACCACGGCTTGTTCAGGGTGGCCGCGCAGTTCGAGCCAGGTCTCGCACAGGTGCACGCCATCCAGCAGGCTGCGGCCGGCCTTGCGGCGCGCCTGCGAGTTGGTGGCCAGCTTGGACAGTTCTTTGTATTGCGCGTTGTCGCGCGAGGTAATGTGCTTCACAGGTCACGCTCCAGGACTTCACGCACCGGCGCAAAGCTGCGGCGGTGCACTGGCGAGGCGCCGTGCTCGCGCAGGCGCTCAAGGTGCAGCGCGGTGCCATAGCCTTTGTGCTGGTCGAAGCCGTACTGCGGATATTTCTTGTGCAGCTTGACCAGGGCGGCATCGCGCGCGGTCTTGGCCAGGATGGAGGCGGCAGAAATGGATTCGATCTTGTCGTCGCCTTCGACGATGGCAATGCTCTGGATGCGCATCACAGGGCACTTGTTGCCGTCGATCAGGGCCAGGGTCGGCACGGTCTGCAACGCGTACACGGCGCGCTTCATGGCCAGCAGGCTGGCTTGCAGGATGTTCAGGCGGTCGATTTCCTCTTCCGACGCCTTAGCTACGGCCCAGGCGATGGCATGCTCGCGGATCAGCGGCGCCAGTTCGTCGCGCTTCGCCTCGTTGAGCTTCTTGGAATCGCGCAGGCCTGGAATCGGGCGGTTGCGGTCCAGGATCACGGCGGCGGCAAAGACCGGGCCGGCCAAAGGACCGCGCCCCGCCTCATCGACGCCGCAGATGATCTCCTCGAGGGAATATGGAAGGTCGTCAAACAGACCAGGTTGTGGGGTCATGACCCTGCTTCTTTCTATTGCTGGCTTCGTGTCAACCGCGGAGCCTGACCCCAAGGTTGACACGGGCTTATCTGTTGATGACCTTCAGGACTGCGGCGGCGCCTTCCTGGGCGCTGTTTCGCAGCAGGCTGTGATGCATGTCGGTGAAGCGCTGCACCAGTTGCAGGCGGTGCGGCACGTCACTCAGCTGTTTCCACATGGCGTCGGCCAGCGTCTCGGCGGTGGCTGCGTTCTGCAGCATTTCCGGCACCAGGAATTCGCGCGCCAGGATGTTCGGCAGGCCGATCCACGGCTGGTAGCCCATATGCCTCATGATATGCCAGGATGCGGCCATCATCTTGTAGGCGATCACCATCGGCTTCTTGAACAGGGCTACTTCCAGCGAGGCCGTGCCGGAGGCTACCAGCACCGCGTCGGCGGCACAGATGGCGGTGTGCGACTGGCCATCCAGCAGCATCAGCTCGACATCCTGCAGGCCGGCTTCGGCCACCAGTTCCAGGAAATACTTGCGCTGCTTTTCGCCTGCCATCGGCACCACGAATTTCAGCGTGCGGTCGCGCTGCAGCAGCAGCTTGCAGGCGCCGATGAAGGCGGCGCTGTTGTACTTCAGCTCTGCCATGCGGCTGCCGGGCATGACGCAGACCACGTTGGCGTCTTCGGCAATGCCCAGCTGGCGCCGCGCGCCGGCTTCGTCGGGCTGCACCGGGATCACTTCGGCCAGCGGGTGGCCGACGTAGGTCACGGGCACGCCTGCCTTCTTGTAGATCGCTTCCTCGAACGGGAAGATCACCAGCATGTGCGATACCGACTTGATGATTTTCTTGATGCGGCCACCGCGCCAGGCCCAGATCTGCGGGCCGATGTAGTGGATGGTCGGGATGCCGGCGTCGCGCAACTGTGCTTCCAGCCCCAGGTTGAAGCCCGGGTAGTCGGCGCCGATGAAGCAGGCGGGCCGCTCGGCCAGCAACTGGTCGCGCAGCGTGTTCTGGATGCCTTTCAGCTCGCGGTAGCGGGGAATGATCTCGAACAGCCCGCGCACCGTCATCTTCTCGATCGGCCATTGCGACTCGAAACCATGTTCCATCATGGCCGGGCCGCCGATGCCGTGGAAGCGCGCTTCGGGCAGGTGCGGGCGCAGGCCGCCCAACAGTCGGCCTGCCAGCAGGTCGCCGGACGGTTCGCCGGCGACGACTGCGATCGATACGTCAGCGGACGATGCCACGGGTGGTCGTATCGAGGAATTCGCGCATCGCGCGCGCGTGGACGGCGTCCGCTTCCGGCAGTTCGGCTTCGGCGGCAATCATCGCTGCCTTGGCTTCGTCCAGCGTCAGGCCGGAACGGTACAGGAGCTTGTACGCGTTGCGGATGGCGTTGATCTGCTCGCGGGTGAAGCCGCGGCGTTTCAGGCCTTCGATATTGACGCCGTGGGCGGCGGCCGGGTTGCCGTTCAACAGCACGAAAGGCGGCACGTCCTGGGTCAGGCTGGTGCTCATGCCGACGAAGGCGTGGGCGCCGATCTTGCAGAACTGGTGCACGTTGGCGAAGCCGGACATGATCACCCAGTCGCCGATCTCCACATGGCCCGCCATCTGCGCGTTGTTGGAGAAGATGGTGTTGTTGCCGACCACGCAGTCATGCGCCAGGTGGACGTAGGCCGAGATCCAGTTGTTGTTCCCCAGCCTGGTCACGCCCTTGTCCTGCACCGTGCCGAGATTGAAGGTGCAGAACTCGCGGATGGTGTTGTCGTCGCCGATTTCCAGGCGGGTCGGTTCGCCGTTCCATTTCTTGTCCTGCGGCGCGGCGCCGATGGACGAGAACTGGAAGAACTTGTTGTTCTTGCCGATCGTGGTATGGCCCTCGATCACGACGTGCGGACCCACCACGGTGTTCTCGCCAATCACCACGTTCGGGCCAATGATCGTGTACGGGCCGATCTCGACGCCGGCAGCCAGTTCGGCTTTCGGGTCGACGATCGCGGTTGGGTGGATGGTTGCCATGGTCTTACTCCACCGAGCGGATGGTGCACATCAGTTCAGCTTCCAGCGCTACCTGGCCGTCGACCGAGCCGACCGCCTTGTATTTCCAGATGCCGCGCGCGTTGCGCAGGATTTCCACGTCCATCTTCAGCTGGTCGCCAGGACCTACCGGGCGCTTGAAGCGCGCATTGTCGATACCGACGAAGTACACCACCGAGTTTTCGTCCGGCTTGATGCCCATGGACTTGAACGACAGCAGGGCTGCGGTCTGCGCCATCGCTTCGATCATCAGCACGCCCGGCATGACCGGCTTGTGCGGGAAGTGGCCGTTGAAGAACTCTTCGTTCACGGTCACGTTCTTGATGGCGGTGATGGACTTGTTCTCTTCATAAGAGATCACGCGATCAACCAGCAGCAGCGGGTAGCGGTGCGGCAGGTAAGCCTTGATCTCGCAGATGTCCATCGTTTTGTTTTCGGTAGTCGTCATGATTCTTCGTCTTCGGTTTTAGTTTTAATGGTTTTTTCCAGCGCGCGCATTTTATCGCGCATCGTCGGCAGGTTGCGGACAATCGCAGCCGACTTCTCCCAGTCGCTGTTCTTGGCCAGCGGGTAAAAGCCCGTGTACTGGCCCGCTTCGGTGATCGAGCGCGATACCAGGCTGCCCGACGAAATATGGACGTGGTCCGCAATCGTCAGGTGGCCCAGGATCATCGCCGCGCCGCCGAAGGTGCAATGCTTGCCGATCTTTGCGCTGCCTGCCACGCCCACGCAGCCGGCCATGGCCGTGTGCGCGCCGATATGGCAGTTGTGGCCGATCTGGATCTGGTTGTCCAGCTTCACGCCGTCTTCAATAATGGTATCCGCCAGCGCGCCACGGTCTACCGTGGTATTGGCGCCGATGTCGACGTCGTCGCCGATCACCACGCGGCCCACCTGCGGGATGCGCACGTAGACGCCGCCGTCGTTGGCAAAGCCGAAGCCGTCGGTGCCGATCACGGCGCCCGAGTGGATGATGCCGCGCTTGCCGATCACGCACCTGGCATGGAAGGTCACGTTGGCAAAGAAGTGCGTGCCCTCGCCTACCTGCGCATCGCGGCCGATGTAGCAGCCGGCATCCAGCACCACGCCGGCGCCGATCACCGCGCCCGCCTCGACCACCACCTTGGGACCGACATGGGCGGTGGCGTCCACGCTGGCGGCCGGGTCGACGTAAGCCGTCGGGTGCACGCCGGCCGGGCGCACGTAGGCCGTCTGCGCTTCGAAAATCTGCGCGGCACGGGCAAAGTATACATAGGGATTCTTGACGACGATGCGGGCGCCCTTATAGGTTTCGGCCACGGTGGCATCGTCATTGGCGCTGACAATCAGGGCTGCCGCCTGGCTTTGCCCCGCCTGCGAGCGGAATTTGCTGTTACTGAGGAAGCTGATATGCGAAGCGCCTGCATCGGTCAACGGCGCGATCCCGGCAACATAAAGTTCCGGGTCCCCCACCAGTTGGCCGCCCAGGCGCTCGACCAGTTCTCCTAGTCGAAGGCCCATCTTAAATCCAATCTATCTGTTATTTGTCCAGCGCTTCCAGCACCTTGTTGGTGATGTCGATGCGCGGGCTGGCCCACACGGCGTCCTGCAGGACGATGTCATAGCCTTCGGTCGTTGCAAGCTGCTTGATGATCTTCGTCGCCTTTTCGGCAATCGCAGCACGCTCCTCGTTGGTGCGCTGGTTCAGGTCTTCACGGAACTCGCGCTGGCGGCGCTGGAAATTCAGGTCTGCCTCGTAGGCTTCGCGCTGCAGCTTGCTGCGCTCAGGCTCGGCCTTGGCCGCGCCTTCCTTTTCCCATTTTTCGGCGGCGGCCTTGGAGCGCATGGCCAGTTCCTGCAGCGCCTTTTCGCGGCTGGAGAATTCCTCGCGCAGCTTGTTGTCGGCCAGCTTGGCCAGCTTCGATTCGTTGTAGATGCGCTCGGCGCTCAGCCAGGCAATCCGGGAGGACTGCGCCAGCGCCGGTGCCGCGGCCATCATGCCCAGCGCCAGTACGGCAGCGATTTTGCCCAGGGTAGCGGTTGCAGTCTTCAACTCGATTCTCCGTCCAAATAAGTTGCTTTGGTGCACTAAATGCATCAGAAACCAGTACCCATCTGGAACTGGAAGCGTTCCAGGCGGTCACCCAGTTTGTCGTTCAGAGGCAAAGCATAACTCAACTTCAGCGGGCCTACCGGGGAAATCCAGCTCAAGCCCAGGCCGGCCGAGAAGCGCAGCTCGGACAGGCGCATCTTCTGGCGTTCCTGGTATACCTGGCCGCCATCGAGGAAGCCGAACCAGCGCAGCGAGCGGTCCTGGCCCTGGCCTGGGAACGGCATTTGCAACTCGGCGTTACCGATCAGGCGCGAAGCGCCGCCCAGCGAGTCGCCGTAACGCGGGTCGACCGCGCCCAGCGAGGAGCTCTGGTAGCCGCGCACCGAACCGATGCCGCCGGCGTAGAAGTTCTTGAACACAGGGTAGCTCTTGCCGCCAAAGCCGCGGCCATAGTCAACCTCGCCCTTCAGCGCCAGGGTGATCTTGTTGGTCACCGGCTTGTACCACTGGGTTTCGTACACGGCGCGCCAGTACTTCGACTCGCCGATCGCATCCAGCTCCAGGTTGATGCGCTGCATGAAGCCAAGGGTTGGCGTCATGGCGGAGTCGCGGCTGTCGCGCGCCCAGGCGGCGGTCAGCGGCACCGAGTAGGCGTTGACCGAGCCGACACCGCTCGACGGGCCGCCCAGGTCGCGCACATACTGCTTGAAGTAGGTCGGCGACGATTCGTCGGTTTCGACGTTCGACTTTTCCAGGCCGATACCGAAGAACACGGTGTCCTGTTCGGAGAACGGCACGCCGAAGCTCACGCGGCCGCCGGTCTGCTTGATGGTGTACAGGCCGGTGTTGACTGCAGGCGGGCGGAAGGTACGCAGGTAAAGTTCATAGCTGCGCGAAATGCCGTCCGGCGTGAAGTACGGGTTGGTGTGCGAGAAGGCGATGGTGCGGCTGTACTTCGAGGTGTTCAGCTCCAGGCCCACGGTATTGCCCGAGCCGGCGAAGTTGGCCTGCTGGATCGCGGCGTTGAAGGTGAACTTCTCGGCCTGCGAGAACGCGCCGCCGATCTGGAAGTTGCCGGTCGGGCGCTCCACCACGGACAGGTTGATGTCCACCTGGTCCGAGGTGCCCTGCGCTTCCGGCGTATCGACGTTCACTTCCTTGAAGTAGCCGGTACGGTCGACGCGGTCGCGCGAAGCCTTGATCTTGGAAGCGTCGTACCAGCTCGATTCGAACTGGCGGAACTCGCGGCGGATCACCTCGTCGCGGGTGGTGGTATTGCCCGAGATGTTAATGTGGCGCACATAGGCGCGCTTGCCCGGGTCGATGAAGAAGGTGAACGCGACTTCGCGCTTGGCCTGGTCGATTTCCGGGTTGGCGTTCACGTTGGCGAAGGCGAAACCAAAGGTGCCCAGGCGGTCGGTGATCAGCTTGTTGGTAGCGGTCAGCAGCTTGCCGGAGTACAGCTTGCCCTTCTGCAGCAGCACCAGCTGGCGCAGTTCATCTTCGCGGCCGAACATTTCGCCTTCGAACTTGATGTCGGAGACGGTGTATTTCTCACCCTCGGTGATATTGATGGTGATGTAAATGTCCTTCTTGTCCGGGGTAATCGAGACCTGGGTGGAATCCACGTTCATCTCGATATAACCGTGGTCCAGGTACCAGGACTTCAGGGTCTCGATATCGCCATTCAGCTTGGTCTTGGAATACTGGTCGGACTTGGTGTACCAGCTGAACCAGCCGCCGGTATTCAGGGCGATCTGCTCTTTCAGCTCCTTGTCGCTGAAAGCCTTGTTGCCGACGATATTAATCTGCTTGATGCGCGCCACGTCGCCTTCATCGACTTCGAAGTCGATGCTGACGCGGTTACGCTCCATCGGGGTCACGGTGGTGGTGATTTTCACGCCGTACAGGCCGCGCGACAGGTACTGGCGCTTCAATTCCTGTTCGGCGCGGTCCACCGATGCCTTGTCGAAGGTCTTCGCTTCGCCGACGCCGATATCCTTCAGCGCCTTGACCAGCATGTCTTTTTCAAATTCGTGGGTGCCTTTGAAGTCGACCTTGGCGATCGCCGGGCGCTCTTCCACGATCACCACCAGCACATTGCCGTCGCGCTCCAGCTTCACATCCTTGAAGATGCCGGTCGCGTACAGGGCCTTGATGGTGGCCACGGATTTGTCGTCACTGAAGGTTTCGCCCACGCGCACTGGCAGGTAGCTGAACACGGTACCGGCTTCGGTACGCTGGATGCCTTCGACGCGGATGTCCTTGACGACGAACGACTCGGCAGCGATTGCGCTGCCGGAGCAGAAAGCCAGGACGGCTGCGCCTACCAGGGTGCGGCGGAATTGGGGAGCGATACGATCAGTGTGTAATTTCATCGGCAAATCGAAAAAAATTAAAGCAGCCGGGCCAGGTCATTAAATATCGCCAGCGCCATTAAAGACACCAGCAATCCCAGTCCAATACGCTGCGCCATTTCGCCAAAGCGCTCGGAAACAGGGCGCCCTGTCAAAACTTCCAGCGAATAATACAGCAAATGCCCCCCATCCAGAACAGGAATTGGCAGCAAATTCATAAGTCCAAGGCTCACGCTGATAAAGGCGACGAAGGCAATAAATGGCTCGGCGCCCATTTTTGCCGTTTCACCGGCATATTCGGCAATGGTCAGCGGGCCGGTAATATTCTTCAGGGAGACTTCGCCGACAATCATGCGGCCCAGGATCCTGAAGGTCATGGTGCAGATTTCCTTTACCTGGCGCACGGCTTTGGCAGTCGCCTCCAGCGGGCCGTAATGCACCACCATCGTATCAACTGCGCCCACCAGTTCGGCGCGGATCTTACCGACTGTTACAAGGCCTTTGCTGTTTGCCTGCTTGTCTTCCACCGCGTCCGGGGTCAGTTCCAGCTGCTGCTGGCGGCCGTCGCGCAGCACGGTGACCACCAGCTTGCGGCCGGGGGAGCGCAGGACTTCGGCCACGAAACCGCGCGCATCGTCGATCGGCTGGCCATCGACCGCCACGATCACATCGCCTTTCAGCATGCCGGCGCGGCGGGCAGCGCCGCCCTCCTCCATGCGGCCGATCACCGGCGGTGGGCGCATCAGGTCCAGGCCGATGATGGCCGGCACGTCGTCCTCCAGGTTCACCTGGGCAGTCGCTTCGGCCGGCAACGAGGCGCGTACTTCGCCGTAGCCAGGGCGCTCGACCACCAGTACCAGGCCTTCCCTGTGGATGGCCGACTGGATGATCGCCCAGCGCAGCTCGGACCAGCCCTGCACCGCGTCGCCATTGACGGACTTGACCAGGTCGCCCCGGTGCAGGCCGGCGGCGGCGGCGGCCGTTGCCTTGGCCGGTTCAGCGATGCGGGCTGTCGGCTCGCGCACGCCGCTCATGTACAGGCCGGCGTACAGGGCGATAGCAAGGAGGAAGTTGGCCAGCGGGCCTGCAGCCACGATGGCAATGCGTTTCCAGACGTTCTGGCGGGTGAATTCGCGGGCCAGGTCTTCGGCCGGCAGGCCGGATACGTCGCTCTCGCGGGCATCCAGCATCTTGACGTAGCCGCCCAGCGGGATGGCTGAAACGGCCCATTCGGTCTGGTCCTTGCCAAACTTGCGCATCCAGACGATGCGGCCCATGCCGACCGAGAAGCGCAGCACCTTGACACCGCACCAGCGCGCCACCAGGTAATGCCCCAACTCGTGGATGATGATCAGGGAGCCGAGGCAGACAATCGTGGCGAGGATGGTGCGGAAGGTATCCATGGCTTCTTTAACTGCTTATCCGGCGATAATCCGTTCTGCTGCGGCCCGTGCCAGCGCGTCCTGCGCCATCACGGCCTCGATGCTGCTGGCTGCGCCGTGCGGCAGCTCCTCCATGACCTGGGCGATCACCCGGTCGATGCGGCGGAATCCGATGCGCTGGTCGAGGAAGGCTTGCACCGCCACCTCATTGGCCGCATTCAGCAGGGCCGGCGCAGTGCCGCCTGCACGCAGCGCGTCAAATGCAAGTGCCAGGCAAGGGAAACGGTTGAAGTCCGGCTTTTCGAATTGCAGCGTGCCGACCTGGGTCAGGTCAAGCTGCGCCACGCCGGAAGCCACGCGTTCCGGGTAAGCCAGCGCATGGGCGATCGGGGTGCGCATGTCCGGGTTGCCCAGCTCCGCCAGCACGGAGCCGTCGTTGTAGGACACCATCGAGTGGATCACCGATTGCGGATGGATCACTACCTCGATCTGTTCGGCCGGGGCACCGAACAGCCAGTGGGCCTCGATCACTTCCAGGCCCTTGTTCATCATGGTCGCGGAATCGACCGAAATCTTGCGGCCCATGACCCATTTCGGGTGCTTGCACGCTTCGTCCGGAGTGACGTTTTCCAGCGTAGCGACATCGCGCTTCAGGAACGGGCCGCCGGAGGCAGTCAGCAGGATCTTGGTGACGCCGGCGGCAGAAGGCACGCGGCCATAGCCTTGCGGCAGGCACTGGAAGATTGCATTGTGCTCGGAGTCGATCGGCAGCAGCACGGCGCCGCTTTCGGCCACGGCGTCCATGAACAGCTGTCCGGACATGACCAGCGCTTCCTTATTGGCCAGCATGACTTTCTTGCCGGCGCGGGCGGCAGCCAAGGTGGGCGCCAGGCCGGCGGCGCCGACGATGGCGGCCATCACGGCGTCCGTTTCGGCGGCGGCGGACACGGCGCACAGGGCGGCTTCGCCCCACTCCACTTCGGTGCGGCAGCCGGCAGCGCGCAGCACGGCGCCCAACTGATCGGCAGCGGCGGCGCTGCCCACCACGGCACGGGCCGGGTGGAACTGGATGCACTGGGCTGCCAGTTCTTCGACGCGGCTATGGGCCGTCAGCGCGTAGACGGAATAGCGCTCCGGGTGGCGCGCGATAACGTCCAGCGTGGAGACGCCAATCGAACCGGTAGCGCCGAGAATGGTAATGCGTTGCATGGAATTCCTTAGAACAGCCTTGGGGTGATCAACGCAGCGATGGGCAGCACCGGCACCAGCGCGTCGATACGGTCAAGCACGCCGCCATGGCCAGGCAGCAGGTTGCTGCTGTCCTTCATGCCGGAGCGGCGCTTGAGCATGGATTCAAACAGGTCGCCGACGATGGAAGCGGCGACAATCAGCACCAGCACCGCCAGCATGATGCCCCAGCCCAAGCGGCCGGCCAGGCGCACCGCGAAGGTATCCTGCAGCAGCGGTACGGATGGCGCCAGCAGCACGGTGGCTCCAGCCAGCAGCAGCACGGCTACCAGGCCGCCCACGGCGCCTTCCCACGACTTGCCCGGCGAGATGGTCGGCGCCAGCTTGCGCTTGCCGAAGGCCTTGCCCGAGAAATAGGCGAAGATGTCGGCCGCCCACACGATGGCCATGACCGACAGCAGGTAGACGGGGCCGCGCGCGAACAGCAGCAGGATGGCGACGAAGCAGGCCACCAGGGTTACCGCATACACCATGCTCAGCATGGTATTGCCCATGCCCTCAGCAGGCGGCAAGCCCAGTTTCAGCGACGGCGCAAAGCGGATCAGCCAGATGGCGGCGCCAATGGCCAGCCAGAATTTGGACTGGTCCAGCCCGGAATTGAAGAAGAAAGTGTAGACGAAGGCCGCCGTCCAGGCTGCGGCCACGACGATCGCGGCACGGTTCTTGAACAGGCGGAAGGCTTCCCACACGGCGGCGCCAAAGAACACAGCCACCACCACGTTCACCGCTGGCTGGTAGCCGGAGAACAGGACGGGCAACAATACCGCCAGCAGCAGGACGGCGGTAATCACGCGGGTTTTCAGCATTGTTTTTAGCTCTTTTTGGCCACCTGGTCGCCAGTGCGGCCAAAGCGGCGTTCACGGCCCTGGTAGGAGGCGATTGCCTCGTCCAGGCGTTCGGCATTGAAGTCGGGCCAGTAGGTATCGGTGAAGTGCAGTTCCGTATACGCCAGTTGCCACAGCAGGAAATTGGAGATGCGCTCCTCACCGCCGGTGCGGATGAACAGGTCCGGCTCCGGGGCGTACGCCATCGACAGGTACGGCGCCAGCTGCTCTTCCGAGAAATCGGTCGTGCCTGGATGCTCGGCCACCATCTTGCCGATTGCCTGCATGATATCCCAGCGTCCGCCATAGTTGGCGCACACGGTCACCGTCATGCGGGTGTTGTTGGCGGTCTTGCGCTCGGCATTGGCGATCATGTCCTGCAGCTTCTGGTCGAAGCGCGACAGGTCGCCCACCACCTTCAGGCGGATATTGTTCGCATGCATCTTCGACACTTCGCGCTCCAGCGCGGTCACGAAGAGTTTCATCAGCAGGGAAACTTCCTCTTCCGGCCGGCGCCAGTTCTCGGAGCTGAACGCAAACACGGTCAGGTACTCGATGCCGCGCTCGGCGCAGGCTTCCACCACGGTGCGCACCGCTTCCACGCCTTTGACGTGGCCCGCCACGCGCGGCAGGAAGCGCTTGGTTGCCCAGCGCCCGTTGCCGTCCATGATGATCGCCAGGTGGCGCGGCACCTTTGGCGCATCAGGAACGTCGGTTGTCGAACTCGAATATTTCATAGGTGCGTAAACTAAAAATCCGGGGAGGCGGAGGCAATGCCTCCACCCTCCCCGGTTTCGGGACCTTAGACGGTCAGGACTTCTTTCTCTTTTTCGGCGACGGTCTTGTCGATGTCGGCGATGAACTTGTCGGTCAGCTTCTGCACTTCGTCAGCTGCGCGGCGCTCTTCGTCTTCCGAAATGGCCTTGTCCTTCACCAGTTTCTTCAGGCCTTCGTTGGCGTCGCGGCGGATGTTGCGCACAGCAACCTTGGCGTCTTCGCCTTCGCCCTTGCACAGCTTGACCATTTCCTTGCGGCGCTCTTCGTTCAGCGGCGGGGTCGGCACGCGGATCATGTCGCCCTGCGAGGCAGGATTCAGGCCCAGGTCGGAGTCGCGAATCGCCTTTTCGATGACGGCGCCCATTTTCTTTTCGAACGGGGCTACGCCAATGGTGCGCGCATCGACCAGGGTCAGGTTGGCAACCTGGTTCAGCGGGGTCGGGTTGCCGTAGTAGTCCACCATCACATGGTCCAGGATGCCTACGTGGGCGCGGCCGGTACGCACTTTAGCCAGGTCGGCTTTCAGGGTTTCCAGCGATTTGACCATGCGGTCCTGAGTATTCTTTTTAATGTCAGCGATAGACATTGCTGCTCTCCTGTTGCAATTACTTGAAATATTTTAAACGTGAACCAGTGTACCCTCTTCCTCGCCCATAATCACGTTCATCAACGCGCCCGGCTTGGTAATCGAGAATACTTTGATCGGCAGTTTCTGGTCGCGGCACAGCGCGAAGGCGGTGGCGTCCATGACTTGCAGGTGCTTGGCGATCGCTTCGTCGAAGCTGATCTTGTGGTACATGGTGGCGTTCGGGTCTTTTTTCGGGTCGGCGGTGTAGATGCCATCGACCTTGGTGGCCTTCAGCACGATTTCCGCACTCACTTCCGAACCGCGCAGGGCCGCTGCGGTGTCGGTGGTGAAGAACGGGTTGCCGGTGCCGGCGGCGAAGATCACGACCTTGCCTTCTTCCAGGTACTGCAGCGCTTTCGGGCGCACGTAAGGCTCGACCACCTGCTCGATGCCGATGGCCGACATCACGCGCGCGGTCACGCCGACGTGCTTCATTGCGTCGGCCAGGGCCAGCGCGTTCATCACGGTAGCCAGCATGCCCATGTAGTCGGCGGTGGCACGGTCCATGCCCTGGGCGCCAGGCGCCACGCCACGGAAGATGTTGCCGCCGCCAATGACGACCGCCAGTTCAACGCCCAGCTTTGCTACTTCGGCGACGTCCGCCACCATGCGTTCGATGGTGCCGCGGTTGATGCCGTACGGATCATCGCCCATCAGGGCTTCGCCGGACAATTTCAGGAGGACGCGCTTGAAGGCTGGTTTTGACATGAGCTGGGGCTCCTTTTAAATGTTTTGTTCGGTGTGGCTTCGGCGGCAATGATAACGGAAATGCCATTGTCCACCGTTTAATTCATGATTGAAAGCCTTAAAAAAGGCTTAACAACCTTA
>CAMLSG010000133.1 GCA_946482635.1 uncultured Duganella sp.
CGCTTTCCTGAAAGACTGAAAGAGATAGAGGCGCGCTTACTCGCGTTTGATTCGTTCAAGGTAACCGAAACGCAGCCAGAAATACCGGCTGGTGAACGACAGTTAATTTCGTCCAGCGTCGCGTTATTCGCGAACGCCATTTTTCCGTTTTTTTGGTTTGGTATCTTACTGTTTTTTGCCATTTCCTTCTTAGTCTCGAAAGTACATGGAATTTCGCATTGGTTTTTCTTGTTCGCACTCTTCATCTTTGGAGTGCTGGGTCAGCTTGCGATAAATCGTCTTTCGGAGAAAGTGTATCTGGCAGGTAATACGCTGATTCTCTTTCGAAGAGGAGAGAAAGAAATTGTGTATTTGAAGGACGTCACGAAAGTTGAAGTATCGCCTGGCGAAACCACAACTATCGTGCTTCATTTGGCCAGTCCGACGAAGTTTGGGCAAAGAATCGAATTTGTACCGGCTTTGAAGTTTGCATTCGGACCATTTAAAGAAGTGGCAGTGGTGGACGAACTTAACCTTCGAATTGCGGCAGCAAAGGCACATGTTGCTACAGCTTAACGCATCCACCGAGCCATGTTCGACATGCGTCGGTGTCGCTATTTGTCTTCGTTTGGCGCAGATCGCGCTCCCTTCTCGGCGGCCACCCTTGCTCTGATGGCACTCGCGATCGGTGCGTCAACTTCCACATGTCGTCACTGTGGCATGGCTTGTAATGGGTCGTCCAAGCGAAGCAATATTGCTCTGCCGCAAACCGAATCGAAAGCTACCGCGCGGCCGAGATTCCGTGTATAATTCACCGCTTGTGCGCTGCAACACATATAACGCAGCTGAAAATAACAACACAAATAGCAGCTTCGCGAAACTATCTGCCGCATCCTGAACATTGGATGCCGCCTAAAAAGCCCTCCGCCCTGCGTGTCGTAGTTCAATGACACCGTCCCGGCGCAAAGCTTTTGTGCCGAAATTTCTATACAAATAGAGTCGTTTCGTTCTGGTTTAGCGTAGCTATTTTTTCGCTTTTTACGAAAGATTTACATGACTTTTGAAGCACTTGGTCTCCACACGTCCATCCTCTCCGCACTGACCGAAGCCGGCTACACCGCGCCGACCCCGGTTCAGCAGCAGGCCATCCCTGCGGCGATCGAAGGTAAGGACCTGCTGGTGTCCTCGCAAACCGGCTCCGGCAAGACCGCGGCCTTCATGCTGCCATCGCTGCACCGCCTGGCCAGCGCGCCTTATGCCGGCAATTCCGGCAAGACCGCCGCGCAGGAAGCCCAGTCGGCGCGTGCCCGTGGCGAGCGTCCACGCTTCCGCCCTGCCCAGCCGAAGATGCTGGTGCTGACCCCAACCCGTGAACTGGCCCTGCAGGTCACCACCAACACCACCAAGTACACCTCCCAGCTGCGCCACATCAAGTCGGTCGCGATCCTGGGCGGCATGCCTTATCCGAAGCAGATGCAACTGCTGTCGCGCAATCCGGAAATCCTGGTCGCGACTCCAGGCCGCCTGATCGACCATATGGAGCAAGGCAAGATCGACTTCTGCCAACTCCAGATCCTGGTGCTGGACGAAGCCGACCGCATGCTGGACATGGGCTTTATCGAAGACATCGAGAAGATCGTTGCCGCCACCCCTGATTCGCGCCAGACCATGCTGTTCTCGGCAACCCTGGACGGCGTGGTGGGCAATATGGCCCGCCGCATCACCAAGGATCCGCTGGTCATCCAGATCAACACTGCAACCACCAAGCACGAGAACATCGTGCAGCGCGTCCACTTCGTGGATGACCTGTCGCACAAGAACCGCCTGCTGGACCACCTGCTGCGCGACGAAACCATGGACCAGGCAGTGGTCTTCACCGCCACCAAGCGTGACGCCGACACCATCGCCGACCGCCTGAACATCGCCGGTTTCTCCGCCGCTGCACTGCACGGCGACATGCACCAGGGCGCGCGCAACCGCACGCTGGACGGCCTGCGCCGCGGTAACGTGAAGGTGCTGGTGGCGACCGACGTGGCAGCACGCGGCATTGACGTGCCGAACATCACTCACGTGTTCAACTACGACCTGCCGAAGTTCCCGGAAGACTACGTGCACCGCATCGGCCGTACCGGCCGCGCCGGCCGCAACGGCATCGCCGTATCGCTGGTGAACCATGCTGAAAACATGCTGGTGCGCCGCATCGAGCGCCTGACCCGCCAGCCGATCCCGGTCGAAGTGATCGAAGGCTTCGAGCCTAAGCGTGCAGCGCCTTCGCGCTCCGCGTCGCGCCCAGGCTGGAAGCCAGGCGATGGCCGCAACAGCAAGCCAGGCCAGCGTTCCTTCTCCAACCCGCGCTCGGAAGGCGGCCACTATCGCAGCGAAGGCAATCCATTTGCCGGCGAGCGCAAGGAAGGCGGCTATCGTAACGAAGGCGGTTTCCGTGAACGCAGCGAAGGCGGCTACCGCAATCGCAACGAAGGCGGCTTCCGCGCTGAAGGCGGTTTCCGCAACGAGCGCCCTGAAGGCGGCTTCCGCAACCGCAATGAAGGCGGCTTCCGCTCTGAGCGTCCTGCCGAAGGCGGTTTCCGCAATCGCGCTGATGGCGGCGGTTTCCGTTCCGAAGGCGGCTTCCGCGCTGAGCGTCCTGCTGAAGGCGGCTTCCGCAAGGAAGGCGGCTTCCGCGAACGCGGCGAGAGCAACTTCCGCAACCGCGACCGCGATGCCGGCGGCTTCAAAGGCCCACGCACCGATGCACCACGTCGTCCTTGGGGCGATCGCTAATCATTAGCATGCAATAAGCAAGGCCGCCCGGGCAACCTGGCGGCCTTTTTCTTTTGTACGTTACCGAACGGATCGGCCTGAAAAACGGCGCGACACTGCGCCCATGAGAACAATCCTGATTGCCCTGTTGTTAGCCAGCACGGGCGCGCATGCGGCCCAGGACTCGCCCTCCCCAACCGTGCGCGCCCAGGTGCTGCTGGACCGGGCCAACTTTTCCGCCGGAGAGATCGACGGCACCGCAGGCGGCAATACCCGGCAAGCTTTGCTTGGCTTCCAGCGTGCCCGCGGCCTGCCGCAAACAGGCAAGGCAGACGATGCCACCCTGGCGGCGCTGGATGATGGCCAGCCGGTCCTGACCACTTATACGGTGACCGATGCCGATGTCGCAGGGCCATTCGAGCCAGTGCCGGAAGAAATGGCCGACAAAGCCAAGCTGCAGGCGCTGAATTATTCCAGCGCAGCCGAGGCTTTGGGAGAACGTTTCCACGCCAGCCCGGCCTTCCTGCGCAAGCTCAATCCCGGCAAGGATATCGAGCAGGCCGGCGCGCAGATCACTGTGCCGAATATCGGCGCTGCGCCCGCCCTGCCAAAGGCGGCCAGCATTGTGGTCGATGGCGGCGACCGCACGCTGTCATTGCTTGATGCGGGCGGCAAGGTTTTTGCGCAGATGCCCGTCACTTCCGGCAGCGAACACGATCCGCTGCCAGTCGGACACTGGAAGGTAAACGGGGTGGCACGCAATCCGCCCTTCCACTACAACCCGAAATTGTTCTGGGATGCGAAGGCCGGCGACGGCAAGGCTACCATCCCGCCCGGACCGAACAACCCGGTCGGCGTCGTCTGGATCGACCTGTCGAAAGACCATTACGGCATCCACGGCACGCCGGAACCGGGCAAGATCGGCAAGACGCAGTCGCACGGCTGCATCCGGCTCGCCAACTGGGACGCCGCGCGCGTCGCCGATGCTGTGGGGCCTGGAACGCCAGTCGTGCTTCAGGAATAAGGAGGCTGCCATGAGACCCGTGGGAACATTCGGCACCTTGATTGCCGGTATAGTCCTTGGCGCAGGCGGCACGCTGCTGCTGCTTAGCCGCGTGCCGCTCGATAACCGGGAAACTGCCGCCATTACGATTCCGGGCGACCGGCAGGCGCCTGTTCCGCAAACCGTGCCGGCTGCCCAGCCTGCCATCGAACCTGCGGCGGTGCCTGCACCGGCACTGACGCCGGCCCAGGCCGAGCCCATCGATCCACCGCGCGTTGCCAACGCCTCTGCCCCCGGCAAGGCAGGCGATTCGCTGGCAGGCATGCGCCCCGACACCAGCGGCACCGGCGGCCTGGTGGCCGGCGGCGGCGGGACCGCACTGCTGATTCCTGTCGGCGGCGTGAAGTTCGCGCAGATCCAGGACACCTACAGCCAGCCGCGCGGTTCGGAGCGCATGCATGAAGCGCTCGATATCCTGGCGCCGATCGGTACCCCAGTCTACGCTGTGGCGGACGGCAAGATCGCCAAGCTGTTCACCAGCAAGCCGGGCGGCCTGACGATTTACCAGTTCGACCCGAACGAAAAATACTCCTATTACTACGCCCACCTCGACCACTACGCAACCGCGCTGAAGGAAGGACAGCAAGTCAAGCGCGGCGACCTGATTGGCTACGTCGGCGCGACCGGCAACGCGGATCCCGCGGCGCCGCACCTGCATTTCGCCATGTTTGAACTGGGTCCGGAGAAAAACTGGTGGCAGGGCAAGCCGCTCAATCCTTACCCCTTGCTGGGTCACCAGTGACGCACGCGGCCCGTGTCCATGTGCACGAACTGTGAGGTCGGGTAGTAGCCGACACCACCGCCTTTCAAGGCCAGCGCGGCCTTGTGCAGGCGCTCCAGGTCGCGGCCCGGAATGCGCACGTCGATCGCCTTCCCCTCGATATGCATGCTGTGCTTCGCCACGCCGCCGCTGGCGTCGGCCAGCATCCGGTTGGTCTCGGGCGAGCGGTAGCCGGAAATCACATGGATCACTTCATGATTGCTGAACTGCGCGCTGACGCGGTCCAGCAGCAGGATCAGCTCGGGATCGATGCTTGCGACCTTATCGTTGCGATGGTCGCGCAGCAAGTGGTTGATGTCCTGAAGCGCCTCGGGAATGAACTGCCCTTCGGCCCAGAACATGGTGCGCAAGGTTTCCCCGGTATGCGTGTTGTAGAAGCGCAGGCTGCGTTCGTGCGGCGCCGCGATGGCGGCACGCGCCATTGCCGGCAGCGCCAAAGCCGATGCCACCGCGACGGAACTCTTGAGGAATGATCTGCGGTTGTTCATGGCTATAGTCTACCGCTGACACCGATTCGAAGTTTTTTATGGCGCGCAGAAAGAAGTTTCGATATACTTGATTACTCAAGCACTTTTCAATGAATAATCATGGATAACGCACTCGAATTCTGCCTGCGCCTTGCGCGCGCCCACGCCACTATTATCCGCCGCCTCGACACCGTGCTGGGCGGCCACCACGGCCTGAGCTTCAGCGACTTCATGCTGCTGCAAAGCCTGGCCAACGCCCCGGGCGGCCGCCTGCGCCGCGTCGATCTCGCTGACCGCCTGGGACTGACCGCCTCCGGCGTGACCCGCACCCTGCTGCCGCTGGAAAAAACCGGCTGGGTGGCACGCCAGGCCGACGAACGCGATGCGCGCGTCGGTTACGCCGTCATCACGGCAGCCGGCCACGCGCTGCTCGATAACGCGCAACGCACGGCCAATGAATACGCGACGGACTTGCTGCGGCATTCGAAAGACGAGGAACTGGCGCCGTTGAACGCCGTCCTCGCCAACCTGATCGGACCCTGAACATGACACCCACCCTTAAGAACAATGCCAATTTCCGCTGGCTGCTCAGCGGCGGCGTCCTGTCCATGCTGGGCGATCAGTTCACCTTGATCGCCCTGCCCTGGCTGGTCTTGAAACTGACCGGCGATCCGCTTTCGCTCGGCCTGGTGCTGGCCCTGCTGGGCGCGCCGCGCGCCGTCTTCATCCTGATCGGCGGCGCAGTGGTGGACCGCTATTCGCCCAAGCGTGTGCTCATGCTGACCAAGCACGCCAGTGCCCTGCTGGTGGGCGCCCTGGCGGTGCTCACGCTGACCGGTACGGCAACGCTGCCGATGGTGTATGCGCTATCGCTCGGCATCGGCCTGGCGCAAGCATTTGCCTATCCTTCCGGCAGTTCGATCATGCCGCGCGCCATCCCGCCTGACCTGCTGCAGGCGGCAAACGGCGCCATCATGGGCGTACGCCAGGTCGGCATGCTGGCCGGGCCCCTGCTGGCTGCGCTGCTGCTGGCGATCGGCGATGCCGGCGGCCCGGATGGCGGCATGCGTTCGCTGGGCCTGGCTTTCGCCTTCGACAGCCTGAGTTTCGTGGTCTCCGCGTGGACCTTGTCGCGCGTGGTGCCGCTTGGCGGAGCCACGCCGCCGGTGCCGCAGAACGTGCTGCATGCGGTAGGCGAAGGCCTGCTGGCGGTGTGGCGCGATGTGGAAATGCGCACCTGCTTCGCCTACTGGGGCCTGGTGTCCGTGCTGATCGGCGGCACCATGCAGGTGGCCCTGCCCGTGCTGGCGAAGGAGCGCCTGCATGACGGCGCAGCCTTCGGCATGCTGATGGCGGCCCATGGCGCAGGCATGCTGGCCGGCATGGCCTTCTCCAGCATGACCGCCAAATACAACGCCGGCAAGCCTGTGCGCATTGGCTTGCTCGCCTTGTCGGTCGATGCCATGGCGGGCCTGTTCATCATGCCGCTCGGCCTGATCACCGCCGGCTGGCAAGGCGGCTTGCTGCTGCTGTCGCTCGGCGCACTGGTCGGCCTGGTGCAGGTGGCCGTGTTCACCTGGATCCAGAAGCGCGTGCAACCGCAGATGATGGGACGCGTCATGAGCATCTTCATGTTCATCATGTTCGGCCTGGCGCCGCTGTCGTCGGCCGCAACCGGCTGGATCATGCAAAGCGCGACTTTGCCGCAAATGTTCTTTGGCGGTGGCGTGATCCTGGTGGTTTGCGCTACGCTTGCGTTGCTGTTCACGCCGATGCGCCGCATCGCAACCGCTGCTTAGGATCTCGTTGATGGAAACAAAATGGCTGGAAGACTTTATCTCGCTGGTTGAAACGAATAGTTTCAGCCGCTCCGCACAGCTGCGCCACGTGACACAGCCTGCGTTCTCGCGGCGCATCCAGTCGCTGGAAAACTGGCTGGGCATGGACCTGATTGACCGCACATCCTACCCGACGCGCGTAACGCCGGCGGGGCTGGTGTTCTACGAGCAGGCACTGGAAATGCTCAGCCAGATCAACGGCGTGCGCGAGCTGTTGCGCGGCAAGCGGGCGGCGACGCAGAACAGCATCGACCTCGCCGTGCCGCACACGCTGTCGCTGACCTTCATCCCGAAATGGATCGCGCAGCTCGAAGAAGAATTCGCGCCGATCAATTCGCGCCTGATGGCCTTGAACGTGCACGATGCGGTGCTGCAGCTGGTGGAAGGCGGCTGCGACCTGCTGCTTTGCTACCACCATCCGCGCCAGCCGGTGCAGCTTGATCCGGGGCGCTACGACATGCTGGTTTTGGGGCGCGAGGCCTTGCGCGCTTATGCACGCTGCGACAAGGCCAGGCAGCCGGAGTTCGTGCTGCCGGGCCGGAAAACGTCGCCGCTGCCCTTCCTTTCCTACACCACCAATGCTTACCTGGGTCGCATGGTTGACCTGATCATGTCCGATGCCAAGCAGGCTTTGCACCTTGAGACCCACTACGAAACCGATATGGCGGAGGGGTTGAAGATGATGGCCCTGGAGGGGCGCGGGATTGCCTTCCTGCCTGAATCGGCGGTGACGCGCGAGGTCAAGCAGAAGCTGCTGGCGCCGGCCGATGGCGGGCGCGCGGAGTGGGAAATCGAGATGGAAATCCGTTTGTACCGCGAGCGGCCAAGCACGGCGCGGCCTGGAAAGGCTGTGGTGGCGCGGCTTTGGGAACACTTGGCGGAAAAACAAAAGCCGGCTTCGGCCAAGCGGCGCGTGCCGGCTTCGGATCGCTAAAACCGGTAAACCAGTGTCAGACCCGCAGGGTCTGACACCGGCCCGCAACGGCCGCGTACCGGTGTGTAGTTTGCCTACCAAGAGATACCAAAAAAACAGGTTATGCAAATTTTGCATAACCGGATGCGCACTCGGCATTGGCCTCGGCAATTGCGCAGGAATAAGATTCGCCGCGTTACCGAACAACTGAGCGAGTCACATAATGACCAACCACGCCTTGCCTTCTTACCTCAACTCCGAAGATCTCGGTCCTTGGGGCCAGTACCTGAAACAGATTGATCGCGTCACCCCTCACCTGGGCGGCCTGTCCCGCTGGGTAGAAACCCTGAAGCGCCCTAAGCGCATCCTCGTTGTCGACGTTCCAATCGAACGTGACGACGGCTCGATCGCCCACTACGAAGGCTATCGCGTTCAACACAATATGTCTCGCGGCCCTGGCAAGGGTGGCGTACGCTTCCACCAGGATGTGACCCTGTCGGAAGTGATGGCCCTTTCGGCATGGATGACGGTGAAAAACGCCGCCGTCAACGTGCCATACGGTGGCGCAAAAGGTGGTATCCGTGTCGATCCAAAGACCCTGTCCAAAGGTGAACTGCAGCGCCTGACCCGCCGCTACACCAGCGAGATCAGCCTGATCATCGGCCCGACCAAGGATATCCCTGCGCCGGACGTCAACACCAACGAACAGGTGATGGCATGGATGATGGACTCCTACGCCATGATCGAAGGTAACCTGTCGACCGGCGTTGTCACCGGCAAGCCAATCTCGATGGGCGGCTCGCTGGGCCGTCGTGAAGCAACCGGCCGCGGCGTGTTCGTGACCGGCCGTGAAGCGGCTGCAAAGCGCGGCGTCGCAATCCAGGGCGCACGCATTGCAATCCAGGGCTTCGGCAACGTGGGCGGCATCGCTGCCAACATGTTCGCAGAAGCTGGCTCCAAGATCATCGCTGTGCAGGATCACACCGGCACCGTGGTGAACCAGGGCGGCCTGGACGTGGCGCAACTGCACAAGCACGTAGCCGAAACCGGCGGCGTGGCTGGCTTCCCAGGCGCAGAAGCAACCCTGGACCGTGACTCCTTCTGGGGCATCGAGTCCGACATCCTGGTTCCGGCAGCGCTGGAACAGCAGATCACCGCAAAGAACGCAGGCCAGATCCGTACCAAGATCATCCTGGAAGGCGCCAACGGCCCAACCACCCCTGAAGCGGACGACATCCTGAACGACAAGGACATCCTGATCGTTCCGGACGTACTGTGTAACGCCGGCGGCGTGACCGTGTCCTACTTCGAATGGGTGCAGGACTTCTCCTCCTTCTTCTGGAGCGAAGAAGAGATCAATGCACGCCTGACCCGCATCATGCAGGACGCGTTCAACTCCGTGTGGGAAGTATCTCAAGAGAAGAAGGTATCGCTGCGCACCGCAACCTTCATCCTGGCCTGCACCCGCGTGCTGGCTGCCCGCGAAGTTCGTGGCCTGTACCCTTAATCAAAAAGCAAGCCGGGCGCCCGCGTAGCGCCCTGCAGCATACGCCCGCACAGGCTACACTGCCTGTAGCGGGCGTTTTTCGCAGAACAAAAGGAGAAGCACAGAATGAGCAGTCTTGAACAAAAGGCACTGGAATACCACAAGGCCGGCACGCCTGGCAAAGTGGCCATTGCAGTGACCAAGAGCGTTGCCAGCCAGGACGACCTGGCCCTGGCTTACTCGCCAGGCGTAGCGGCGCCTTGCGTGGAAATTGCACGCGACCCGGCACTGGCCTATGAATATACTGCCAAGGGCAACCTGGTGGCAGTCATCACAAACGGCACCGCGGTGCTGGGCCTTGGCAACATCGGCGCACTGGCCGGCAAGCCGGTCATGGAAGGCAAGTCCATCCTGTTCAAGAAATTCGCAGGCATCGATTCCTTCGACATCGAACTGGACGAAACCGATCCGGACAAGCTGGTCGAGATCATCGCCGCCATGCACCCGACTTTCGGCGGCATCAACCTGGAAGACATCAAGGCGCCAGAGTGCTTCTACATCGAACGCAAGCTGCGTGAACGCCTGAGCATTCCGGTATTCCACGACGACCAGCACGGCACCGCCATCGTGGTCGGCGCCGGCATGCTGAACGCCGTTGAAATGACCGGCCGCGACATCGCCGACGTGAAAATCGTCTGCTCCGGCGCCGGCGCAGCGGCTATCGCCTGCCTGGAACTGCTGGTGGACATCGGCGCGCGCCGCGAAAACATCTTCGTGTGCGACTCCAAAGGTGTGCTGACCAAGGCCCGCAACCTGACCGGCGAAAAAGCCGACTGGGCGCAGGATACGACCGCCACTACCCTGTCCGACGTGATGGAAGGCGCCGACGTATTCCTCGGCGTATCGGGTCCAGGCGTGCTGTCGCAAGCCGACGTGGTTCGCATGAACCCACAGCCGATCGTGTTCACCCTGGCCAATCCCGAGCCTGAACTGCGCCCTGAACTGGTACGCGAAGTAGCGCCGGACGCGATCATCGCCACCGGCCGCTCCGACTACCCGAACCAGATCAACAACGCGCTGTGCTTCCCGTATCTGTTCCGCGCCGCGCTGGACACCGGCGCTACCACGATCAACCAGGAAATGAAGCGCGCCTGCGTGACCGCCCTGGCTGGCCTGGCGCGCAGCGACGTCCGCTTCGGCAAGGACTACGTGGTTCCGGGCCTGCTTGACGACCGCCTGCTGCCAACCGTCACCCCGAAGATCGCGCAAGCAGCAATGCGCAGCGGCGTAGCGCGTAAAGAGCTGGACATGACCGCCTACTTCGAACGCCTGGAAGCGCTCGGCAAGCAGTTGCTCTAAGCTCTACTTGTGGTGGGCGGCGATCCAGTCGTCCACCACACGCTCCAGCACCGTCATCGGCAAGGCGCCATGGCTCAGGACTTCGTTGTGGAATTCCTTGAGGTCGAATTTGTCGCCTAGCTCGGCGCGCGCTTTCTCGCGCAGGCCCAGGATCGACAGCATGCCCACCTTGTAGGCCAGGGCCTGGCCCGGTGAGACGATGTAGCGCTCCACCTCCGCCGTCGCTTCCTGTTCACCCATGCCGGTGTTTTCCATCATGTATTCGATGGCGCTTTCGCGCGACCAGTGCTTGTAATGGATGCCCGTGTCGACCACCAGCCTCGCGGCGCGCATCATGTCGTCACGCAGGCGGCCCAACTGGTCAAGCGGATCTGGTGTCAGGCCCATTTCGGAAGCCAGCCGCTCCGCGTATAAGCCCCAGCCTTCCTGGTATGCAGAAAAACTGATCACACGGCGGAAAAACGGCACACCCTTCATCTCTTGCGCCAGCGATATCTGGAAGTGATGGCCCGGCATGACTTCATGGAATACCGTGCTGCGCATGCCGTACTTCGGCGTGTCTTTCAGTGAACGCATATTTGCGTAAAAAACGCCCGGCCGCGAACCATCGATCGCACCCGGCATGTAATAGGCGGTTGGCGCAGTGGCCGCCGATTCGGCAGGAGCCGGACGCACTTCGATCGCGGCTTTGGGTCGCGTGAGGAAAGCGCTGGCCAGCTTTTCGTCGGCTTCCTGCATGATGGCGCGGTATTCGGCCAGCATTTCCTTGCGCCCCTCCTCGGTGTCGGGGTAGCGGTATTTCGGATCGCGCTGCAGTCGCTGCATCCTCTCGCCGACACTTCCCTCTTCCAGCCCGATCTGCCGCAACAGCCGGTCCATGATGCCGGTCAGGCGGTCGACATCGGCCAGCCCCAGGTCGTGCACGCGCTGAGGCGTCAGGTTGGTCGAGGTGTGATAGCGCACGCACCAGGCATAGTATTCGTCGCCGTTGGGCAGCGACCAGGCGCCGTCGTTGGAGTGGACGCGCCCTTGCAATTCGACGAAGTGGCGGATCAATTCCGCATATGCCGGATAGACGCTCTTCTGGATCGCGTCGGCCACGCCTTGCAGCAGTTCGACGCGCGCCTTCTCGTTCATCGCGGACAGCGGAATCGCATCGAGCTTGGCCTTGAAGCCGGTGTACAGCATGTTCTCGCGCGCCGGACGCCCTGCAAAACCATGCATCTGCAGCAGCACTTTCTCGACCAGGAACTGCGGCGGCAGTATGCCGGCAGCTTCCTGCGCGCGCAGGCTTTCGATCAATTGCTCGAACTTGCGCGGGAATTTCTGCAGGCGCGCGATGTAGCTTTCCGCTTCGCTGCGGTTGCTGACGCGATGCACGTCGATCATGAATTCCGGCAGCGCGCTTTGCAGGCCGTGCACCTGGTTGACCGGGAATTCATGAAGCTGGAAGCGCTCGCCTTCCGCCACGGTGCCGAGGTAATAGTGCAGCGTATCGTAGGACAGTTGCGCTTCGCGCCCCAGCTCATTTCTGTCGTAGCGATCCAGCATGGCCAGGTTGTCTTTCATGTCCTGGTAAAACTCATGCCGGCGCTGCGGCGATTCGTCGTCCAGGCGCGAACTGAAGAAATCGAGCCAGCCAGGCAGCACATGCAGCTTCGACATCATCTCCGGGCTTTTCAGCGCAGCCGAAGCGAAGCCGCGCATATAAAACCACTCCAGCTTGAGCGGTTTCGAATACCACGTCTGGGTCAGCAGCACGGCCCCGGCGCACAAGGCAGCCGTCACACCGGTCAATCCCCAGACCGCAATTTTCTTAGCATTGATCTCCATGCGCGGAATATTACAGTATCATGCCCGCTTGGCCAGCCACCAGCTGGCAGATTTGATAACAGACCGGAGATCCCGAATGACCTTACGCCTGCTGGTACTGGGCGCCGCCATCGCAGCGGCAACCAATGCCGTAGCCGCCCCGCGCGGCCTGACCATCGAAGACCTGGCGAGCATGGACCGCGTTGGCAGCCCTGTGCTGTCGCCGGATGCAAGCCGCGTGGTGTACACCGTCCGCGCGACCAATATGGAAAAGAACCGCGGCATCACGCAGCTGTGGATGATCGACCTGAAGGCCGCCAAGCCTGCACCGGTCCAGCTGACCCAGCACGATGCGAGCAGCAGCCAGCCACAATGGTCCCCTTCCGGCGACGCGATCTACTTCGTGAGCGGCCGTTCCGGTTCCGCCCAGGTCTGGCGCCTGCCGATGAACGCCGGCGGCGAAGCCGTGCGCGTCACCGATTACCCGCTGGGCGTGGAGAGCTTCCGCCTGTCGCCGAAAGGTGACCGCCTGGCCATGGCCTTCGAAGTGTTCCGCGAATGCGCCGACCTGGCCTGCACCAAGAAGCGCCTGGATGACAAGTCCAAGAACAAGGCCACCGGCATGCTGTACAACGAAATGTTCGTGCGCCACTGGGATACCTGGGCCGACGGCCGCCGCAACGTGCTGTACTCGGCGCCAATCGACGCTTCCGGCAAGGCCGGCGCACCGGTCAGCCTGAGCGGCTCGCTGGACGGCGACGTGCATTCCAAGCCTTTCGGCGACAACGCCGACTACCAATTCAGCCCGGACGGCCAGAAGGTCGTGTTCTCGGCGCGCGTGGCCGGCAAGGCTGAATCCTGGTCCACCAACTTCGACCTGTACGAAGTGCCAGCCGCCGGCGGCGCCGCCCCGCGCAACCTGACCGCCGAAAACCCGGCATGGGACGCCAAGCCATCCTTCTCCCCGGACGGCAAGACCCTGGCCTACCTGATGATGAAACGCCCAGGCTTTGAGGCCGACCGCTTCCACATGGTGCTGCTGGATGTCGCCACCGGCAAGAAGCGCGTGCTGGCGCAGGAATGGGACCGCTCCATCGCCGACTACAAATGGCGTCCTGACGGCAAGGCCCTGCTGGCCAACGCCGACGATATCGGCAACCACCGCCTGTTCTCCCTGGACGTCGCCTCCGGCAAGGTCACCGCGCTGACCGGCAAGGGCTATGCCGGCGAGTTCGACGTGCAGAAGGACACCGTAATCTCCGCTGCAGCCTCGCTGGGCGGCGGCGCGCAACTGCTCAAGCTGAAAACCGAAGGCGCCGAACAGAAAGGCACTCAACTGACCTGGGCCAACGCCGAACGCCTGAAAGACGTGAAAATGGCGGAGTACGAACAGTTCTCCTTCAAAGGCGCGAACGGCGAAACCGTGTACGGCCACGTGATGAAGCCATGGAACTACGAGCCGGGCAAGAAATACCCGGTTGCCTTCCTGGTTCACGGCGGCCCGCAGGGCAGCTTCGGCAACAGCTGGAGCTACCGCTGGAATCCGCAGGTGTACGCCGGCGCCGGCTACGCCTCGGTGTTCATCGACTTCCACGGTTCGACCGGCTACGGCCAGGGCTTCACCGATTCGATCAGCGGCGACTGGGGCGGCAAGCCGCTGGAAGACCTGCAGAAAGGCCTGGCGGCAGCAGTGGCCAAGTATGACTTCCTGGACGGCCAGAACGCCTGCGCACTGGGCGCTTCCTATGGCGGCTTCATGATGAACTGGATCGAAGGCAACTGGAGTGACGGCTTCAAGTGCATCGTCAACCACGACGGCGTATTCGACCAGCGCGGCATGGCCTACTCCACCGAAGAACTGTGGTTCACCGAATGGGACAACGGCGGCACCTACTACGCCAACCCGAACGGCTACGAGAAGTTCAACCCGGTGCACCACGTGGCCAAGTGGAAGACCCCGATGCTGGTGGTACAGGGCGACCTGGACTTCCGCATCCCGACCGCACAGGCACTGGGCACATTCACCGCGCTGCAGCGCCAGGGTATCGAATCCAAGCTGCTGGTGTTCCCGGACGAGAACCACTGGGTCCTGAAGCCCGCCAACTCGATCCTGTGGCACCACACCGTGATCGGCTGGCTGGATGACCACCTGAAGAAGTAAATTAAAAGTCGGGGTCCGACAATTAAATGGGGACGTACCCTTTTAAAGGGGTACGTCCCCATTTAAAGGTACGTCCCCATTTATTTTCCTGCGAATGGCGCGATCGGTGCGCGCCGCTGGGATGGCTTAGGCTTCCTTCTTGGCC
>CAMLSG010000134.1 GCA_946482635.1 uncultured Duganella sp.
GCGCGGTCTTCGTGAAGTGATATGGCATGAACTCTAATGGAATCCGCAACGCTCAAGTATGGGCGAAAATGACATATACTGTGCGAGATTCGCCAAACCCCAAAATCTCCGAGAATAGCCCGCCATGCCTGTTGCCGCCATCCTGGGTTTTGATGATGTCTACGCGTCGGTCCTCGGTGGTTATGCAGATATGCTGCAAGTCGCCAATGCACACCTGCGCAAGCAGGGTGGGCGCGAAGCCAGCCAGTTCGAATGGCACTTCCTCTCGGCGGATGGCCGGGCTGTACGGGCGAGCAATGGCCTGGAGTTGGCGATGCAGCCATTGCCGCCACGCCGTCGTTACGACATCGCATTCATCCCCAGCCTGCATTACCGCGACTGGAAGCATTTTCAGGCTTTTCTAACCCGGCAGGCTGTGGTGCGCGACTGGCTAATCCAGCAATGGTCACAAGGTGCTTGGCTGAGCGCAAATTGCACCGGTACTTTTTTGTTGGCCGAAACGGGCTTGCTCGACCAGCGCGCCGCAACCACAACCTGGTGGCTGGAACAACACTTCCGTAAGCGCTACCCCAGCGTCGACCTGCAAATGCGTCCGGCAGTCACTGAGGCGGAGCGACTCGTTTGTGGTGGCGCGCATGCCACCTTCCTGCTGCAAGCGGTCCATTTGCTCAGGCACTTTACTGGCCCGGCCATCGCGCAGCAGTGTGCGCGCAGCATGCTGATTGACTTGACACAAACCACGCAGATCCCGCTACAGCCCCTGATCGGCGAGCAAAGCCACAACGACGCTTTGGTGCACAGGGCCCAAAGGTGGCTACAAGATCATATGGCAGATTGTGTACGAATTTCAGATTTGGCGCGGCAGCTAGCGGTAAGTGAACGTACACTGATTCGCCGTTTTAATGCGGCTCAAGGCCATTCGCCGCTTACCCATCTGCAGCATTTGCGTATCGATACCGCCCGTGCCTTGTTGGAATCGGGAGACTTGAGCGTTGAACGGATAGCACTGTATGTCGGCTATTCCGATATCAGTTCTTTCACCCGCTTGTTCCATGCACGCATGGGGCTAACGCCAGGCGCCTACCGCGCACGCTTCAAGCTGGGCAATCCTTAACGCAAGGTGCAGAAAAAGCAAAACCCCGTGTCGGGGCTTTGCTTGGTTTGTTAGAGCAATGCTAGTTGCTCACGGGCAACCCTACTCCCACTCAATGGTCGCCGGCGGTTTTCCGCTGATGTCGTACACCACGCGGTTCAGCCCACGCACTTCATTGATGATGCGGTTGGACACCTTGCCCAGCAGCGAGTGCGGCAGGTGCGCCCAGTGCGCGGTCATGAAGTCCTGGGTCTGCACGGCGCGCAGGGCTACGACGTAATCGTAGGTGCGGCCATCGCCCATCACGCCCACCGATTTCACCGGCAGGAACACTGCGAATGCCTGCGAGGTAGCGTCGTACCAGTTCTGCGGAGCGTCCTCGCCTGCCATCACGGCGCCTTCGTATGGGGTGTTGCGCAGTTCTTCGATGAAGATGGCGTCAGCGCGGCGCAGCAGGTCGGCGTATTCCTTCTTCACTTCGCCCAGGATGCGCACGCCCAGGCCTGGGCCAGGGAATGGATGGCGGTACACCATCTCGTGCGGCAGGCCCAGGGCCACGCCCAGCTTGCGCACTTCGTCCTTGAACAGTTCGCGCAGCGGCTCGAGCAGCTGCAGCTTCATGGTCTCCGGCAGGCCGCCCACGTTGTGGTGCGACTTGATGGTCTGGCCTTTCTTGCCCTTGCCCGCGGATTCGATCACGTCAGGGTAAATGGTGCCTTGCGCCAGCCACTTGGCGTTCACCAGCTTGGCCGATTCAGCCTGGAACACTTCCACGAACTCGCGGCCGATGATCTTGCGCTTCTGCTCCGGATCGGTCACGCCGGCCAGGTGGCCCATGAACTGTTCGGTCGCGTCGACCTGGATCACTTTCACGCCCAGGTTCTTGGAGAACATGTCCATCACCATCTTGCCTTCGTTCAGGCGCAGCAGGCCGTGGTCGACGAAGACGCAGGTCAGCTGGTCGCCGATGGCGCGGTGGATCAGGGCTGCAGCCACGGACGAATCGACGCCGCCGGACAGGCCCAGGATCACTTCATCCTTGCCGACCTGGGCGCGGATCTTTTCCACGGCTTCGGTGATGTAGTCCGGCATGTTCCAGTCTGCCTTGCAGCCGCAGATCTCGTGCACGAAGCGGCCCAGCATGGCCTTGCCCTGCACGGTGTGGGTGACTTCCGGGTGCCATTGCACGGCGTAGAACTTGCGGTCTTCGTCGGCCATGCCGGCGATCGGGCAGGATTCGGTGGATGCCATCAGCTTGAAGCCAGGTGGCAGGTCCAGCACCTTGTCACCGTGGCTCATCCAGACCTTCAGCATGCCGTGGCCTTCGTCGGTGACGAAGTCGTTGATGCCGTTCAGCAGCGCGGTGTGGTTGCGGGCGCGCACTTCAGCGTAGCCGAATTCGCGTACCAGGCCGTTTTCCACTTTGCCGCCCAGTTGCGCAGCCATGGTCTGCATGCCGTAGCAGATGCCCAGTACCGGCACGCCGATTTCAAACACGGCTTGCGGCGCACGTGGCGAATCACCTTCCAGCGTGGAGTTGTGGGAGCCGGACAGGATGATGCCCGATGCGCCGTAGTTGCGAATGAATTCGTCGTCTACGTCGTATGGGTAAACCTCGGAGAACACACCCGCGTCGCGCACGCGGCGTGCGATCAGCTGGGTCACCTGGGAACCGAAATCAAGGATGAGGATTTTTGAGTGCATAGCGGGGGCAAAAAAAAATTGCGGCGACACTTGGTCGCCGCCTTGCGGAGTTTCTTATTCGGAGCGGTAGTTCGGCGCTTCTTTGGTGATCTGGACGTCGTGGACGTGCGATTCGCGCATGCCGGCCGACGTGATCTCGACGAATTCTGCTTTTTCTTTCAGTTCGTCGATGGTGGCGCAGCCGCAGTAGCCCATGGACTGGCGCACGCCGCCAACCAGCTGGAACAGGATCGCCAGCACGGAGCCCTTGTAGGCCACACGGCCTTCAATGCCTTCCGGTACGAACTTGTCCTGCTTGGCGCTGGCGTCCTGGAAGTAGCGGTCAGCCGAACCGTCGGCCATCGCGCCCAGGGAGCCCATGCCGCGGTAGGACTTGTACGAACGGCCCTGGTACAGGATCACTTCGCCCGGTGCTTCTTCGGTACCGGCGAACATGGAGCCCATCATCACGGTCGATGCGCCGGCTGCCAGTGCTTTCGAAATGTCGCCGGAGAAGCGGATGCCGCCGTCGGCGATACATGGAACGCCGGTGCCCTTCAGCGCTTCGGCCACGTTGGAGATCGCGGTGATCTGCGGCACGCCAACGCCTGCAACGATACGGGTGGTGCAGATGGAGCCAGGGCCGATGCCGACCTTGACCGCGTCCGCGCCGTATTCAACCAGTGCCTTCGCTGCAGCCGCGGTGGCGATATTGCCGCCGATGACGTCAACGTGCGGGTACTTGGTCTTGATGTACTTCACGCGGTCCAGGATGCCCTGGGAGTGGCCGTGGGCGGTGTCGACCACCAGCACGTCCACGCCTGCCGCTACCAGCAGGTCGATGCGTTCTTCGTCTTTCGCGCCGACGCCCACTGCCGCGCCAACCAGCAGCTTGCCGTGCTGGTCTTTCGATGCGTTCGGGTGTTCAGTCGACTTCTGGATGTCCTTGACGGTGATCAGGCCGCGCAGTTCAAACGCTTCGTTCACCACCAGCACGCGCTCCAGGCGGTGCTTGTTCATGAGGCGCTTGGCTTCTTCGGTGTTGGCTTCTTCGTTGACGGTGACCAGCTTTTCGCGCGGGGTCATCTTGGCGCGTACTTCGGCGTCCAGTTCTTTTTCGAAACGCAGGTCGCGGTTGGTGATGATACCGACCACTTCCTTGCCCTGAACGACCGGGAAGCCGGAAATACCATACTGCTCGGTCAGCTTGATCACGTCGCGGATCTTCATGTCCGGCGGGATGGTGATCGGATCGCGCAGCACGCCAGCTTCGAAACGCTTAACCTTCGACACTTCACGCGCCTGGTCTTTCGGCTTCAGGTTCTTGTGAATGATGCCGATGCCGCCTTCCTGTGCCATCGCGATCGCCAGGCGGCTTTCGGTAACGGTATCCATTGCTGCGGACAGCAGGGGAATATTCAGGGAGATGTTGCGGGTCAGGCGAGTCTTGAGGGACGTATCCGCAGGCAGGATGTTGGAATACGCGGGGACGAGGAGCACGTCATCGAAAGTGAGTGCTTTTTGGAGCAGACGCATAGTATTTCCTATAGGCGCAAAAGCAGATTATACAGGAAACATTCGCTTTCGTCTCGGCAATCCTCAAGCACAGTTCCGGCCCTTGCAGAGGAAGTTGATGCTAGCGCTATCATTCACGCAACACTTTGCTGCGTCGCACAATCCAAATATGTTTACAAATTCTTGCAGTAGTCTAAACTTGTTATCACTGATAGCGCTATCAGTCATTAAGGAGATTTATGAAGAACAATATGAACCTGCGCTGGGTAGTAATGGGCGTCAGTGGCGCCGGGAAAAGCGAGATCGGCGCGCGCCTGGCCGCGGCACTTGGCGTGCCCTTCCTTGAGGGCGACAGCTTTCACCCTGAGGAAAACGTGGCCAAGATGTCGGCCGGCTTTCCCCTGAACGACGAGGACCGCGCGGGCTGGCTGCAAAAGCTGCGCGGTGAAATCACCGCCGCCCGTGAACGCGGCGAAGGCCTGGTGCTGTCCTGCTCTTCGCTCAAGCGACGCTACCGCGACTTGCTTCGCAGCGGCGATCCGGAATTGCGCTTCGCCCACCTGCACGGCGAACGGGAAATCCTCGAGCAGCGCATGCGCACCCGCCCCAGTCATTACATGCCGGCCTCGCTACTGGAAAGCCAACTGCGTGACCTCGAACCGCTGCAAGCCGACGAAGCCGGCATATATCTCGACCTGACCCAGCCGCCGCAAGAGCTGGTCAGCCAGATCCTGCAGCACGAAGCCTAAAATCAATACTGGAGACAACATGAAATCAGTCATCACCACCAAGGTCGCAAAACGCCGCTGGGGCATAGGCGCCCTGCTCGGCATCGGCGTCCTGATCAACTACATCGACCGCATCGGCCTCTCGGTCGCCGCGCCGCAGATCCAGGAAGCATTCAAACTGACGCCGGTCGACATGGGCCTGCTATTCAGCGCCTTTGCCTGGTCTTACTCGCTGCTGCAGATCCCGGTCGGCATGGTGCTGGACCGCTTCGGCCCGACCCGCGTGGGTCGCTGGGGCGCCTTCCTGTGGGGGCTGGCTTCCGTCATTACCGCTTTCTCCAGTGGCTTCGCCGGCATCTTCGCGGCACGCGTCCTGCTCGGCATCGCTGAAGCGCCGGCATTCCCGGTCAGCTCGAAAGCCACCGGCTACTGGTTCCCGCGCAATGAGCGCGGCACTGCCACCGCCATCTTCGACGCTGCCGCCAAATTTTCCAACGTGATCGGAGTGCCGCTGGTTGCAGTCACTGTCGTGGCCTTCGGCTGGCGCTGGGGCTTCGGGCTGACTGCGGTACTGAGCTTCAGCTACTTCTTCGCCTTCCTCCTGTTCTACCGCGATCCAAGCGCTGATACCAAATTGAGCAAGGCCGAACTCGAATACATCCAGCGCGGCGGCGCGGCGCCGGAAGGCCCGGCCGAAGGCGGCGCCGTCAATATGCTGGGCTACCTGCTCACCAAGTCCAAGATCTGGGGCCTGACCATCGGCTTCGCGGCTTACGGCTATACCTTCTACCTGTTCCTGACCTGGCTGCCGGGCTACCTTGTGCAGACTATGCACATGAGCATTATCAAGTCCGCCGGTTTTGCGGCCATCCCATGGGCTGTCGCAACCGTGACCGACCTGATCGTGGGCGGCTGGCTGATCGACCACCTGATCGCCAAAGGCAAAGACGAGTCCACTGTTCGCAAGAGCGTGCTGGTCATCGGCATGCTGTTCGGCCTGGCCGTGTTCGGCGCCACCCAGACCACCGATCCGGCATGGGCCATCTTCTGGATTTCGATTGCGCTGGGCGGCCTGGCTTCCGCTGCACCGGTTGGATGGTCGCTGCCATCGCTGATCGCACCGAAAGGCGGCGCGGGTACCGTCGGCGGCATCATGAATTTCGCGAATAACCTGATGGGCGCTGCAGCTCCGATCGTTACAGGCATGATCGTCGGCGCTACCAACTCCTTTGCCAACGCCTTCATGGTCGCCGGCGTGATCCTGTTGGTTGGGATTGTCTCCTTTGTCTTCGTGCTCGGGAAGATCGAGCCGCTGCCGGACCCGGTTCCGCGCGGCAGCACCGTACCGGCATAAGCGCGCTCTACCCTTTTTCCTCCCGGAGTCAAAATGAACAAACGCATTACTGCGGTGGTGGCGCTCGCCCTTACCGCTTGCAGCAACGCCGCACTGGCACAAAGCAATGTCGCCTTTTACGGCGTGATGGACCTTGGCATTTCGCAGGACCGCGGCGGCGTTGCCGGCACCTCGACCCGCGTCACCAGCGGCATGGCAACCCAGAGCCGCTGGGGTTTCAAAGGCAGCGAGGACCTGGGCGCCGGCCTGTTGGCCTTCTTCGTGATCGAAGGAGGCATCCACGGCGACGTCGGCAATTCCACGCAGAACAACACCCTGTTCGGCCGCACCAGCATTGTCGGCCTGCGCAGCAACAAGCTCGGTTCGGTATCCATCGGCCTGCAGGACACGCCGCTGTTCACCACCTTGAACACAATCGTCGATCCGCTGCGCAACGGCATCGCGCGCTCCAACAACCTGATGCCTTCGACCGGCTTCCGCGCAAGTAACTCGGTACTCTTCCGCACTGCCGACATGAATGGCTTCAGCGCCGACTTCATGGTGGCTGCGGGCGAAGTGGCGGGCGACAGCAGCGCCAGCCGTTCCCTGGGCGGCTCGATAGGCTATTCGAAAGGTCCACTGAACGTCAGGCTCGCCTACCATAACCGCAATAACGACACGGCCGTTTTGAAGAACACCGCCAGCGGACGCAATCTACTTCTCGGCGCAAATTACGACTTCGAAGTGGCCAAGCTCTGGTTCGGTTTTGGCGTCGACAAGGGATTGAACAGCGCGCCCTTGAACAGTTCCGGCGCGCCATTCGGCGGGGCCGCGCCAACGCCATCGACCGACAGCCGCGACCTGCTGCTGGGCGTTTCGGTCCCATTTGGGCCACATACCGTCGTCGCAACCGCCATTCGCAAAGATGACCGCGGCACCTTGAACCAGGATGCCCAACAGTACGCCCTGGCCTATATGTACGCCTTCTCCAAGCGGACCGACATCTATACGTCGTTCGCACGCATTCGTAACCATAATGGAGCAGGCTACACCGAGGGCAATAGCGAAGAACCGGGCCTGGGCGACCGCCAGTTCACAATCGGCCTGCGCCACCGCTTCTGATTCATCGCGCACACAACGATTCTTTTGGGAAATAAATTTGACAACAGGGGGATTTCGGGGTGAAATGTGCACTCTCACCCAAGGAAATCCCCCTATGAATCAACGTATTACCCGCCTGGCGCTGGCAACGGCGCTGATTGCCTGCACTTCCCTTGCCCAAGCGCAGTGGATGTGGGTGAACGATAAAGGCGTGAAACAGTTCTCCGACCAGCCGCCGCCCCCAGGCACGCCGCCCAACCGGATCCTGAAGGCACCGCGGGGTTCAACCGCAGCCGCCGAACTGCGCAAGGAAGTCGCCGCTGCGCCAGCGGAAGGCGAGGAAGCACCAGCCACCGACGAGAAAGTCGCGCCGGTCAAGCCGACGTTGGCAGAACGCAACGCAGACTTCAAGAAGCGCCAGCAGGAAACTGCGGCGAAAACCGCCAAAGCGGAAGAGCAGGCCAAGATCGACGCCGAGAAGAAGAAATACTGCGCCGAAGCCAAGAGCAACATCGGCATGCTGGAAAGCGGCGTCCGCGTTTCCGAAATGGGGCCGAACGGCGAGCGCAGCTACATGTCCGACGAAGCCCGCGCGCAGAAAATCAAGGAACAGCGCGAGTCCGTCAACAGCATCTGCAAATAAGCGGGAACTTGCATTGCCGGACGTAGTCCAAGGTTGCGTGGAGAGGGACAAACGCACCGGAGGCGACTATGAACGGCAATGAACCCGCGCAGCACCCTGACCTGTTTAACCATGAAGTGCGCATTACCCGACTCGAGGAAGCAGTCCGCCACATTGGGATTGCACTTGAACGTATCGAGCACGAAGTCAAAGAGCTCGGCATCGAAATGCGCAGCGAGAAGCAGGCTCTGCGTGAAAATATCGATCGCAACTTCGAAGCACTGCGGCAAGAATTCCACCGCGACCGCCGCTTCTCGGCAATGGTCTTCCTGACGACCCAACTGGCTGTAATTGGCGCCCTGTTGCGCCTGGCCGGCGTTTTCTAAGCTTTCTTCGCCCGGCGCCGCCGGGCGTCTTTTGGATCAGCGATCAGAGGGCGGTAGATTTCAATCCGGTCGCGCGCCCGCACCACGGTATCGAGCGTTTTCTTCTTGCCGTAAATCCCGACCGGCATGGTCACCAGGTTAATCTCAGGTACTTCCTGCAAGATGCCGCTAATCTCGATGGCCTGACCGATCGTCGTGCCCTCATCTACTTCCAGCGCATACAGCAGGGGCTGGGAAGCCGGCGCATAACACACGGTAATCTTGATACGTTCAGCCATAGACAGTCTCGGCACGCTTGCAGAAGGAATCGACCATGCTGTTGGCAATCATGCCGAACACGGAGCCAATCACCTGCTCCAGCAGCTTGCTGGAAAACTCGTAGTGCAAATCGAGCTCGACCTTGCAGGCATCTTCGCGCAGGGCCTTGAAAGTCCAGGTGCCGTCGAGGGTCTTGAAAGGGCCGTCGACCAGCTTCATGCGAATTTCGCTGAAGGGAGTATTCGTATTGGACGTGGTGAAGTGCTGCTTCACACCATGGAAATTGATCCCAACGCTGGCCACAACATAGTTCTCACCCCGTTCGCGGACATCAACTCCGCCACACCAGGGCAAAAATTTGGGATAATCCTCGACCTTTGCCACTAAATCAAACATTTGCTCGGCGCTGTATCCCAGGAATACCGACTTGTGCACTACTGCCATTGAGTAACCGTTTGCTATGATGTTGTCCAAAGAACCCGTAGTTTAACCGACCCACGCATTTTTACCCATGTCCATTGCCGATAATCGCAAAGCCTTTCACGACTACTTCATTGAAGACAAATATGAAGCCGGGATCGCGCTCGAAGGCTGGGAAGTCAAGGCGATCCGCGATGGGCGCGTTCAGATCAAGGAAGCTTACGTTACCATCCGCGATAACGAACTGTACCTGTTTGGCGCGCACATCAGCGCCCTGCCGACCGCTTCCACCCACATCCACCCGCAAGCCGTGCGCACCCGCAAGCTGCTGCTGCACCGTGCCGAGATCGACAAGCTGGTCGGCAAGGTCGAACGCGCCGGCTACACCCTGGTGCCGCTGAACCTGCACTTCAAAGGCGGCCGCATCAAATGCGAGATCGGCCTGGCCAAGGGCAAGAAGCAGCACGACAAGCGCGCTTCGGAGAAAGACCGCGACGCCAGCCGCGAAGTGGCGCAAGCCATGAAGCAACATCGACGATAATCGCAAGACCACAAACATTTCCAAGCGGCAACGTTGATGATACACTCCTGTATCATCACTTTGCCTGGAAATGACATGGCTTCAAGAATCGCGATTGCGCTGCTCGCCGCTTCGACCCTCGGCGGCTGCCGCACCCAGTATTCACCTGCGCCGCTCGCTACCAATTTCCCAACAACGAAGCAGGAGAAGCTCCAGGCCGCCGCGCACTGGACGGCCATCGCAGGCCATATGGAACAGCAAGTGGCTGCGGAGCTGAAGAAGTCGTCTCCTCGCCCCTTGTACGTCGCCAGCCCTGCCAACCCTACTCCCTTCCAGCAAGCCATCACGAACCAGTTGATATCTTCGCTGGTCAATGATGGCTACGTCGTATCGCGAACGCCGGCCGGCGCCCTGCAGATCAATCTCGACATCCAGGCCGTCACTTTCGCGCCAAACCGCAAGCAGGCAGCCACCGTTGGCATGGCAACGGCCATCGCCACTGGCGTCTGGGTACTTGCCGAGCGCATCGGCAATCCGATCGGCAAGGTCGGCCGCTTTGGCATGGCTGCCGGCGCCGGAGCTGGCATCGATGCCTACGAATGGTACAGCAGCGAATACGCGTCTGGACCGACGCCTCGCACCGAGATTATCATTACAGCATCCGTGACCGATGAACATCGCTACGTTGCCCGCGCCTCGAACACCTATTATGTCGCCGACGCCGATCGCACCCTGTACGGCATCCGCGACGAGGCCGCGCCGCAAATCAGCCAGAGCTTCCAGGTAAAAGGAGACCGTTGATGCGTGCTTTCGCTGCCGTACTTCTTCCCCTGGCGCTGGCGGGATGCGCCTGGTTCTCGGACAAGCCGCCCGAGAACGACTACGCCTCGACCTCGCAAAACCAGTTTGTCGGCGCCAATTACCGGGCCGCGGATTCGCTGCTCTCCCAGCTCCATGGCCGCCTGGCCGGCGACAAGCCACTGATCATGGCGACGGTGGTCAATATCGATGCGCTTGACCAGAGCTCCACGCTGGGCCGCCTGGTGTCCGAACAGGTATCGACGCGCCTCGCCCAAGGCGGCCTGCGCATGCTCGAAATGAAGCTGCGCACATCGGTCTACATGAAACGCCAGCAAGGCGAGATGATGCTGACGCGCGAAGTTGGCGAAGTGGCGCACAACCACAATGCGCAAGCCGTGGTGGTTGGCTCCTACGGCGAGACCAATGACGCGGTCTTCGTCAACATCAAGGTGGTGCAGCCGCAAACCAACCAGGTGATGGCGGCCACCGACTACGTGCTGGCCAAGGACAGCGTTGTGCGTTCTATGCTGCTGGGACGCTGAGCAGGTCTACCAGCCTTGGCAGGACTTCCTGCGCGGGCAGCTCAAGCTTCAGGGACAACAGGTCATCGGCGCGGGTCTTGCCCGCGTTGATGGCGGCAATCGGTTTGCCTGCTGCAGCGGCCATGCGGCAGAAGCGGTAGCCGGAAAACACCATCAGCGAAGAACCGACCACCAGAAGCGCGTCGGCTGCTTCCATTTCGGCCAGCGCATGCGCGGTGCGCGCAGGCGGCACGTTATCGCCAAAGAAGACTACATCGGGCATCAGCACGCCGCCGCAGGCAGTGCACGAGGGGGCGCGGAAGTCCTGCAGTGCATCCGGTTCGATTGCAGCATCGCCGTCGGGCAGCGGGTGCGCGAGCTGGTTCGCCAGGTCCGGATTATCACGTTCAAGCTGGGGCTGCAAACCGGCACGCGAGTAGCGAGCCTGGCATGCCAGGCAGACGACGTGGTGCAGGTTGCCGTGCAATTCGATCAGCCTCTTGCTGCCGGCGCGCTGGTGCAGTCCATCCACGTTCTGCGTAATCACGCTATGGACATGGCCGCCGGCTTCCAGTTCGGCGATGGCACGGTGGCCGGCATTCGGCTCGGCGCCCGAGATCGTGGCCCAGCCGACCATGCTGCGCGCCCAGTAGCGGCGCCTGACCGCCTCGTTGCGGCGAAACTCGGGGCCCTGGATCGGGGTGCGGCCACGCCGTACACCATCCTTGTCGCGATAGCCAGGGATGCCGGAGGCCGTACTCAGCCCCGCGCCGGTCAGTACCAGCACACGGCTATGGCGCGCCAGGAAGCGCGCCATTTCAGCCTCATTCGACAGCGGCGCATCCATTGGGCTTGAAGATGCGTTCGGTTGAAGCCGGGTATTTGTCCAGCTTGGACGCAGCGCGAGTCGGACGCGGGGCGAAATCGCCGCCGCAGTTCGGGCATTTGCCGTGCAGCTTTTCATCCACGCAATCGGCGCAGAACGTGCATTCGAAGGAGCAGATCAAGGCATCCTGCGCGCCGGGCGGCAAGTCCTTGTTGCAGCATTCGCAGTTGGGTCGCATTTGCAGCATGTCAGGGTTCCTTTATTGGTTTCGGTAGCTGATGGCGTTCAGCAGGGCGCTCGTTGTGTCGATATCGGCCAGCGCCTCATTCGAAGCGCGCGCAAAGCTGCGCTCGCGGATGCGCGCCAGGCGCTCCAGCAACTCCTGCTTTGGCAAACTGGATTGCACGATCGCAGAGGGATCGACGCCTTCGTAGCGGCCACCGTTTGCCTCCAGCGCATCCAGCAGGCGCCGCACTTCGGCGTCGGCCAAGGCACCCTTGCCTGCTTGCGGCGCAGGCTGCTGCGCCAATTGCTGTCGCATCGGGGCAAAGAATTCCAGCGCCTCTCTCGACAGCCCTTGCGGCTTCAGGGCCAGCAGCGCCTGGCGCCCTTGCGGACCACCCGCGCGCAGCAGGAAGTTCACGGCGCGCGTGAAGACTTCAACGTCTGCGCTTTGCAGCAGCGGCTCAACGGCGGGCACGCTGGCTGGCGAGCCGACCAGTTGCAGCAGGTCTAGCACTGGCTTGGCGAGCAACGGATCACGCAGCAGCGACGCAAGATGGCGCTCGCCGGCTGCGCCAAAGCGGCCATACAGCAAGGCGCGCACACCTGTTTCGTCTATCGTCGCACCTTGCTGTGGCAGCGGGATACTGACGGACTTGCGCATGAACAGACGGTCGATCAGGGGCAGCAGGCGGACGTCCCGGCTGGCAGCGGCGGCATGCATCAGGCGGAATAGCTGCGGGCCATCGAGAGCGGCGTCAGGATTGATCGCCAGCGCGGCCTGCACGGTGAGCTGCTTATCCGATTCGGCGCCGTAAGCTACCAGGAAGCACGCCGCATCCAGCAGCAGTTGCTGGCTTGGGCGCTGGGAGCGAAGTTCAGCGGCAAGTTCGCGGCGCAGCAGCGGGATCGCATCCTCACGGTAATCGCCAAAGAAGCGCCAGGCGGAGTCCAGTTCACGGCGCTGGGCCCCCGCTGCAGCCGCGTTGGCGGCAGCAGGCATGGCACGGATCTGGGCAATGCGGGCGGTGATGGCGGCATCGGTAGCAGCATCGCCGGCGTGCGCGGCGAATGCGGCAGATGCCAGGAAAGCGGCGACAGTGCGCTTCATGCCGACAACCTGCGCTGGAGATCAGTCACGGTGGCGCGCCAGTCCTCGTAATGCTCGCTGTCTTCCCACAGCTCGCGCAACTCGGACGCCTCGGACAGCACCAGCGTCAGCACGCGCTGCGCCTTGTCCGCGATATCGGCGCGTGGCTTGCTCAGCTTCGCCTGCACCTCCGCCACCCACTCGTCGACGCCGGCGGAATCCTCATCCTTCGCCCCGCCATTGCCTTGCAGGCGCGACCAGGTTTCCACGGCCGCCAGCGCCTCAGCGCCAAAGGGCGCCTCAAGATACTCGGTCGTTTCAGCCTGCAGCACGTTATTCAACGTGTCCTCGATAAAATAGAGATCTTTCGACTCCTGCAAATCCTGCGCCCAATCCTGCGCGAAGTCATTGCCAAACGGTCCAACAGCCCAGGTTCCCACATGCGCCTCCTGTTCGATATAAGGCCGCATTGTACGCAATTACGGCAGACCTCGTGTCCCACCATGGGGTCAGGCCCCATGGGACACGGGCTCGAGCGTTGACTATTTTTGGGTCTTCACAACTTGCAGGGCGGTGGCGATCAGGCTGCTCATTTCGCCGACGTTGGCGGGGACGATCAGGCTGTTGTTGGTCTTGGCCAGTTCGCCAAACGCGCTGACGTATTGCTCCGCCACTTTCAGGTTCATTGCCGCTTCGCCACCGGGCTGCTGGATCGCCAGGCCGACTTGCTTCAGCGCGCCGGAAGTCGCTTCCGCAATCGCGAGAATGGCGGCGGCTTCGCCTTGTGCGCGGTTGATGGCGGCCTGCTTGTCGCCCTCGGAGCGGGCAATTGCCGCTTCGCGCTCGCCGGTGGCGATATTGATCTGCTCCTGCTTGCGGCCCTCGGAAGCGGCAATCAGTGCACGCTTGCCGCGTTCGGCCGTGATCTGGGCCTGCATGGCGTGCAGGATTTCCTGCGGCGGCGTCAGGTCCTTGATTTCATAGCGCAGTACCTTCACGCCCCAGTTGGCGGCCGATTCGTCGATCGCATTCACCACCGTGGAGTTGATGTGGTCACGCTCTTCGAACGTCTTGTCCAGCTCCATGCGACCAATCACCGAACGCAGCGTGGTTTGCGCCAGCTGCGTGATCGCGGCGATGTAATTCGACGAGCCGTAGGAAGCGCGCATCGCATCGGTCACCTGGAAGTACAGGATGCCATCCACCTGCAGCTGCGTATTGTCCTTGGTGATGCAAACCTGCGATGGCACGTCCAGCGGGATCTCCTTCAGCACGTGCTTGTAGGCGATGCGGTCGATGAAGGGCACCACGATGTTCAGGCCCGGGCCCAGCGTCGCGTGGTATTTCCCTAGCCGCTCTACCACCCAGGCGTGCTGCTGCGGCACCACGTTGATGGTCTTGAATACGAACACCAGCGCGACGATAAAAATGACCAGCGTGACAGTGCCAAAACTGATTTCCATTCACTTCTCCTTGTTATGCGCCGACGATCAGCCGGCTGCCGCGAATCTCGCGAATCCTGAACACCCCGGGCGCCGC
>CAMLSG010000135.1 GCA_946482635.1 uncultured Duganella sp.
GCGGATTACGACAGCGGCACCAAGGTGCGCGCCTGGAGCACGCAGAAGCTCGACACCGCCGCGCTCTACTCGCGCAACCGCCTGAGCGACGCCTGGCAGATGACGACGCAAGCCGCGCAATCGCGCGACAAGTCCGGCAGCTTTGCCGCCACCGCCAGCCAGATCGATACCAAACAGACCCAGTTCAGTTGGCAGAACGATATCGCGCTGGGCACCGACAGCCTGCAACTGCTGGCAGAACACCGCAAGGAAGAAATCGAATCCAACACGGCCGCCCTGGTACGTGAGCGCAGCACCACTTCCTGGGCCGCCAGCTACAACATGAAGCGCGGCGACCACCTGCTGGCCGCCGCCGCCCGCAACGACGACAGCTCGCAGTATGGTTCGAAGAGCACCGGCTCGCTGGGCTACGGCTACCGCATCACGCCGGGCCTGCGCGTCAACGCCAGCTTTGGCACCAGCTTCCGCGCACCGACCTTCAATGAACTGTACTACCCTGGCTACGGCTTGCCGGCCAATCGTCCGGAAGAAGGCCGCAACCGCGAGATCGGCATCCACCTCGAGCAGGGCGGCACGTCCCTCGGCGCCGTGGCTTACCGTAACAAGCTGACCGACCTGCTGGTGAACATCGCCCCTTGTCCGCTGCCCGGCTTCCGCTTTGGCTGCGCCTACAACGTCAACCAGGCCACGCTGGAAGGCATCTCCCTGTCGGCACGCCAGCAACTGGGCAGCAATTTCACGCTGTCCGCCAGCGCCGACCTGCAGAACCCGCGAGACGACATCAGCGGCAAGCTGCTGGTACGCCGCGCCAAGCGCCACGGCAACGTAGCGCTGGAATATACTGCGGGCAGCCTGAGTACCGGCGCCGAATGGCAGCTTTCCGGCTACCGCTTCGACGATACGGCCAACCGCAACCGCCTCGGCGGCTATGGCTTGCTGAACCTGTACGCGGCATGGGAATTCGACCGATCCTGGACCGCCACCCTGCGCTGGAACAACGTGGCCGACAAACACTATGAACTGGCGCGCAATTACGCCACCGCCGGTTCCACCGTGTATGCCGGCCTGCGCTACAGCTACAAATAAATGAGATAAGCTGCCCGCTATGCATCCTCTTTCCGCCAACCTGCGCCTGCGCGCCGTCACCGTCATCCTCCTGCTGGTGCTGTTATCGCTGGCCAGCCTGGTAGCCGCCGGCATGATCGGTTCGGTCAGCATTCCGCTGGCCGACTTGCCGGGGGCTCTTCGGGAATTCATCAGCGGGCAGCCAACCTCATTGCCGGGCCACCTGCTTGGCCTGCGCGCCGAGCGTGCCGCCACTGCTTTCGTCACCGGCGCTTCTCTTTCCTTGGCCGGCGTGATGATGCAAGCCTTGCTGCGCAATCCCCTGGCCGATCCTTACGTGCTGGGCATCTCGTCCGGCGCGTCGGTCGGCGCGTTGGCGGCATTGTTGTTCATGTGCGCGGCATGGATGGTGGACGCCGCGTCCTTCGCCGGCGCGGTGGCGGTGTCGATGATGCTGTACTTCCTGGCGCGGCGCGACCTGCGCGGCGGCACCGCGGCGGAAGGCGGCACTGCCCTGCTGCTGTTGACCGGCGTGATCCTGTCGGCAGGATGCATCGCGCTGGTGACGCTGATGCTGTCGATCGCGCCGGAAAGCCGCTTGCGCACCATGGTGTTCTGGCTGATCGGCGACCTGTCCGGCTCCCCGATCCGCTGGCTGCCATGGATCGTGCTGGCCGGCGGCCTTGCATTCGCCTTGCGCGCAGCGCGTTCGCTGAACGTGATGGCCCTGCATGCGGAAGCGGCGGCGACGCTGGGCATCCGCGTCGGCGCCCTGCGCAAAGGCCTGTTCTTCTGCTCCGGCCTGCTGACCGCCAGCGCCGTGACCACCGCCGGCAGCATCGGCTTCGTCGGCCTGATCGTGCCGCACGCCTGCCGTTTTGCCTTCGGGCCCGACCACCGCTTGCTGGTGCCAAGCGCCACGCTGATCGGCGGCGCCTACCTGGTGCTGGCCGACACCGTGGCGCGCACCATCATCGCCCCGCAGCAGTTGCCTGCGGGCGTCGTGACTGCACTGGTCGGCACGCCGGTCTTCCTGTACCAACTGCACCGGCTGAGGAAATAAGATGATCGGCACCCATCAACTGCGCCTTGCCATGGGCAAGCGCACCCTGGTCGACAAGCTGGACTGGCAGGTCGGCGACGGCGAATGCTGGAGCGTGATCGGCCGCAACGGCGCCGGCAAGAGCACCTTGCTGCGCACCCTGGCCGGCCTGCGCCAGCCGGAAGCCGGCTATGTCAGCATCGACCGCCGCGCATTGGGCGAATGGCCGCTGCAGGAACTGGCGCTCAAGCGCGCCTTCCTGGCACAAGCCCGCAACGACGCCTTCTCCTACTCCGTGATCGAAACCGTGCTCTCCGCGCGCCATCCCTATCACGACAACCGGTACTGGGAAAACAGCGACGACCACCAGGCTGCCATTGCCGCCCTGGCAGCAATGGAAGTTGACCACCTGGCGGCGCGCGACGTGCGCACGCTGTCCGGCGGCGAGCGCCAGCGCGTTGCCATCGCCGCCATGCTGGCGCAGGATACGCCGCTGCTGCTGCTCGACGAGCCGGCCAATGCGCTGGACCTGGCGCACCAGGTCAGCGTGATGTCGCTGCTGTCCAAACTGTGCCGCGAACAACGCAAGACCGTGGTGATGGTGGGCCACGACCTGACGCTGGCGCACAGCGTCTCTTCCCACGCCCTGCTGCTGATGGGCGACGGCCGCTGGCTGGCCGGACCGGTCGCGGAAGTGATGCAGCCTGCTGTCCTCAGCGAATACCTCGACCATCCAATCGAAATCGTCCGCCACGGCGAACGCACCATTTTCATTCCCGGGAGTCCCCAATGAGCGACATCAACGAACGCCACCGCGACCGCATGGAGCGCAAGAAGGCAATTATCGACGCCAGGATTGCGGCAGCCGACAAGAATATCGGCGTCCTGATCGTCAATACCGGCAATGGCAAGGGCAAGAGCTCGAGCGGCTTCGGCATGGCGATGCGCGCGATGGGCCATGGCATGAAGGTGGGCGTGGTGCAGTTCATCAAGGGTGCGATGTCGACCGGCGAGGAACAGTTCCTGCGCCGCTTCCCGGAAGAGTGCAGCTTCCACGCCATGGGCGAAGGCTATACCTGGGAAACCCAGAACCGCGAACGCGATATCGAAAAGGCGCAGCAAGCCTGGGAGCAGGCGCGCGCCTTCCTGTGCGACCCGTCCTACGGAATGGTGGTGCTGGATGAATTGAACATCGCCCTGAAGTACCGCTACCTGGACGTGCACGAAGTGATTGCCGACCTGCTCGACCGGCCGGAGATGCAGCACGCCGTGGTTACCGGACGCGCCGCACCGCAGGAACTGATCGACGTCGCCGACACCGTCACTGAAATGACCGTCGTCAAGCACGCCTTCAAGGCTGGCATCGCAGCGCAGCCGGGCACAGAATGGTAGCGCGCGCCGTCCTGATTGCCGCTGCCGCTTCCGGCCAGGGCAAGACCACCGTCACAGCGGCACTGGCGCGCAAGCTGGTACGCGCCGGGCGAAGCGTGCGGGTCTTCAAGTGCGGGCCGGACTTCATCGACCCGATGGTGCTGGCGCGCGCCTGCGGTGCGCCGGTCGAGTCACTCGACCTGTGGATGGTGGGCGCTGAGCGCTGCCGGGCCTTGCTGGCCGAAGCGGCAGCCCAGGCGGATGCCATCCTGGTCGAGGGAGTAATGGGCCTGTACGACGGCACGCCGTCCGCCGCCGACCTGTCGCGCGAATTCGGCCTGCCGGTGCTGGCCGTGATCGATGCCGGCGCCATGGCGCAGACTGCCGGGGCGCTGGTGCACGGCTTGCGCGACTACGGACCTGTTGCCATGGCTGGCGTGGTGGCCAATCGCATTGCCGGCCCTGGACATGCAGCCATGGTGGCGGCCTCGCTGCGCGACATTCCTTTGCTCGGGACCCTGCCCAAGCAAGCCGCATCGCTGCCTGAACGCCATCTTGGCCTTGTCCTGCCGGACGAAGTCGCGAACCTTGATGAACTGCTCGACACGCTGTCGGACCAGTTGACGCTCGACCTGGCGGCATGGGATGCCCTGCCGGCTGCGCACATCGCTGCGGACGCCTCGGCAGCCCCCAGCACGGCACCAGCCGGGCGGCCGCTTGAAGGGTCCCGCATCGCCATTGCCCGCGATGCCGCCTTCATGTTCCTCTACCCTGCCAACCTGACAACGCTGGAAGCGCTGGGCGCGCAACTCGATTACTTCTCGCCGCTAGCCGACGAGCCGGTGCCGGGTGGAGCCACGGCAGTCTATCTGCCCGGCGGCTATCCCGAGCTGCACGCGCCCGAACTCTCTGCGCGCCAGCGCTGGCAGGCCTCGCTGCGCGCGGCGCACGCCGATGGGCTGCCGATCGTGGCCGAATGCGGCGGCATGATGGCGCTCGCCGACTCGCTGCAGGACAAGGAAGGCAAAGACTGGCCCATGGCCGGCCTGTTGCCCGGAAAAGTCGTCATGCAAACCCGCCTTGCAGGACTGGGCGCGCAAGCGATGCCGACGGCACAAGGCGCGCTGCGCGGGCACACCTTCCATTACTCGCGCCTGGAAACGACCGAACCGGCCTTCGCAACGACGCAAAAGCATCCAAGCGGCGCCAGTGGCGAAGCCGTCTACCGCAAAGGCTCGCTGCAAGCTTCCTACTTCCACGGCTACTTCCCATCCAATCCCGCCGCGGTGGCGGCCATGTTCTCGCGGAGCGCGGCATGACGCGCACGCTGGTCTTCGGCGGCGCACGTTCCGGCAAGAGCGCCCATGCCGAACGGCTTGCCGCAGCTTCCGGCAAGGAGGTGGTCTATATCGCCACCGCCGCCGCGGGCGACCCGGAAATGACTGCCCGCATCGCCCTCCACCGTGCGCAGCGCCCGCAGCACTGGCATACCGTCGAAGAACCAATTGCCCTTGCCTCGGCTTTGGCTGAATGGCGTTCGCCGCAGCGCCTGGTGCTGGTCGATTGCCTGACCCTGTGGCTGTCCAACCTGATGTTCAGTGAGGGCACGCATTACCCGGATGTCGGCATGATTGAGCTGCCAGCGCGTTTTCATGAGCAACGGGCGGCCCTGCTGGACGAACTGTCCGTCGAGCGCGGCGACGTCGTGCTGGTGTCGAATGAAGTCGGCATGGGCATCGTGCCCTGGGGTGCTGTCTCGCGCAGCTATGCAGACGAGGCCGGCCGCCTGAACCAGTCGGTTGCCGCCGTTTGCGACCGGGTTGCCTTTGTCGCGGCGGGCTTGCCGCTGATGCTGAAAGGCGCCTGATGCTGCTGGCTGGCATGGACTGGACCACATTCGCCGCCGCCCTGCTCGGGGGCCTGCTGCTCGACGCCATGCTGGGCGAAGTTTCGCGCTTCCACCCGCTGGTCGGTTTTGGCCGCTTCGCCAATGCGGTCGAGAAGCGCCTGAATCGCTCCGCCGCCGCCGCCGCGCCTGCCGCGCGGCTCGCTCACGGTGCGCTCGCCTGGGCACTGGCCGTGCTGCCACTCTCGATGCTGGCCGCCTGGGCCTGCGCGCAACCGCTGCCTCCTGCGGCACAAGCGGCCCTGCACGCAATCCTCCTCTACTTCTGCCTCGGCCTGCGCAGCCTGCGCGAACATATGCTCCCGATCTGGCGGGCGCTGCAAGCCGCTGACCTGCCAGCCGCTCGCGCCCTGACCGCCCGCATCGTCAGCCGCGACACCGCCCACGCCACCGAATCCGACCTGGCCAAGGCTGCCACCGAGTCCATGCTGGAGAACGGCAACGACGCCGTTTTCGGCACGCTGTTCTGGTTCGCCATCGCAGGCGGGCCAGGCGCCGTGTTGTTCCGACTCGCGAACACGCTGGACGCCATGTGGGGCTACCGCACCGAACGTTTCAACCTGTTTGGCCGCAGCGCCGCCCGCATCGACGATGCCCTCAACTACCTGCCGGCCCGCCTGACAGCATTCAGCTACGCGCTGCTGGCGCCCGGACCAGGAAGCACCCGCCGCGCACTGGCTTGCTGGCGCCGGCAAGCCCCGGCCTGGAGCAGCCCGAATGCCGGCCCGGTGATGTCCACCGGAGCGGGAGCACTCGGCCTGCAACTGGGCGGCGCCGCCAGCTACGGCGGTGAAATCGAGCAACGCCCGCCGCTTGGCGAAGGCAACCCGGCGTCTGCCGCCGACATCCCGCGCGCCTGGCACCTGGTGCGCAATACAACCGGGCTGTGGACGGCCATCATGCTGGCCATCGCCTATGGAGCACATCATGCTTGAACACGGCGGCAAGTTGCGCGAAGCAGCGCAGCGCTATGGCCGCAGCGACTGGCTGGACCTGTCAACCGGCCTCAATCCCAACGGTTATCCAGCGCCAGCCTTGCCTGCGGACGCCTGGCACCGCCTGCCGGAACATGATCCTGCCCTGCTCCAAGCAGCGCAACGCTATTACCGTGCGCCGCAGATGCTGGCAGTCGCCGGAACGCAGGCCGCAATCCAGGCCCTGCCCCGCTTGCGTCCACCTTCGCGTGTCGTCGTCGCCAGTCCAAGCTACGCCGAGCACCTGCACCACTGGTCGCAGCATAGCCACCAGGCTCGCGCCGTTCCCTATAGCGAGCTTGGCGCCGCCATCGCCACGGCTGACGTGCTGGTGGTCTGCAACCCGAACAATCCCACAGGCGCATCGGTGCCTCGCGCAACGTTGCTCCAATGGGCCGAAACGCTGGCAGCACGCGGCGGTTGGCTGGTCGTCGATGAAGCCTTCGCGGACACCGATGGCGTCCATAGCGTCGCCGACGCCACACTGGCGCCGGGCCTGGTCGTGCTACGCTCCGTCGGCAAGTTCTTCGGCCTGGCCGGCTTGCGGCTTGGCTTCGTCGCGGCAAGCGAGGAGATCCTCATCCCGCTGGCGGACATGCTTGGCCCCTGGGCCGTCAGCGGCCCGGCGCAGCAAGTCGCACGCGCTGCACTGGAAGACGGCGCCTGGCAGCGCACCACGCAGGAAGCACTGCAAGCAGCAGGACCCCGCCTGCGCGAACTACTGGCCAGCCACGGCATCGCCAGTCATGGCACAGCACTGTTCCAGTGGTGGCCAGAGCCGCGCGCCGAAGAATTCCACCACCACATGGCGCAGCGCGGCATCTGGGTGCGCCTTTTCCGTGAAGCGGCACGCGGCATCCGCCTCGGCCTGCCGCCAGACGAAGCAGGCTGGCAACGCCTCGAACTGGCATTGAACGAATGGAGCAAGCGATGAAAAGATACATGCTGATTTCCGCCCTGTGCGCAGCGCAGGTCCAGGCGCACGCCGCCATCACTGTCACCGACGACGATGGCAAGCCTGTCACCCTGCAAAAGCCCGCGCAACGCGTCGTTGCACTGGCGCCGCACGTGACGGAACTGCTGTTCGCAGCCGGCGGCGCCGAAAAGATCGTGGGCGCGGTCAGCTATAGCGATTATCCGGAAGCGGCCAAGCAGGTTCCCCGCGTCGGCGACAACCGCCAGGTGGACATGGAGCGCCTGCTGGCGATGAAGCCGGACCTGCTGGTGGTCTGGCGCCACGGAACCTCCGAACGCCAGATCGACCAGCTGCGCCAGCTCGGCATCCCGATCTTCCACAGCGAGCCGAAGAAGCTGGACCAGATCGCCGACAACCTGGAAAAGATGGGCAAGCTGCTCGGCACCGAACCCGCCGCCAATGGCGCAGCCAAGGAGCTGCGCCAGAAGCTGGCGAGCCTGCGTGCGCAATACGCCTCGCGTCCGCCGGTGCGTACCTTCTACCAGGTGTGGGACAAGCCGCTGTACACCCTGAACGGTGAACACATCGTCAGCGACGCCCTGAAAGTATGCGGCGGCCAGAACATCTTCGCCGACCAGAAGGTGACCGCACCGGTCGTCAGCGTGGAAGCCGTGCTGGAAGCCGATCCCGAAGCAGTGTTCGCCACGGCGGAGAAAGACTACGGCGGCGTCAACCTGTGGCGTCCTTACAAGACATTCAAGGCGACACGGCAGGACAACCTGTTTACGATCGACGGCAACCTGCTCAACCGCGCCGGCCCGCGCATGATCGCAGGCACCGCCGTCCTGTGCGAGAAGCTGGAAGAAGCCCGCAAGCACCGCCCAGCAAAATGAGCTTCCCCTACCGCACCCTGATGGTCCAGGGCACCACCTCCGACGCCGGCAAGAGCACCATCGTCGCCGCCCTGTGCCGCCTGCTGGTGCAGCGCGGCGTGCGGGTCGCGCCGTTCAAACCGCAGAACATGGCGCTTAATAGCGCCGTCACCATCGATGGCGGCGAAATCGGACGCGCCCAGGCGCTGCAGGCGATTGCCGCCGGCGTTCCGGCCCATACCGACATGAACCCCGTGCTGCTCAAGCCTAGCAGCGACATCGGCGCCCAGGTCATCATCCACGGCAAGGTGCGCGGCGACATGAATGCGCGCGACTACCACCAGTACAAGACCGTCGCCATGGCGGCCGTGCTGGAATCCCACCAGCGCCTGCTGGCCCAGTACGAAACGGTGGTGGTGGAAGGCGCCGGCAGCCCGGCTGAAATCAACTTGCGCGACCGCGACATCGCCAATATGGGCTTTGCGGAAGCGGTGGACTGCCCCGTCATCCTGTGCGCCGACATCGACCGCGGCGGCGTGTTCGCCCATATTGTCGGCACCTTGTCCTGCCTGTCCGAAAGCGAGCGCAATCGCATCATCGGTTTCGTTATCAACCGCTTCCGCGGCGACATCAAGCTGCTGGAGCCGGGACTGGAATGGCTGGAACAACAGACCGGCAAGCCTGTGCTGGCCGTGCTGCCCTACCTGCATGGCCTCTACCTCGACGCCGAAGACGCGGTGCAGGCGGTGCAGGCCGAACGCGGCGCCTTCCGCGTAGTAGTGCCAAGCCTGCCGCGCATGAGCAACCATACCGACTTCGATGCGCTGCGCGCCCATCCCGGCGTCGACCTGCGCTTTGTGCGCAAGGGCGAAGCGATCCCGCCCGCGGACCTGATCATCCTCCCCGGCAGCAAGAACACGCGCGACGACCTGGCCGCGCTGAAGGAAGGCGGCTGGCCGCAGGCAATCGCGCGCCACCTGCGCTACGGCGGCAAGGTGATCGGCATTTGCGGCGGTTTCCAGATGCTGGGCACCCTGGTGGACGATCCGCACGGGGTGGAAGGCCGGGCCGGCAGCGAATCAGGGCTTGGCCTGCTGGACATGCGGACGGAACTCACACGCGACAAGCGCCTGGCGCAAGTCACCGGCCACTGTGCCTTTGACGATGCCCCGGTCAGCGGCTACGAGATCCACATGGGCGTTTCGCACGGTTCCGCCCTGGAGCAACCTGCCTTTTATATCGACGGCCGGCCGGAAGGCGCCCGCTCCGCCGACGGCCAGGTGCTCGGCACCTACCTGCATGGCCTGTTCGACCATCCGCAGGCCGGCCGTGCCCTGCTGCACTGGGCCGGCCTGGCGACGCAGCACACGGTCGATACCAACGCCTTGCGCGAAGCTAGCCTGGACCGGCTGGCTGCCGCCTGCGAACCCCTGATGGAAGCGCTGCTAAAACGGGCCTAGGCATTGCTTTATTTGCAAACACTTTCAGGATTGGCTACCATCGTCCTGTTGAGTAACCGCATTTCAAGTCAAGGCCCGACCTACAGTGAAGCTGATTCGGAAAAGCAGCCTGGTTCGCAGGCAAAAAGACGCCACCATCCATTGCGAGATCGAGCTATGCGAGGTGGCGGGCGCAGTGGCCGGATCCCCAGGCCGCTACCTGGTCAACCTGCGCCAGGGACGCACCGGCGAAGAATGGCGTGAGAGCACGCGCACGCCGCAGCCGGTCGACTGGCAGGCCGCCGAAACCCTGTTCGAACTGGCGCTGATCGAACGCGCCGCGCAAGGCTTCAGCGATCCGGCGTCCGCCCCCGAGCCGGCCATGCCGCAAAGCGCGGCGCCAGCGCCAGCCTCCACCCAGAATCCACCTGATGCCGCCGCCATTACGCTGCTGCAGCAACTGCAGGCCGCGAACTGGAAAAAGCTCGACCAGCACCACCGCAACCGCGTCATCTGGCGCATTGGCGAGCGCCGCCTGCGTGGCGCCGTGCCCACTATGGTCGACCTGATCGCGCGCGGCGACGCCATGCAGGATTACTGCCTGGCCTGGGCCATCGGCCGCTGCGGCGATGCGGGCGCCGCCGTCGCCATGCAGGAGTTGAATGCACGCGGACGCACGGATGCCGTGCGCCGCATAGCCCTGCAAGCCTGGCTGATGCTGGCCGATAGCGCAGCACTGCAGGCGCACGCGGCCCGCCTGCTGGCCGATTGGCCGGCCGCCCTGCGCAGCGCCTGGGACCAGCAGGACGAAGAAAAGTTGCTGGCGATTGCCGCCGGCGACGACGAATGGCAAGGCCTGTCGAAATCGGACTGGCTGGAACAGCTGCACCAGGTAGCCCTCAGCCAGCCGATGGCCCGCCGCATCCTGCGCACCCACCTGAAGCGGATGCGCCTGCGCGCCGGAACGTTCCGCGCCGTGCGCCACATCTACAAGGCAGCCGAAATGGCCGGCGATGCCGAGTTGTGGGGCCTGGTCCAGCAACGCTTTGACACGGACACGCATACCAGCAGCAGCCAGTGGATCTACGTACGGCGCGCCTACACCAAGTATGCAGAGGAAGCCTCGCGCCCGGACAGCAAGGTGGCTTACGGCCTGCGCACGCGCGACTACCTGCGCCGGCGCGGCTGGCGCACGCTGCGCCGCCTTGGGGAAGGCGCCGACCCTGCCTACGTCCAGATGGCGCTTGGCGTGCTGGCAGCCATGGACGACAGCGACGCCGGCCAGCCGAACTCGCGCGGTGGGCGCTTCTACGACAGCTACAGCCACTGGATGGTGTTCAACCGCATGCTGCGCGCACGCGGGCATTGGCTGAGCAACCGCCACGGCACCAGCTGGTACCAGCCGCACCCGATCCAGCCCGATGACCGGCGCCAGGAAGCGTTCCCCGAACTGTGGGATGCGCAACCGCAGGCTTTGCTCTCCCTGATGCAGCAAAGCCGCTGCGCGGGCGTGCACGAATTCGCGGCGCGCGCGCTGGCCGACAACAAGGCCTTCTGCGCTGCGCTGGAACTTGACGTCATCCGCGAGCTGCTGCGCAGTCCTTACCTGGCGACAGCGCGCTTTGCCTTCCAGGTGGCTCGCCAGCGCTTTGAGCCCGGCATCCCGCCGACGGACTGGCTGCTGTTGCTGATCCAGTGCACCCTGCCGGAAGCCACCCAGTATGCGCTGGACTGCAGCGTGCGCGATCCGCTGCGCTATGCGGCCGATCCGCTGCTGGTTGCCACCATCGCCTGCGCGCCGCTGGAGGCCGTACGCCGCCAGGGCCGCATGCTGTGCCAGGTAGCCGCAACGTTGCCAGGCCAGGCGCCGGCCATCGTCATGCAACTGCTCGACTGGCTGGACAACTGCGCCGACATCGACGATGCGCGCAACGCAGTGCCGCCAATCGGCGCCGACCTGCTCTGGCTGATCGAAAACCCGTTGCGCGATGCCGCTGCCGGCGCGCCTTACGAACGCCTGTTGCAATTGCTTGGCCATCCGCTGGCCGCCGTGCGCCTGCTGGCCTGCCAGTGGCTGACGCTGCATCCTGCACCAACCGGCATGCTGCCCGGCTCCAAGCTGGCCATGCTGCTGAAGGACGAAGACGCCGAGGTGCGTGGCGCAGCGGTACGCCTGTTCGGCATGCTGCCGGACCAGGTGCTGGCCGCGCAATCGGAACTGATCATCGCCTTCGCCACCAGCGCGGAAGCGAGCGTCAGGCGCGGCGTCGATCCGGTCATCCAGCGCCTGAGCGCTGCCGATGCCGGCTTCCGCCATGCATTGCTGGCCGGGCTCCTCGACGCCCTGTTCCGCAGCGAGACCGGCGACGGCATGCACGCCGACCTGGTGGCCTGGGTTACCGGGCCATTGAAAGACGAGCAGGAACTGGCCGACACCGCGTTGCTGGTACGCCTGCTGGCCGCGCGCAGCAAGGGTGCCCTGCAGCTCGGCGCACGCCTGCTGCCAGGCTTCCGGCACGAACAGTTTGACGTCGCGGCCTGGGCATCGTTCGGCCGCAACCCTACCGCCAGCGTGCGGCAATGGGCCTACGACGCCTACCGTTCCGACCCGCAGCGCGTGCGCGGCCAGATGGAAGCCGCCCTGCGCATTTTCGACAGCCGCTTCGACGACAGCCGCGAATTTGCCGCAGCCTTCTTTACCGACGCCTGTTCGCGCGAGGACTGGACGCCGCTGCTGCTGGTGAACCTGTGCGACCACCAGGATCCGGCCGCGCAGCGCTTCGGCCGCGCCATGATCACCAGGCACTTCGACGTCGGCGACGTGACCGACCTGCTGGATAAACTGAGCCAGCACCCATCCGCCAATATGCAGCTCTTCGTCAGCTCCTGGCTGGAAAGCGCCTGTGCCGGCGACCTGCACAAGCTGCAGCGCATGGAGCCGTACTTCCTCAGCGTGCTGTCGCAAGTCAATCGCGGCCGCGTCGTCAAAGGCCGGGTGCAAGCCTTCCTGCGGGCCCAGGCCGAACTGTCGGAAGACATCGCCGGCTTTGTCGCCAGGCTGTTCGCGCGCCAGGTGGTCACGGTGGCGATCGCCGACAAGGCGCAATACATCGAAGGCCTGCGCGCCATCCAGCAGCGCTATCCGGACCTGCCCGCAGCCATCACGATCCATACGCCGGCGGCCATCGCCGGCCGGGGAAGCAAGACATGAGATTCCAGTACCGCTATTACGGCGAGACTTACGTCAGCAACAGCGCCGCGTCCACCGATATGCGCTTCGTGCCGGACACCCTGCGTGCCCCGACGCACTTCGTCGCCAATATCAACAAGCACATTCCGTTCCGCGAAGCCATCTCCGCACTGCATGATGTGGTGGTGGCCGACCAGCGCTACCAGCCAAAGGACAAGACAGCCTACAAAGAATGGGTGGCCCAGAACGAAGGCATGATGCTGGCGCAATTCCAGGCGCGCAGCAGCGAGCTGAAAGAGCAGTTGCAGCCGCTGCAGTCGGAAATGCGGGCACTTCAGGCCCGCAAGTCGAAGCTGATGAAGCCCTTCTACGAAGCGCAGTCGAAGTACTACAACTACCTGTACCAGACCAACCGGGAATTGTGGATTGCGCTGGACCCGGTGATCACCGTGCATCCGGACCGCGTATTCTTCGAGTGCTTCAGCCGCGACGAGTCGAGCTACGCCTCGCTCAGTTGCAGCCATAATGTGTTCGACCACATTGGCGATTTCGCCTGCGGCACCACCAATATCGACTATTCGGAAAGCCTGTACGGCGAATTCCAGAAGATCCGCGACTACAAGAGCACCAGGCTGTCGATCGATCCGAGCGGCTTCCAGGTCAAGACCGCGGACGATCCCGAATTCATCGAAGAAAAGATCGACGTGCCCGACACCTGGGTGCGCGGCTTCCTGCAGGTGAGCAGCGCCATGAACATGGTGGCACGGCGGCTTGACCTGCATCCGATGGACGTGCACAACTTCTGCCTGCAGATGCGGCGCAAGAAAGAGCGCGTCGGCCCGCGCTCGATCCGTTTCGTGCTGGCGCCCGGCCAGCCGGTGCGCGCGGTATTCGAACCGTGGAATGAGGAGGTCGTGTGCCGCCGCTCCATTTACCAGGGCAGCGTGGCGGAAGAAGTCCGCATCTGGGGCCGCCGCCGCCTGATGCTGCTGGAGCGCCTGATTCCCGTCGCCCAGAGCTTCACGGTGCACCTGATGGGCAGCGGCCTGCCCAGCTTCTGGATCGCCAATATGCCCGACATGCAGTTCACGCTTGGCCTGTCCGGCTGGACCGCCAACGATTGGGCGCAGGCCGGCCAGTTCGACCTTCTGGCGCCGCGCGGCGAGATCGACAACGACAGCAAGGAAAAAGTCTTCGTAGCACTGGGCAAGCGCTGGTTTGCCACCAGCGCCCAGCTGGCACGCGACACGGGCCTGGACCGCATGATGGTGGAACGCGCGCTGACGCTGTATACCCAGGCCGGCCGCGTGGTCTACGACCTGGTGAATGAAGTCTACCGCCTGCGCGAACTGGCGCGCGACCCGCTGCCGCTCGATTCGCTGCGTTTCGCCAGCCCCGAGGAAGAAGAAGCCCAGAAGCTGGTCGCCCTCCACGCAATGAGCGGCCATGCAGTGGAAGCAGTTGCGGACGGCAGCATTCGCCTGAGCGCGCAGGCCAAGCAAGGCGACCGCCAGTACCAGGTCATGCTGCGGCTGGATGCCGACGAACGCATCGTCGATGGCGCCTGCCAGTGCAACTTCTTCACGTTCAACCGCATGCACAAAGGTCCTTGCGCGCACATGCTCGCATTGCGCATGTCGCGCAAGCAGGCGGCTTGAGGATGACGATTGATATGAAAAAAGCAAATGAACTGATATACTCGTTCCAGCAAACACGGCGGGATGGCTCTTGCAACCCGAACGGTGGATCGCCGTTCACGTATTCAGCTCTTCCCATGCGCCACTGGCACGCTCTTCACAGTGCCATACTGACACCGGTGCAGCAAGACGGTGTGACTGCCCTGCAGTCCATTCGCCGCACCGGTGTCGTA